>JAJQFJ010000013.1 GCA_021201185.1 Clostridiales bacterium
GAGCAGGGGACTGAAAATCCCCGTGTCATTGGTTCGATTCCGATCGGAGGCACCACGCTTTCCTCTGTGAAAGCGTTTTGCGGGAGTAGCTCATCTGGTAGAGCGCCACCTTGCCAAGGTGGAGGTAGCGAGTTCGAGCCTCGTCTTCCGCTCCAAATGAAAACAGGAGCAATGAAGTTGCTCCTGTTTTCCATATGGCAACATAGCCAAGTGGTAAGGCGTGGGTCTGCAAAACCCTGATTCCCCGGTTCGAATCCGGGTGTTGCCTCTTTCGACCGGTTTCTGTTCTCCGACAGAGGCCGGTTTTGTCTGCGTTTCCAAATGACTCAGCTCTCTTTTGGCGGCACTTCGTTAAAATCAACGTTGAAATCCTGTGATTCCTGTGCTAAACTTTGTTGGTACATGCGATGCAGCGATTTTACAGGAGGCAATTTCTGTTATGATCGAAACCTGGGATATTCTCTTTCCCGCTCCCACCGGCCCGGAATCCCGGCGGGACTACGTCTACCTCCCCACCTCCTACGAGGAGGAGCCCGAGCGGCGGTATCCCGTCCTCTATATGTTCGACGGACACAACGTTTTTTTCGACGAGGACGCCACCTACGGCAAGAGCTGGGGCATGGGCAAGTATCTGGACTATACCGACACCGACCTGATCGTGGCCGCCGTGGAGTGCAACCACAGCCCCGACGGGGGCCGTCTGTCAGAGTATTCCCCCTTCACCTTCCGCGACCCCACCCTTGGCTCCATCCGGGGCCGGGGCAAGCACACCATGGACTGGTTCGTGGAGGTGTTCAAGCCTCTCATCGACGGGAAATACCGCACCCTCCCCGACCGGGCCAACACCTTTCTGGGGGGCAGCTCCATGGGCGGGCTGATGAGCCTGTACGGGGTGCTGGCCTACAACGACGTGTTCTCCCGGGCGGCGGCCCTCTCCCCCTCCATCTGGTTTGCCCCCGACCAGCTGGAGGACATGATCCTCAAGGCCCCTCTTGACCCGGATACGGTGGTGTACATGGACTACGGCTCCCGGGAGATGAAGTTCCACTCCAATATGGCCCACCAGTTCGGCGAGGTCACCGCCATGCTGCTGGACCGGAAGGTGCTGCTCACCAGCCGTATCGTCCCCAGAGGCGACCATTGCGAGGCCTGCTGGGAAAAGCAGATCCCCTTTTTCCTCAACGTGCTGCTGTACCGGCCCTGACCCGGCGGACACAGCGACCCACTTACCCCCACAGGGAGAGACAGAGAGATGGAAACAAACTACTTTAAAGACTACAGCCCCGCTCTGGACCGGGAGATGGAGTGCAAGCTCTACGGCCACGCCGGACGCCCGGTGATTTTTATCCCCTGCCAGGACGGGCGGTTCTATGACTTTGAAAACTATAAGATGACCGACGCCTGGGCCCCCTGGATCGAATCCGGCCAGGTCATGGTGCTGTCCATCGACACTCTGGACAAGGAGACCTGGTCCAACAAGAGCGGCGACCCCTACTGGCGCGCCCGCCGCCATGAGCAGTGGATGCGCTATATCACCGACGAGATGGTGCCCTTCCTCCGGGGCCTTGCCAACGAGCGCAACGGCTGGGAGGGATATCCCGGCGTCATCGCCTTTGGGTGCAGCCTGGGAGCCACCCACGCCGCCAACCTGTTCTACCGCCGCCCCGACCTGTTCGACGGGCTGCTGGCCCTCAGCGGCATCTACACCGCCGACTACGGCTTTGACGGCTATATGGACGAGGTGGTGTACCAGAACTCCCCTGTCCACTATATGGCCAATCTGCCGGAGGATCACCCCTATATCGAGCTGTACAACCAAAAGAAGTCGGTGATCTGCGTGGGCCTGGGCAACTGGGAGCTGCCCGACTCCACCCGGCAGCTCCACGGCATCCTCCAGAGCAAGGGCATCCATACCTGGGTGGACTACTGGGGCTATGACTGTTGCCACGACTGGCCCTGGTGGTATAAGCAGGTGGCCTACTTCGTGCCCTACCTGCTCAGCTAAACCGGACAATCCGAACCATTTCATCATAAAAACCTGAGAAAACGAAAGCGAGCGATCCCTATGAAAAACTTTATCTTCATCTCTCCCAACTTCCCCACCAACTACTGGCTGTTCTGCCGGGAGCTGAAGAAGAACGGAATGAACGTCCTGGGCATCGGCGACCAGCCGTATAACGAGCTGTCCGCCGACCTGAAGGCCAGCCTGAACGAATACTACAAGGTGAGCAACCTGGAGAACTATGACGAGGTCTATCGTGCGGTGGCCTTCCTGATCTTCAAGCACGGCCCCATCGACTGGCTGGAGTCCAACAACGAGTATTGGCTGGAGCGGGACGCCAAGCTCCGCACCGCCTTCCACATCACCAGCGGCTTCCAGGTGGAGGATATGCCCCGCATCAAGTACAAGTCCAAGATGAAGACGTACTACCGCAAGGCGGGCATCCCCGTGGCCCGGTATCACCTGGTAGACACGGTGGAGGGCTGCAAGAACTTCATCCGCCGAGTGAAGTATCCCGTCATCGTCAAGCCGGACAACGGCGTGGGGGCCTCCGACACCCATAAGCTGTCCAACGACGAGGAGCTGAAGCGGTTCTTCGAGGTGAAGGACCCCGCCGTGACCTATATCATGGAGGAGTTCGTCCACGCGGAGGTCAACTCCTACGACGCCATCATCGACTCCAACGGAGAGCCCCTGTTCGAGACGGGCAACGTCACTCCCAACTCCATCATGGACATCGTCAACGACAACGACAACTCCATCTACTACATTCTCAAGGAGCTGCCGGAGGACACCCGAGCCGCCGGACGGGCCACCGTCAAGGCCTTCGGCGTCAAGAGCCGGTTCGTCCACTTCGAGTTCTTCCGCCTCACCGAGGACCAGAAGAGTCTGGGCAAAAAAGGCCAGGTGGTGGCTCTGGAGGTCAATATGCGCCCCTGCGGCGGCTTCTCCCCGGATATGATGGACTTTGCCCACAGCACCGACGTGTACAAGATCTGGGCCGACATGATTGCCTTTGACAAGTCCTCTCTCCCCGAGGGAGAGCACGCCTTCTGCGCCTACGCCGGCCGCCGGGACGGCAAGGACTTCGTCTACAGCCACGCCGACATCATGAGCAAGTACGCCGCCAACATGAAGATGGTGGGCCGCATCCCCGATGCTCTCTCCGGGGCCATGGGCAACCAGATGTATGTGGCCAACTTCCCCACCAAGGAGGCTCTGGACCAGTTCTATCAGGACGTGCTCCGGGTCAAGTGAGGATATGTCAAACACAGC
Organism: Clostridiales bacterium; assembly: GCA_021201185.1. Taxonomy (GTDB): domain Bacteria; phylum Bacillota; class Clostridia; order Oscillospirales; family Oscillospiraceae; genus Onthomonas. The sequence goes on from JAJQFJ010000013.1 coordinate 3,278, forward strand.
AGCACCCCCGACGTTCTTCGTCAGGGGTGCTGCTTTTCATTGTCGTCAAATCTCAGGCGTTTGAGCTGTTTTCATGCTCCGTCAGATAGTCCACCGCGATCCTGGCATGGAGGGCGGCGGCGATGGGCAGGGCCTGCTCCGACACCCGGAACTGGGGGGTGTGGGAGCGCCACCGCTCCGGCCAGGACGGGTCCGCCGTCCCCAGCTGGAAGTAACAGCCCGGGGCAAGGTGGCTGAAATAGCCAAAGTCGTCCGTCCCCATGGATGGCTCCGTGCCCACATGGACGTTTTCCGCTCCCAGCAGTCCGGCGGCGCTCCGGCGCACCAGACGGGTCATGGCGGCGTCGTTCCGGACGCCGGGATAGCTCTCCTCGATGACCACCTCCGCCTGGCAGCCCATGGCATGGGCGATGGTCTCCACCATCTCCCGGAACTGACCGGTGATCTCCCGGCGGCGGTCACTTCCCAGGGTGCGGATGATGCCGGTGAGCCGGGCCTCCGTGTCCAGCACGTTCCCCGCCACGCCGCTGTGGAAGGTGCCCACTGAGATGACCACCGGCTCTGTGGGGGCCGTTCTCCGGCTGACCAGGGTCTGGATGGCGGTGACGATCTGCGCCCCCGCCACGATCACGTCGTCCCCCTCGTGGGGCTTCGCCCCGTGGGCCCCCCGGCCCCGGAGGGTGACGGTAAAGGGGTTGGAGGCGGCGCAGATGCGCCCCTCCATCACCGAGATCTCCCCTGCGGGGAGCTGGCTGTCACAGTGGAGGCCAAAGACGGCGTCCACGTGGGGCTGCTCCATACATCCGTCCCGGATCATCAGCTCCGCGCCTCCGTCCCCCTCCTCGTTGGGCTGGAAGAAGAACTTCACGTTTCCCGGCAGCTCCTCCCGGTGGGCGGCCAGGAGCTGGGCGGTCCCCAGCAGGGCGGCGGTGTGGAAGTCATGGCCGCAGGCGTGCATGACCCCCTCGTTCTGAGACGCCCAGGGCAGGCCGCTCTCCTCCCGGATGGGCAGGGCGTCCAGCTCCGCCCGGATGGCCACCGTCTTTCCCGGTCTGCCGCCCCGGAGCAGGCCCACGATTCCCGTGTCCGCCACCCGCTCCGTCTCCAGCCCCATAGCCAGCAGCCGCCGCTCCACCAGGACGGAGGTGGCATGCTCCTGCCGCCCCAGCTCCGGGTTCTGATGGATGATGCGGTACAGATCTCTCATCTTGCCGGACAGCGCCTCCGCCTCCTGCCGCAGAGTGTCGTTGGTAATCCTTTCGCCGTTCATGTCTCCACGCTCCCTTATCTACGCACGAAACGATAGCTTATTTTACCATGTTCTCCACATTTCATCAAGTCCCGGACCGGCTCTTACCAAAATTTCAATTCCGGAACGAAACCGCCGCCGGAATTCTGCTATTTTGTCCATTTTCTCTGTCGCTTTGGCATAGTATAATACAAATCGTTCCGGCGGACCTCCGTCCGTTTTATTTTTATGTCAACCGTTTGTCTAAGGGAGGGCCTTTATGCTCCTGATCTTCAGTAAAATGCTCACCATTGCCCTGCTGCTGGGCGTCGGCGTTCTGCTGTTCCGGCTGGGCATCGTCTCCGAAAAGGGCAGCAAGGAGCTGTCCGCCATGATCGTCCAGCTGTGCAGCCCGGCGATGATCGTGGTCAGCGCCCTGGAGGACACCTCCGAGTTCAGCCTGGAGAAGCTGGGCGTCACCGCTCTGGTCTGTCTCGTGATCTACGCCGCCTTCCTTGTGGTGGGCGAGCTGATGCCCGTCCTGACCAGGACCCCTAAGGAGGAGCGCACCTCCTATCATATGCTCTCCCTCTTCGGGAATGTGGGCTTTGTGGGCATCCCGGTGACCCTCTCCATTCTGGGCTCCTCCGCCATGCTGTATGTGGTCATCTTCAACGTGATGTACTCCCTGCTCTTTTACAGCTACGGCTACCACGCCGTCTCCAAGGCGGTGGGGAAGCCCATCCCCTTCCGTCTCTCCTCCCTGTTCAACCCCGGCCTGGTGGCCTGCTACATCGCCATCGCCCTCTATCTGCTGCCCGTCTCCGTCCCGGAGTTTCTGGGGGATACCCTGAGCTATATCGGCAACTGCACCACCTTCCTCTCGCTGGTGGTGCTGGGCATCAGCCTGGCCACCACCTCTCTGAAAAAGGTGCTGACCAACCCCCGGGTCTATCTCTTCCTGGCGGTGCGGATGCTGGCCCTGCCTATCCTGCTGGCCCTGGTGCTGGGGCGGCTGCTGCCGGACAGCATGATGGTCTCCGCCCTGGTACTTCTGGCCGCCATGCCCGCCGGGAATATGCCGGTCATGCTGGCCAACCAGTACGACATGGACACGGACACCCTGACCAGCGGCATCATCACCTCTACCCTGCTATGTCTGGTGACCATCCCCATCGTCTCCTCCTTTTTCCCGGCATAAGAAGGCAAAAAAAGCCCGTCTCTCCGGAGTGATTCCGGGGGGACGGGCTTTCTTGTGGATAGGTTTATTTGCTGTACAGGTCCTCGGCATAGACGCCCTGGTCGATCAGCTCCCGGAAGGACCGGACCACCAGAGGCTTGTCCTCCCGGTAGGTGACGCCGAACCACTTGTCCTGCGTCTCCAGCACCTGGACGGAGACCTCTCCCCGCCGGAGCAGGTCGTCCATGACGGTGGGGAGCAGGAACTCCTCCTTCATGGGGTCGTGCATCCCCTCCAGGAAGACCCGGAACTCCCGTTCCAGGATGCGGAGCATCTCTCCGGTCAGCCCCCACATATTCATGGACACGTGGCTGCCGCTGTTGATGGGCAGGAGCGTCTCCCCCTCCTGGACGGCCGCGCCGTCCTCCGTCTTAACGATGTGCTTAGTCTCCTTGACCGTCATCAGCCGGAACTCGTCGTCCACCTGGCAGATGCCCCGGGTGACGCCTCCGTGCTCGCTGAGGGTGTTCTTCAAGATAAAGCCCGCCATGCAGAACCGCCGCTCCGCCCCGCTGTTTGCCAGCAGGAAGGCCCGCAGCTTGACGAAGGCCTCCTTGCCGTAATAGTCGTCGGCATTGATGACCACGAACGGCTCCCGGATCAGCTCCCGGCAGGCCAGCACCGCCTGACCGGTGCCCCAGGGCTTGGTGCGTCCCTCCGGGAAGTCATAGCCCTCCGGCAGGTCCCGCAGCTCCTGAAAGGCATAGTCCACCCGGACGCCCCGCCGGGCGCAGACTTCCTGGATGCGGTCGCCGATGGCGGTGCGGAAATCCGCCTCGATGTCCTTCCGGATGATGAAGATCACCCGGGTATACCCCGCCTCAATGGCGTCGTGAATGGAATAATCCATGATGATCTCGCCGTTGGGGCCTACCGGCTCCAGCTGCTTGATGCCGCCGCTGTACCGGGAGCCCAGCCCGGCAGCCATAATGACAAGGGCAACCTCCTGCTGCCCCGGAATCTGTTTCTCCACTTTTGATCTCCTCCAAAACGGTGTCTGGAAAAGAATAACACATCTCCCCCAAAAAGACAAGAGGGGATTCAAAAATTCTGTTTTCTTTTTCTCCGCACCGTTTTGGATTTTTGAAAAAGCCTTGTGTCAGGCGGAAAAAACGTTATAATATACCGTAAGAGCTCACTGTGCCGGAAGCGGTGCTTTTCCACCGCCCGCGGACAATCTGCTGTGAACCGACGGAGGTATCCCATGATCGTCAGTATGTTTGAGGTGGCCGGGCCCATCATGGTCGGCCCCTCCAGCTCTCACACGGCCGGGGCCGCCCGTCTGAGCCGTCTGGCCACCCTCTTTCTCAGCCAGCCCTTTACCCATGTCTCCTTCGGTCTCCACGGCTCCTTCGCCCGGACCTATCACGGCCACGGCACCGATCTGGCCCTGGTGGCCGGTGTCCTGGGCATCCGGCAGGAGGACGAGGAGATGAAGCGCTCCTTCCAGGTCGCTCAGGAGCGGGGCATCACCTACGACTTTTATCCCACCGACCTGGGGGACGCCCACGAGAACTCGGTGGTCATGGACTTCACCCTCCAGGACGGCAGCCACACCCGGATCGTGGGCAGCTCGGTGGGGGGCGGCCGGGTGCTGGTCACCAGCTTCGACGGCATCGAGACCGACGTGACCCTGGACTTCCCCACCCTGCTGGTCATCTACGAGGACCGGCCCGGCATGCTCAGCCGCATCTGCGCCGAGCTGGCCTATGCCAACATCAACATCGGCGTGCTCCGCTGCGGCCGGAAGCGGAAGGGGGGCGTGGCCTGCTCCGTCATCGAGACGGACTCCGCCATCCCCGCCGACATTCGGGACACCCTCATCCAGCTCCGTGGCGTGCAGAACGCCATCATCCTCAACCCGTCGGAGGCGTGAACGATATGTATTCTCATTTTGACAGCATGCTCGCCCTGTGCCGGGAGCGGGACTGGCCCCTCTGGAAGGCCATCTGTGCCGAGGAGCAGGCGCTGAACGGCCAGAGCGAGGAGAAAATTTTTGAGCGGATGGAGTTGCGCTACACCATTATGGCCCGCTCCGCCGCCGCCGCCCTGGAGACTCCCCAGCCGGGCCACACCGGCCAGCCCACCCTCATCACCGGTATCGCCCAGGCCCAGGCCAACTACGCCGCCAGCGGCGAGACCCTCTGCGGCCCCATGCTCAACCGGGTCATGGCCCGGGCCCTGTCGTGCAGCGAGTACAACGCCTCCATGGGCCGCATCTGCGCCATGCCCACCGCCGGGTCCTGCGGCATCGTCCCCGCCGTCCTGCTCACCCTGGAGGAGGAGCGGGACATCCCTCACCGGAAGGTGTTGGAGACCCTGGTCATTGCCAGCGGCGTGGGGGCGGTCATCACCCAGAACGCCACCGTCTCCGGGGCGGAGGGGGGCTGTCAGGCGGAGTGCGGGGCCGCCGCCGCCATGGCCGCCGCCGGGGCGGTCTATCTCATGGACGGCACCCCGGAGCAGAGCCTCACCGCCATGAGCCACGCCATGATCAACGTCATGGGCCTGGTCTGCGACCCCATCGCCGGGCTGGTGCAGATCCCCTGCGCCCAGCGGAACGCCTCCCAGGCGGTGAACGCCCTGCTCTCCGCCGATCTGGCCCTGGCAGGCATGACCTGCCCCATTCCCCCCGACCAGGTGCTGGACGCCATGTACCACGTGGGCCGGAGCCTGCCCACCGCCCTCCGGGAGACCGCCATGGGCGGCATCGCCGGCACCCCGGCGGGACAGGCCATCACCCGGGAGATGTACGGGTCGTAATCGTCGTGAGTGCAGTATTAGAGACTGTCAAAAAACGCTTGAGACTTCCGCGACAGAGCAGCGGGGGTGCGGAGGAGGGGGCAAAAAGCCCCCTTCGCGTGCAATAAAAAACGATTTTTAGAACTTTTTCAAAGTTCAAAAATCGTACTCAGCGTGGCAA
>JAJQFJ010000034.1 GCA_021201185.1 Clostridiales bacterium
ATCTTACGGTAAAAAAAGAACGCTGTCCGATTTCGCACGAACAACGTAAACAGGGTCGAAATATGCCGCTGAAATTGCAAATTTGCACAGGGTATGTTATCATAGGAGCAGTCAGGAGGTGGCTTGAAATGGGAAATAATGAGATGGATATGGACAAGGACAGCGTCGGCTATCGGGTGAAGGTACTGCGGGAAAAAGGATTTCCCGAACGACCCGTCTGGGGCAGCCGCAACCGCCGCCGCAGTTCAGGGGATTCGTGAGGCATTGCCGGACAAGCCGGAGGCAGAACTGACCGCCGATGATGTTTCCGCAGCAATGGCCGCCTATGTGGGAACGGTCGCTCCGATGGATGAGGAGAGCAGGGCGCTGTTCCAGGAGCTTGCCAAGCGGATGCTGGAGCAGGCTGGGGAGGAACCCGATCAATGACAGTGACACAATGCAGCGTGCCGGAATAGAAGCCGCCGCAAAACAAAAAATCGCCGCCGCAGTCTGCTAATATCGGGCAGGCTACGGCGGCAAATGAGGCAAACCTCTTTTGATTATGTGGGGGGAAAGGCTTACGCTGTTAGTCGCATGGCCTACTGCTCCAGCAATTCCAACGTACAGGCCCGGGTGTCGCTCTCACGGATGGCCGCCCGGAGGGGCAGCACGCTGGCGGGAGAGACGCTAAGCTCATCGATGCCCATGGCCAGGAAGGTGGGCAGCAGAGACAAATCTGCCCCCAGCTCACCGCAGATGCCAATCCAGATGCCCTCTGCGTGGGCGGCGTCGGCGGCCATTTTCAGCGCCCGCAGCACGGCGGGATGGTGTGGGTCGAAGAATTTGCCCAGATTATTGCACTGCCGATCACAGGCCAGAGTGTACTGGGTCAGGTCGTTGGTGCCCACAGAGAAGAAGTCCACCAGCTTCGCCAGGTCCCTTGCCATAAAGACGGAGGCGGGCGTCTCCACCATAATGCCGATCTCGGTCTCCGGATTGAAGGGGATGCCCTCTGCGGTCAGCTCCGCCATGACCGCTTCACAGGCCCGCCTGCACGCCTCCACCTCCCAGACGGAGGTGATCATGGGAAACATGATAGCCACCTTGCCATAGGCGGAGGCCCGGTATAGCGCCCGCAGCTGGGTGCGGAACACCTCCGGCCTGTTCAGACAGATACGGATAGCCCGAAGGCCCATGGCGGGGTTCTCCTCTTTCGTCAGATGGAAGTAGTCCACCTGCTTGTCCGCCCCGATGTCCAGGGTGCGGATGATGACCCGCTTGCCGCCCATGGCCTCCGCCACCGATTTGTACGCCTGGAACTGCTCCTCCTCGGTGGGGTAGTCGCTGGCGGCCAGGTACAGGAACTCGGAGCGGAACAGGCCGATGCCCTGGCCATCGTTGGAGAGGACGGCGCTGACATCCTCCGGAGAGCCGATGTTACAGTAGAGCTTGATGTGCCGCCCGTCCAGGGTCACGTCCTCCTGGCCCTTCATGGTCTGCATCAGCTCCCGCATCTGCTCCTGTTTGGCCAGCTTCTCCCGGAAGGATTGGAGGGTCAGCGCATCCGGCTCCAGCACAACCTGTCCGGTCTCACCGTCGATGTAGGCCGTCCGGCCCTCGTAGCTCTGCTCCAGTTCATCCCCCAGGCCGCAGATGGCGGGGATGCCCATAGTCCGGGCCAGGATCGCCGTATGGCTGTTGCCGGAGCCGCCCTGGGTGATAAAGCCGAGGATTTTGCTCTTGTCCAGCTGGAGGGTCTCCGAGGGGGCCAGGTCGTCGGCAGCCAGGATGACCGGCTCCTCCGAGTCGATGCCGCCCTCCACGATGCCCATGAGGTTGTTCAAAATACGCCGGGTGACATCCCTGATGTCGGCGGCCCTGGCCTGCATATACTCATCGTCCATAGCGGCGAACATGGCGGCGAACTGCTCTCCTGCCTGGCCGACGGCATACTCCACATTGCAGTGCTCCTCCTCCAGCGCGGACAGGATGCAGTCCACATAGTCCTCGTCCTCCACGAACATGGCGTGAGTCTCAAAGAGGACGGCGGATTCCTCCCCCGCCTCTGCCCGGCATTGTTCCGCCAGCGCGTCCAGCTGGGCCATGGATTTCTCCTGGGCCTGGGCCAGACGGCTTTTTTCGTTTTCTATGTCATCTGTGGTATAATGGGGAATCTCTCCGGAGCTGCGCCGGAAAAAGTACAGCGGCCCGCTGGTCACGCCTTTGGACACGCCCTTGCCCTGTAGGATCTTCACAAAAAGACCTCCTTTTGATAAAAAAACTGCGTCCGCCCGCAAGCCGGAACGGACGCAGCTTATCATTTCTCTTACAGATTTTCTGCAAAGAAGCTCTGCAGCGACTCGATGGCGGCGGACTCATCTCCGCCCTCTGCCGCCACAGTGACGGTGTCACCGCCCTTGACGCCCAGACCCATCAGCTTCATGAGCTGACTGGCCTTTACTGTGGTCCCGCCCTTGGTGACGGTGACAACCGTGCCGGGGAAGGTCTTGGCCAGCTTGGCTAACATTCCCGCCGGACGGGCATGAATCCCCAGGGGGTCGTTGACGGTGTATTCAAACTGTTTCATTGTGCCGAGCAGTCCTTTCTGCGTTATGATGTTATTTTAACAGCGTTTATCCTCTGTGTAAAGGATATTGCCCTCTTTTCCGTCCGCACGCTGGTTGTTCCCATCGATGGGCCGGGCGCTGAGTACCGGGATGTTTTCAAAATAGGTGGGCTGCTTTGCATCGCACCCGTCCAGAATGTCCCGGCAGCAGGCGATGCAGTTGTCCAACAGCTCCTTGGGAGACTCACAGGCGCCGTGATTGCGGAGGATCAGGTCGTACTGCGGCTCATAGAGCTTGATGTGCTCCAGCACCGCCAGATAGTGGGAGATGGGGCTGCTGGTGGGGAAGCACATCAGCACCTGCAGGCCGCACCCGTCTCCGAACAGCATCATCCGCTCCTCCCGGATCAGGATCATCATCATGCCGGGCGTGTGGCCCGGTGCGGCCACCGCCTCCAGCGTGACGCCTCCCAGGTCAAACGTCTGCTGATCCTCCAGCGGCAGGAAGGGCGCTGTGCGGATGGGGTTGTACTCCTCCACCGGAATGTCCCTGGTCTGGGGCCACTCGGCAAACTGGCGGCGGCGTTTTTCCAGACTGCTGTGTTCAGCATATACGCCCAGGTCGGCGTGGTTCATGTAGACCTCGTCCCACAGGGCGGCCCCATTGGCGTGATCCACATGGCCGTGGGTCAGGACGACAAAGGTCGGCTTGTCGGTCAGCGTCTCCACATAGGCCCGCAGATTGCCCAGGCCGTGACCTGTGTCGATCACACACGCACGCTGGTCGCCTTCCACCAGGTACAGCGCCACGCCCAGAATGTCCCGGATGCGTGTGACCCGCCCGGACAGCTTTTCACTGGTAAAATACTGCTTCATCACTCGTCCTCATCGCCCTCTTGGGGCAGGTTGGTGTTGAGCAACAGCAACTGGCTGCGGGCCTCCTCCACGCACTCCTCGATGTAGTCGCAGGTCAGCTCGTCCTCATCTGCCAGCATGAGCTGCATTGCCAGCGGCACGTTGACGCCGGAGAGAAGAAACACCTTTTCGCCGATATAGGGGAAGAATTTCTGGTTGACGCTGCCGCTCATTAGGTCGGTCATAATGACCACCGTGTCCTCCGGGTCAAACCCGGCAAACAGGTCGGCCACGACGCTGGCCAGATCCTCGTCTCCGGCGGCGTTCATGTAGGCGGAGATGTCGTAGAGGGCGTCCTCCGTCTTGGTCAGGAACTCCATCGTATCCCGCAGACCGGTCGCCATGCTGTGGTGGGTGGCAAATACATATCGTTTCATCGTTCATCATCTCCAATAAGTCCCCTGGCCCATTTCGGGCCAGGGGTTCGTTGAGGGTCAGGCCAGAATACCGGTGGCTGCGCCCAGCATACTGATGGCGATAATGCCCAAAATGATCCAGGTCAGGTTGACCTTATTCTTGATGAGCCTATAGACAATATAGGTGGCGCAGATGGGAAGGATGCAGGGGAAGATGCTGTCCAGAATGTCTGTCTGAACGTCTATGGCCACATCTCCCATGGTAAATGTCAGCCCCAAATTGATGTCTACCGTGGTGGCGATCAGGAAGCCGACCACGGTCAGGCCGAGGATAGAAGCGGCCTCTGTCAGCGCCGACAGGGTGCTGCTCATGGCGGTGATGAGCCGGGAGCCCATGTGATAGCCGGCGTCCCACAGGAAGAACTTGCCCACAAAGATAGCCAAGTTTGCCAACACATACAGGATCAGGCCAAAGGGATTGCCCTCCAGCCCCATATAGGCGGCGATGGAGCCAAAGACGGTGGGGATCAGCGCCCACATGATGGTGTCGCCGATGCCGGAGATGGAGCCCATCAGACTGACCTTCATGTCGTTGACGGTGTCCAGAGCATCCAGACCCTCCCGATCCTCGATGGCCAGGGTCATGCCCAGCAGGATGGAGCCCATGGGCGGGTTGATGTTGAAATACTTGAACTGGTTCTTCAGAGACTTCTTATAATCCTCATCATTGGGATACATCTTCCGCAGCGCCTTCATCTGAGAATAGACGCAGGTGGTGGCCATCTGGTTCTCGTAGTTGAAGGTAGAGGAGCCGAGCAGCCAGCGGCGGGCGCATTGGAACAAGTCTTTTTTCGTCAATACGGGTTCTTTACTCATCTTCAAGTCCTCCCATATCCGGGCTTCCTGCCGCAGTGGTGGCGGGAGCGCTGGTTTTGCTCTTGTAAACCTCATAGGCCCAGACGCCGCCGAGCAGTGCCACAGGAATAACGCCGCTCATCAGAGAGCCCATATCGAAGTAGGTGGCCAGCACGAAGCCCAGCATCACGCAGCCGAACCACTTCTTGGTGGGCATATAGTTGAGCAGCAGTCCCATACCGACGACGGGAAGGGCAGCTCCGGCGATGGAGAGTCCGCCGGTGAACCAGGCGGGCATAGCGTCCAGCAGCCAGTTGACGGCGTCAACGCCGACCCAGCAGTAGATGGCGGTGGGCAGGGCGGTTGCCAGGCCCATCATAATGGGGGAAATAAGAATGATACGCTCCATGGCGGTGAACTTGCCCTCATCGCAATACTTCTCAGCCCTGCGGGCGATAAAGCCGTTGAGGATCTTCACAATCACGTCCAGCTGGACATACAGCATAGCCACGGCCACGCCGATGGTCAGGCCGGACTCCATGTCCGCATTGCTGGAGATGGCAACTGCGGTGCCCAGGATGGCCGCCAGGCCATAGTTGGGGACGGAGGAGCCGCCGATGGCGGCGACGCCCAGGCTCATCAGCTGGCAGGATGCGCCGATGGCCAGGCCTGTCTGCCAGTCGCCCATGGCCAGACCGGCCAGGAAACCAAATACGATGTGGTTGGACGGTACGATCTGGGTTCCATATGCGTCAAAGCCCTGGAAAAATGCGATGGCAATAATCAGGACCACTTGAATTGGGGTCATTTACAAGTCAACTCCTTTTCTTTCTCCCCTCACAGGGAAATGTACTGACTGAGCGGCTCTTCCTTGTCCTTGGGGACGTACTGAACCGTCAGTTTTGCACCTCCGGCAGCCAGAGCTCTGTAGACCTCCTGGTCCGCTTTGGTGACAAAGGCCCGACGGCTGACCTGAACCGCTTCCGTTCCCTCTGCCGGTGCGACGGTGCCGCCTACGACCACCTGGGGGATGGCCTCCCCCTGCTCCATCAGCCGCAGCAGGATTGCCGGATCCTGTACGATGACAAAGACGGTCTGATTGCGGTACTTACCGGCAGAGAAGTTGGTCCGTGCAGTCGCCTCCGTGATAATGGACAGTGCGCATCCGGCAGGCTTGCCCATCTGCATTCCGCTCTTCAAAAGCGGATCCGATGCGATGTGGTCGTCAATGACCATGACCCGCTGCGCCCCGATGAAGGGGGCCCACTGGGTCGCCACAATGCCGTGCAGGAGACGGTTGTCCACTCTTGCCGAGATAATTCCCATATGATTGCTCCTTTCTTAAATGAAACATCCATTCCTGAATGTTTGAATAAATTATTTATACACCAATTTGAACAATTTGTAAATTCACGTTTTGTACAAAAGTCCTTTTTGCAATTTGTGCAAATTGACAGATTTTACTGTGCCGTTTCCCTCCATTTCTGTCATAACGTTTCCGCCGTTTCCCCCCGGCAATGCTCGAACATGAAAAAAATATTCAAAGCGTATTGATTTTTTGAATAAAAGTATTTATGATTAGAGAGAACGACTGAATCAACGACAGGAGAGGTATGTATGAATCCATTGCAGCGCATGGAGGCTCACAAGGACAGCTTTACCCAGAATGAAATGCTGATTTACAAGACGATCTCGCAAAATCCCTCCCGTATTGTTCACATGACGACCAGCACCTTAGCCGAGGAGTGCGGGGTCTCCCAGCCCACGCTGTCCCGCTTTGTCAAGGGGCTGGGTTACAACCGGTATCAGGATTTCCGGGTCGCACTGATCACATGGCAGGCGACCCAGGAAGACCTGGGCGCACAGGGGACAGACCATCTCGCCTACTTTAACGACCTCTATCAGACGATCCAGCAGGGGGAGCAGCTGCTGACAGACGAATTTCTGACAGAGACGGCGGCCTACATCGACGGCTTTGACCGGGTATTTCTCACCGGCACAGGCAAGAGCTTTCAGCCCGCCCTGCTGTTTGAAATCCTCATCCGCAAGGGTCGGCGCATCTTCCACGCAGTCAGCCGGGATCTGCTGATTGAGGTGGCGGATGTGATGGGGGAAAACGACCTGCTGATCGTCTTTTCCGTCAGCGCCGGGGCGCACATTATGCAGGATGCCTGCCGGACAAACGGCAAGGTGCTGCTGGTGACCGCCAACAGCATGCACGCCTACGGAAATCAGGTGGACAGAACTATCGTGCTCCCCTACCTCACGCCGGACCCGGAGACCAGTTCTCTCTCTCCGGTCATGTTTGACATTCTGGTGGAGCTGCTGGTGCGCTATCTCATGCGGGAAGATCAGGCGTAGAGCAAAAAATACCGGCAGAGCGGTACCGTGTTGAAGCGGTACCGCTCTGTCGGTTTTCCGTTTTTCAGGGTCTAATTTTGGTGTCAGATGTCTCTGTAGGTAATTAGCTCTACGCCCTGTTCTGCGAGCCATTGACGGTTCGCCGGGTCGCAGAGCATTTCCACCTCCAGCGTGCGGTTGACGGTCAGGCTGGAGGAGCGCAGCAGAAAGGCGTCCAGATAACCGGGGTGGCAGACGAAAATATTGGGCATATCCTCTCTTGCACTCTGCACACCCGCCCTGAGGGTGGCCGCCGGGTCATAGTCCGCCTCCATGCTGCCCATGTGACAGCAGGCGATGGGCCGCCCGGCAAAGGTGCTCACCCTGTCACCGGGGGCCATGGCGCTGTACCGCAGGCCGAAGCGCCGGGCCACGATCTCCAGTGCAGCGACCAGGTTCCGGCTCATGACCGCATGGGCCTCGAAATAGTCCGGCTCTGCGCCCACCAGGGCCGCAAAGCGATGGTACTGCGCCTCGATCTCGATGACCAGCTCCTCTACTGTTGCGATCTCTCTCCCCTCTCGAAATGCACTGCGATAGGTTCGGCTGCTTTTCAGATTCCCGTTTTCGTCCAGCAGGGAGGGAATGGTTTTCGGGTCGGCGCACGGCTTGCCCAGACAGATATTCGTGTGCTGTCCAATGCAGACACCGGTGCCACGGAGCAGACGGAGGCCATGCTCCGCAGCGGGCATATTGGGCATCAGCCCCACGCTTCCCACCAGGCCCTCCTTCACCGTCTTTTCAATGCCATAGTTGACCGCCTCGCTGTAGCCAACATCATCGGCCCGGATCAACAGCTGCTTCATCACTGCACGACCTCCTGTCCTCATGTTTTGATGACCGCATTGTAGCATTGAAATGGGGAAAAGGCAAATCGTTCTTCAAAAATGGCACGAATAATCCTGCTGTCACAGAAATGATTGTTTCCGGGCATATCTGTTTCTCCGAGAAGTCAGTTTGCCTTCCTGAATGTTGGATTTCCCGCCCCTGGCATGAGAATCGGAGGCTCTAATCTGCGTTCCGCCTGGAAGGGTAACAGCAAAATATGAATCAGCAACATAGAACCGACATGGCAGTCACAAGTAAAATGTGGCTGCTGTGTTGGAATTTTCATTTACAATTCAAACTGTTCCCCCACACGGCAAGCTCCGTCAAAATCGGAATCAGGGAGCGAACGGAGTCTGTTATTTCGTACTCGACCCGAATCGGAACCTCCATATACTCTGTCCGTTTGACCAGCCCATCTTCCTCCAGTTCCTTTAAGGATTTCGCCAGCATAGTG
>JAJQFJ010000051.1 GCA_021201185.1 Clostridiales bacterium
TTTGGTCTGCATGGACTCTTTCCGTGCGGTGGACTCCTCGTTGGCGCTGATAATTGCCTTTTTTAAGTCCTCCAGGGGGGCAATGCCCTTCTCTTGCAAGAAGGCAACGGCCTCAGCGTGAGACTTCAGGTTACTGAGCCGTGCCTTTTGGCTCTACGCCCCGGCGTTGCGCTGGTCATAGTAATTGTTTAGCAGCTCCGCAAGGTCAGGCGGCTGTGGCCTGGCAAGCTCCTCTTTCAGTGCAGCGATCCAGTCGCACAGCCTGGCCAGCCTTTTGACTGTGGTAGCGATCATGCGATTGGTGGCCTTGATGAATCTGTTCAGGCTGCCCTTTTCGGTTTCAATGCCCTTCTTCTCCATCTGGCAAGCGGCGGGGCCTTCGTGGACGGTGGGTATCTGAGCAATGCCCTGGCGTTCATAACTGCGATGGTCGATGCGGACATCTAGCCCCTTCTCCGCAAACCTGGCGTTACATTGCGCTGCCCATGCCTGCCGCCAGTGCTCCAGCATCTCCGGACTGCCCCAGTCGGTGGTGGGGACGGCATTGAACTTCCTGTGACCGGCATCGTCCAGGATGGGAGCGCCGCTCTCGTCAACCCGATATTCCCGGTGCTGTTTGGCGCCCCACTCACCGTTTTTCTTCAAAGGGCGGATAGGACACATGACATGGAAGTGGGGATTGGCAATGCCGCCCTCTTTGTCCGGTAAGTGGACAGCATAGTCCACGATCATGCCCCGTCTGACGAACTCGTCCAACAAAAATTGCCTTGCAAGGGCGATGTTCTCCTCCAGAGAGAACTCATTCTGCAAGGCAATGTCGAAGCTGTATGCGAGCTATGCTTTTTTACCGGATTCCGCTTTTTCAACGGCGTTCCAGAGGGTTTGCCGGTCTGCGTACTCCGGTGGGGCGTGATCGGGCAGCAGAATCTCGGAGCAGACTACACCACCTTTTTGGGTGTAGTCGCTGACCTCGCCGTAGTATTCGCTGTACAGCCGTTCGCCGGAGCGATAGGCGGCGGAGGCGACGGCGGACTGACCGGCGCTGCGCTTGATCTGGGTCACATGGAAGTGGTAGAGTGCAATGCTGGATCACCTTCTTTGTAATTTGAGAGAAATGCCTGTACTTCTGGCAGCTCGGTCAACTGCTCGAACAGCAGATAAATCGCCGCCTTGTCCATCTCCCTGGCGGCCGGAATGAAATGCTCCACTGTCCCGCCGATGTTGCAGAGATGGTGGGGGCGTTTGGCCCGTTCGCCCTTTTGAAGATAGGCGGCACGGTTTTCCAGGCGTTCCAGCTTGTGCTGTGCCTGATTCCGCTTCTGCCCGGCGACCTGCATCTCCTGCAAAAGCTTCTGTGATGATTTTTGCTTCATGAGAAATACCTCCTGAAATAGAGTTAGGCCGCCTGTGTGAAACAGACGGCCTATGTATATGGGCTCTACTATTGTTATGTGGGAATTTTGAAAAACCAGGCTAATCGTGTGACAGTGTTGAAGCAAAAACGTGACGCCACCGGCGGAGTGGGCAGGGCTAGCCGCAGAGCGGCGCAAGGGACGCAGTCCCTTGAACGGAGCGCAGCGACGCAAAACAGCCCGAACCTTCAACTAGTCCGGGCTGTCAGCTCCGCAGGACGCACGATACGGGTTTACCCCGTATAGAAGTGCGCCCTTGTTAAAGCCAAGGGAATTTTTGCCATACATTTGAGTGTTACCTAAAATCAATCATCCATCATTTGTTGCTCAATATTTGCTGCTTTTTCTCCTCGTACTCTTCCTGTGTGATAATTCCGTCATCATAAAGAGTCTTGTATTTTCTCAGTTCATCCGCCGTTAAATGTGGTGCATATCCTGTTGCTGTGTCCTCAGCGGTTGAAGCCTCTATAAATCCTTCTCTGTAAGCTTTTCGGTAGCCAATCAGGGTAAGGAGGATCAGGGCGACCATAAGGGCAATCATGATAAAGAAAACAATGTACAGAGAATACGAATAGTAAGATTTATAACTCCCATACTCGCCCCGATCTGTATGGGTGAAAAATGCAGATATGACAAATATGATTAATTCGACGATGGGGAATACAGTGCATGTTTTTAAATTTGCGCTCTCCTTTTTCCCTCTGTATTGAATCAGATACAGGACAAGGCCAACGCATCCAACAATAATCAGCGCCCACAACAGGCCGGCTGTTATATTGGAAATAGACATGCCTTTTGACCAATGGGAGACCATAATTGTCCATTTGCTTGTCCACCGGCCGAGACTGGTACCGAGTTGATGGTATGTTTTCTGATACATACCTGGCACGAATAGCAGAACAAGTACTCCGCACTGCATGATAAACTCAATCAGGTTTCTTGTTTTTACTTTCATTTTGACACCTCAATCTGACTTTTAAGACACCAGAGCACTAATATTCCGGATATAGGCAGGTCATTCCTGAGTCGTTGCTGGCAACATATAATCCGCCACAATCCACCTGGCCCTCGTGCCCTAAAACAACTGGATTTACATAGAAATAATAATCCTCGACGTTTTCATAGTTTTCTTCTGAAACATAGAAAAAACATGAGCCAAACTCAATTTCTTCACCATCCTGTTCAATAGAATCCAGCTTCTCTATATCCTTAATCAAATCCAATTTTTCTTTGTTAGTCAAGTCTTCAAACGCTTCGCAGACAACATAGATACTGCCAAAGGTTGTACTCACGTCCACAACCTCATATTCTGCTAAGTTGTGCGCTGCCATAGTTTCTTCGATTTCGGCATATGCAGCATCGCACAGCTTTTTCTCCTCTGCATAGGTGGATAATTTATTGATGCCGAAGATGACCAGCGTTATAACCACAATGACACCCAAAATCGATCCGATAACAAGCCATATTTTTTTCTTGCCTTTCTTCTGGGATGCTTCTTTCATCGCATTTCCTCCTCATATAATTGTTTTTCGCACTGGATGATGTATATTCTTACTTACAACGCAGCTTATACCAAAGCTCTTGCTAATTTCACCGTGGAAAGTGCGTTGCTGAACTTCTTTTGATTGCCAGCAGTAAGCATCCCGTCATATGTAATAGTAGTATCATATTTGTTTACACCATACTGATTGTCCGTTCCGTTCTCCCTTAAATATCCTTCATGGACCAATTCGTCTACCATGGAATCAAATTCTGGCTTCTCCATCTTCAGCATTTCGCAATCTACGAACCTATTTTTATACGTTGCTTTGAGCAGCGCATCCCTTCTCTTTCTTATATTCGTGAATCTATACCTATGTGCATCAAAAGGGTATCTTGTACCGGTAGGTATATGTAGTTCACCTTTTTCTTTTGTGATACCGGGAATATCTTTCCACCTTTTTTGAATTTGCTGCTCACTGATGTTGCATTTTTCTGAAAGCTCCTTTATCGTCATAAATATGTATCCCTCCTGTTGATAGGTCAGCCGCATTGCCTACGTTTCTGCTCCTGAAATACATTGAGTTTGCGTATTTGACTTTATTTATTGCAATTTAAGTAACTGCTCTTTTTTAGCAGCGAACTCCGCTTCTGTAATAATTCCCTGATCCATCAATTCCTTATATTTTCTCAGTTCATCGGCTGCGCTTTGCGTAGAAGTTGTTGGAGGGATATAGGATACAGATGAATTTTGCATATTCTGTGCTTCCTCTTTGTTTTTGTCCGGTATTAGATTGACATGAATAATTGCCACGATAAAAAGCATCCACCCATAAAACCACCACAATCCAAAGCTATAGCCCTTTTTCTTTGCAATGTTGGCAGGAATAAGGCCAAGAAAGGCTGCAATTGCCAGCGTTAAAATAAGATATCCTTCCATTTTGTAATCTCCTCTCTGTTTTCCGCAGAACGGTCTAAACATATTTTTCTTCTTATTCTCAAACCTGTCGACAACTCACCACCAGGCTTTCAATTTTGAATCGTGTACCTTTGCAAATCCACACTCTGTCCTCAAATTATTATCACTCTTGTTCAATTTCTTGTCACAAAGGGGTTGCCATTTTCATCAGTTCGTGATAAAATTCGTTTGTATTCAGCAGGACATCCAAAATTTGCAAAGGTACACTTTTCCAAATTTTCGCACTGTTTTGCTTACCCCTCTTTTTCAAATTTTCGAGCTTTGGAATAAAAAGTTCCCTCTGGCAACCCGCACAGGGCGGCGGCTTGCTTCAGAGGGATTTTCTTGTCTCTCCATGCCTTGTGAACCTCATAGAAGTTCTCCGGCAGGGGTCCTGGCGGGCGGCCAAATTTGACTCCTCTGGCCTTCGCCGCCGCAATGCCCTCGGCCTGGCGCTGCTTGATGTTGGTTCGCTCATTTTCCGCCACAAACGACAGCACCTGCAGCACAATGTCGCTCAAAAAGGTTCCCACCAGGTCTTTGCCCCGGCGGGTGTCCAGCAGGGGCATATCCAGCACCACAATGTCAACACCCTTGTCCTTCGTCAAAATCCGCCACTGATTTTGGATCTCCTCATAGTTCCTGCCCAGACGGTCAATGCTCTTGATGTAGAGCAGATCGTCTTTTTTCAGCTTTCGCACCAGCTTCTTGTACTGTGGTCGGTTGAAGTCCTTGCCGGACTGCTTGTCCATGTAGATGTTCTTCTCCGGGACATCCGCCTCCCGCAGAGCGATCAGCTGTCTGTCCTCATTCTGATCCCTGCTGCTTACCCGAACATAACCGTAAACTGCTCCTGCCATTGATAAATCCTCCCTGGTTCATTGACAGCACCTCTGATATGTAGATTGTAAAACTGTTTCAGTGGAGATTGCCAAAAGGGTATACACAGAAAAACGCCCCTCCAGCGGCACATTTCCATGCCACTGGAGGGGCGATATTGTATTTGGTCAGTTCGGGTGACCTCTCCTGCGCAGCTCGCCTTGAGCTGTTTCGTCATGTCCTCTTGCTGCCCGTGAAACGGGCAAGGTCACTCTGACGAGCCGTTCTCTGCTGTCTCTCCGCCGTCCGTCTCCGAGACGGCGCTTCCGTCAACGACCTCCTCCGGAGCATCCGCCTCCTCAACGGGTTCCTCCTCCGTCTCCAAGTCGGGACAGGCGGGATACTGCTCCGTGTCCCAGGTGTAGCGGTCAGATACCTGGCTGTCTGAACGGAGAAAATCCTCCTGACTGTCCCCGGCGGTCACGTCCACATGACGCCAGACATCATCGACCTCCACCAGGTTCCACCAGTGGGGGGAGCCGTCCAGCGTCCCCTGGACGGTGAGACTGGTCAGCCCCGCCTGATCGCACAGGTACTGGAAGGCCAGGGCGACCCCCTCGCTGTTGGTCCGTCCGGTGACCAGGGCGGTATAGACGCTGGCCCGGCCGTTGTCGGCGGAGTAGCTCAGTCCGTCCGCCAGCCGGGAGTAGAGCAGCCAATAGCCCACCTCTCCCTGAGCCGGGTCGGTGCCCACCAGGGTAGCCGCGGCCGAGGCGATGGCCTCTGCCCGGGCCTGAAGCGTCTCCTGGCTGTCTGACCAGGTAAAGGAAATTTCTACGATCTGCTGTGTCCCGGTGGACTCCTGGGGATAGACGGAGATGCTCACGTCGGGGTAGCCCTGGGCGTAGCCGGGCAGAGAGTAATATGCCTCCTGCACCAGCCCCAGCAACAGCTCCTTTTGAGCATAGTAGCTGGAGATCTGGAGCACCAGGGAGGAATCGTAGTTGGAGATGGCTCCGCCCAGGGCGTCCCGGATGGCGTTGGAGCCCACCACCGACTGAATGGAGGCAATCTCCGATACCGTGTGGCGATAGGTGAAGGTAAAGACGCACTCATAGTAGGAGACGATACGGCTGGAGGTCCAAGTGATGTCCTCCAGAGCCCAGGCCCCCAGAGGGTCCTGCTCCAGCACCTCCTGGCAGGCGTCCGCTACGTCCTGCTCCACGTCGCCGGAGTACTGGTAGAGGTGGACGCCCCCCTCCGTCTCTCCCATGGAGACGAAGAACTGGACGCTGTTGACCAGGTCAGAATAGCTCTCCGCCCGGAGGGCGGAGGTGTCCTCGGTGTCGGAGGTCTGGGAGATGTGTCGGCTGACCGAGCGGTAGTCCCGCTCCAGCAGACTTTCGCACCCGGAGAGAGCGGGAAGCAGGCATAAAGCCAGCAGCAGGGCGGCAATGCGGCGTTTCATGGGGCCTCCTTTCCGGGCGATGGGTGACGATTACAGGGTGAGCTGTTCTTCCCCCCGGTCCTCCGGCTTCAAAAGAGAACCGGCGGCGGGGAGGTTTTTGGCCCGGTAACGGGTCTTGTTCTGAATGTGCGTCTCCTCCAGGGGGAGCACTCTGTCCAACTGATACTTGGGCTTCAGAGTCATTACCGCCACCCCGATGGTGTTCCGGGTGGTCTTGGGCAGCAGGGCGGAGGTGTGGAAGGTGAGACAGCGGCCCTCGGTGGAGATGACCGCCAGCTCCATCTCCTCCCGGAGGTGGAAGACGGCCTTCACCGGGCTGCGGTCGCTGTAGGCGCCGGTGAGCTTTTTGCGCCGGGTGACGGTCTGATATTTGCTCAGCTCCACCCGGGCGGCCTTGCCGTTTTCAAAGAAGAACAGCAGACTACCGCTGTAGTCCCCGGGGAGACAGGCCCAGAGGAAGCCCTCTCCCTCGTCCATCCCCAGGGCGGAGGGGAGGTAGCTGCCCAGCACGCTGGCCTTGGCGTCGGCAAAGTCAGACAAGTGAGCCTTGTAGCACTGCTGCCGGTCGGAGAACACCATGATTTCGCCCCGGTTGTTGGCCTCCCACTGGAGGAGGGGGCCGTCTCCCTCCTTGTACTTCTGTTCCCCGGACATCCGCAGGGACTGGGGGGTGATCTTCTTGAAATACCCCTGACGGGAGAGAAACACGTGGACCGGGTAATCGGGGGCCTCTTCCTCCACCGGAGCCTCCTCCTCGGGGAGGTCGTAGAGGATGTCCGTCCGCCGGGGCACGGCGTATTTCTTTTTCACCGCCTGCAGCTCGGAGGCGATGATCCGCTTCCGCCGGGCGGGCCGGGCCACGATGTCCTCCAGGTCGGCGATCTCGCTCGTCAGCGCCTCGATCTCCTCCGTCCGCCGGAGGATGTACTCCTTGTTGATGTTGCGCAGCTTGATCTCCGCCACGAACTCCGCCTGCACCTGGTCGATGCCGAAGCCAACCATCAGGTTGGGCACCACCTCGGCGTCGGACTCCGTCTCCCGGATAATGCGGATGGCTTTGTCGATGTCCAGCAAAATCTTTTGCAGGCCCTGGAGCAGATGGAGCTTTTCCGACTTCTTCTGCAGATCGAAGTAGGCCCGGCGGCGGATGCAGTCCAGACGCCAGGCGGTCCACTCCTCCAGAATCTCGCCGACCCCCATGACCTTTGGCGTTCCTGCGATGAGAATGTTGAAGTTGCAGGAGGCGGAATCCATCAGAGGGGTGGCCTTGAACAGCTTCTGCATCAGCTTGTCCGGGTCGGTCCCCCGCTTCAGGTCGATGGCCAGCTTCAGGCCGGACAGGTCCGTCTCGTCCCGCATGTCGGCGATCTCCCGCACCTTCCCCGCCTTGACCAGCTCGGCCACCTTGTCGATAATGGCCTCCACCGTGGTGGTGTAGGGGATCTCGTAGACCTCAATAATGTTCTCGCTTTTGAGGTAGCGCCACTTGGCCCGGACCCGGAAGGAGCCCCGGCCCGTCTCGTACACCTGGCGCAGCTCGCTCTCGTTGTAGAGCAGCTCGCCGCCGGTGGGGAAGTCCGGGGCCTTGAGCAGAGAGAGCAGGTCGGCGTTGGGGTCCTTCATCCGGGCAATGGCGGCGTCGCACACCTCACCCAGATTGAATCCACACAGGTTGGAGGCCATGCCCACGGCGATGCCCTGGTTAGCCGAGACCAGCACGTTGGGGAAGGTGGTGGGCAGCAGGGTGGGCTCCTTCATACGACCGTCGTAGTTGTCCACGAAGTCCACCGTGTCCTTGTCGATGTCCCGGAAGAACTCGTTGCAGATGGGGTCGAGGCGTACCTCGGTGTACCGGCTGGCGGCGTAGGCCATGTCCCGGGAATAGACCTTGCCGAAGTTGCCCTTGGAGTCCACCGGGGGGTGGAGCAGCGCGCCGTAACCCCGGGAGAGGCGTACCATGGTGTCGTAGATGGAGGCGTCCCCGTGGGGGTTGAGCTTCATGGTAGCCCCCACCACGTTGGCGGATTTGGTTCTCGGCCCATTGAGCAGGTGCATCTGGTACATGGTGTACAGCAGCTTCCGGTGGCTTGGCTTGAACCCGTCGATCTCCGGGATGGCCCGGGAGACGATGACGCTCATGGCGTAGGGCATATAGTT
>JAJQFJ010000026.1 GCA_021201185.1 Clostridiales bacterium
CTGTATGCCTGATGCTGTTTTTTCTCTACCCCAACTCTTGACAGAGAACCTTTTTGATTACGTGAAAAAGAAAATACGGGACCGAGCCGGAGTATCTGTGGATGAGCTATCCGTCCTATGCCGTTCTGCGCCATCAGGATAACCGGAAATGGTACGGCATCGTGATGGACGTCCCCGCAAACAAGCTGGGCCTGTCCGGGACGGAGGTCCTGGATATTCTGGATATAAAGTGCGAACCGCTGATGATCGATCTTCTGCGGCAATCGCCCGGCTTTCTCCCCGGCTATCACATGAACAAGTCCAACTGGGTCAGCATCCTGCTGGACGGCACCGTCGCCGACGATACGATCTGCGATCTGCTGGATGTGAGCTTTCACAACACCATGAAAAAGCAGAAAAAGGGCAAATAAGATGCCCACGAAATACGACCTGCGCCCGGAGCTTCAGAAGTACGGCTGGATACGGCTCCCCACCCGGCCGTGGATGCTGAAGGTGGCAAATGCGCTGATGCCCGTGATACAGCATGGCAAGAGGCTGGATTCCCGCCTGCAATCAGAAACGGTGCAAATCGGGGGCTGTACGGCTAACTTCATACGGCCCAGAGTCGGCAACACAGGCAATCTTTTGGTTTATTATCACGGCGGGGCCTTTCTCATCAAAGCCGCCGCCTACCATAAAAACCTCGCTCAGACCTATGCGCTGAACGCCAACTGTGCGGTGCTGTTTGTGGACTACCGTCTGGCTCCCAGGTACAAGTTCCCGATTCCCGTTATGGACTGCTTTGCAGCTTATTCCTGGGCTTTGGAGCATCTGCCCTTCGGGAAGCTGGTCGTCGGTGGCGACAGCGCCGGTGCTGACCTGGCCATGTCGGTCATGCTGCTGGCCAGAGAAAAGAGATTGCGGATGCCAGACGGACAGATGCTGGTCTATCCGGGCGCCGCCAGCAGTCCCGATACTGATTCCATGCGAAAATTCAAAGATACCCCCATGTGGAACGCCGTGTTGAATTCCAGGGCGCTGGCGCTGTATGCGGATGAGAAAGACCGTCACGACCCTCTGTTTATGCCGCTGCTCTCCAAACATTTTGACGGTTTTCCCACAGCATATGTGGAAACAGCGGAGTTTGACTGTCTCCACGATGCAGGAATCGAGATCGCACAGCGTTACCGCAAAGACGGCATAGCCGTCACGCTGAATGAGACTCAGCGCACCATGCACGGCTATGATATCGCAGAGGGGGCTCCATACGTTCAGGAGCAGGTAGAGAAAAGAGTCCTCTTCCTCACCCGGTGCTTCGCACCCTGACCAGGATGCCTGTGTGTGATAAGCCCCGCGTGGCAAAAATCCTTTTTGAGACGCCGGACAGCCACTGGCCAAGCCCGTGGCTGCCATTTAACAGCAACAAATAATAGCAAGCAGCAATAAAAATCGTCCTCCGAAGAGGACGATTTTTATACATCACAATATGGTGGAGATAAGCGGGATCGAACCGCTGACCTCTTGAATGCCATTCAAGCGCTCTCCCAAGCAATGCGGTTTCGCACCCCCAGAGAACGGGTGCGGAACCGCTGATTTTGTTGGAGCGGATTGGACGTTTTTATTATATTTTGGAGGTACACCATGAAAAAAGTGTTTTGGAAATTCAACATCGACACCGCCAGCGTGGTGCTGCGGTTTGACAATGGCACCGAGATCAGTATCTATGCCCCAGGGGTAGACGATGAGATCTGCCCCACTGTTCCCATGCAGACAGAGATTGACTGGCTGATCTACAACGAACCGTTGACCTATGCGAAGCTGGTGTTCTCCGGCAAACTGGAGCAGTATGCCAAGGACATGACGGGAACACATGGAATGATCGACTAGAAAAAAGCAACAGCGGAGCCACGTTTTTTGTGACTCCGCTGTTATTTTGCTGTTTTATAGCATCATTGCAATCAAATCTTATTATATTCGCTCCTCCTGAGGGCCGGGAAATGCGGCAACAAACCGGAAGATGCTGCCGATCTCATTCTCCAACTCCGTCAGCTTGCCAATACATTCCAAAACACTATTCTGGGACGTGATTTGTCAAGGGTAATTTAAGACACCAACACATTGATTTACCACACCCACAGTGTCTTGTCTTGCCAGGCAGTCATCCAAGGGGGTTGAAACCACTCATTCCAGCATCAAACAGCAGCGGAACAGGTCAGAAATTTGGAAAATCCAAGCAAAAAATAGAAGCCGCCGCAGGAGGAGGACCTGCGACGGCTGTGGGGCAAGAGGGACGCCGCTTGGCGGCGCCCCCCTTTTGGGGCTTGTGGGTCAGTCTTCTGTGCTGTAGGACGCAGCGTATGCGTCGTAGTCCAGGTTCTGCACCTCGGTGAGCGGATCGGCGGAGTAGGTGGCGACACGGTCGTCGTCGATCACGCCGGACCAGTTCAGGCCGAAGGCGAAGTCATAGGTGTTGCCGTTGGAGTCCACGTAGCAGTCCATGTCACGGGGCACGTCCTCCAACTGCTCCTCGACCGTCTCCATGGAGGAGGGCTGCTGGAAGACCAGCAGGCCGTTGGGCTCGATCTCGCCCAAGATGATCTCGGAGACAGCCTCGGGGTACTGATCGTTGTAGCAGACCAGGATGACATCGGCCAGAGGCTCCACCTCAGACCAGACCATCCCGCGCTCCATGCACATGGACACGATCACGGGAATGTCGCCTGCCACAGAGGCGGCGTACTCCAGAGCGGTCAGGTCGCCATAGTTGGCGGCGGCAGCGGCGGTGTTACCCTGATAGGAGCGGTTCTCCTGAGTTCCGTCCTCCAGGGTCATGCCGGAGATGGAGGGGTCCCGGGCGGTGGTGGCGGTGTACTCGCCGTACTGCAGGGACACGGGATACCAGATGTCGTCCGGCGTGACCAGAGTTCCCTCCTCATAGGCGGTCATATAGTTCCATGCGTTGACGTAGTTTGCATTGTAGGACGTGGTGTAGGGGGCGGTCATGCCCACCAGGATGTAGTCACATGCCGCGATCTCCTCGGCGGAGGCCCGGATGATGTCGTCCTCGGTGTAGACTGCGTTGCCGTCCTCATCCTCGCCGGAGGGGTCGCACAGGGTGTCGGTGACCACATTGAAGTACTCGCTCAAAGCGTCCAGGTCCATGCTGGCCTCCTAGGAGGGCGTGCCCTCGCTGATGCCGGTAAACGCGCTGACGCTAAAGCCGGTGTTGTAGACATAGGGGACGTAAACGGTGGGCTTCTCGGAGACGGCTCCGTCCTCGCTGATGGTGCCGTCGTTCTTGATCATGACCACGGAGGCCTCCTGAGACTCCAGCGCCGGCTCGCTGGCGGTGCCGGTGGAGATGATGGAGTCGGCATAGGCGGAATCGTTGTAGGGCTGATCGAACATATTCAGGTTCATCATGACCAGGATAAAGTCATAGGCCGCATTGCCGATGATCTCATCGGCGGTCTCCTGGCCGTTGTTCTCCACTAGGATGTCATAGGCCTCGGCGACGGTATCCATAGAGCCGTAGCCGCCCAGTAGCTCAGCGCCCTGCTCCCAGCTGTAGGCGATGCGCTCGGCCTCGGTCATGTCCTCAGCGCCCCAGACGCCCATGTAGGTGTACACTTCCCAGTCGGTCATCTTCAGACCGCTGTAGCCGTACTCCTCCAGCAGGCCGTACATATAGGCGTTGTACGCACCGGCAACCTCCTCGCCGCCGTAGGCGTCGCCGTTGCCGTCCACGTTGACGGAGTACTGGGTCATGATGCCGGAGGAGCCGGTCAGACCGGGCAGGTCGAGCACGCCGTCAAAGAAGGGGATCAGATGTGCCTCCAGGTTGTCCCCGGGGAACACGGCGTAGCGGGCAGAGGTGGCGTGGTCGTTACGACCGGCCTCGGTGGCGCCTGCGCCGGCATAGTGCTTGGAGAAGCAGTAGACGGATTCGCTGCCCCAGCCCAGGTCGGTGCCGTCCTCGTCATAGGTGGACTGCATGGCGTTGACATAGGCGGTGGCAATGTCGGTGGTCAGCAGGGGGTCCTCGCCGTAGGTGCCGAAGGAGCGCTCCATGGTGGCGCCCGAAATATCGATCTGGGGCCCCAGGAAGGCGGTGATGCCGGCTGCACGGTACTCCTTGGCGGTTTCCTCGCCCAGCTCAGCGGCCAGCTCGGTGTCCATGGTGGAGGCCAGGGCGACACATTCCACCAGGCCGGAAATGTTGGAGGGGTCAATGGAGATCATTGCAGGGATGCCGTACCAGCAGCTCTCGGCCACGGCCTGGATCTGGTTGGTCCACTGTGCATGGACGCCGCCGCCACGGCCGATGTTACGGGTGACGCCGCCGCGGCCGCCGGCCATCAGGAAGGTATAGGAGGTGTCGTCCTCGGTCAGCGCCTCGGTGGTGAAGCTGCCCCAGCCGCCGTGGGCCAGGATGGCCGCCATCTCGGAGCCGGACATCAGGCTGACCAGGTTCTCGGCCCGCTCCTCGCTGGTCAGACGCCAGTCCTCATAGGCGTCCAGCTCGCCGTTCTGGTTCAGGTCCTTGAAGGCGTAGCCGTCATCCTCGATGATGGTAACGCCGGAGGTGGGGGACAGGCCCAGAGTCTCGCCGTCCTCGTTCTCGATCTTGATCCAGCCGTCGTCGGTGGCCTCGACGGTGTACTTTGCGTCGTCGCTGGGGACGGGGATATAGCCCTCCACCTCGTTGGAGGTCTCCTCGGCGTCGGCGTCGTCGGCGGTGTCGGAGTCGGAGGCGGTATCGGAATCGGTGGTAGTGGTGTTGTCAGAATCGGAGGTGCTGCCGCCGCAGGCTGCCATGCTCAGAACCATAGCCAATGCCAGCAGAAGAGCCAACAGTTTGTTCATGTGCTTCATTTGTGGTTCTCCTTTCATGTGAAAGTCCCGGCGCACATGCTTCCCTGTGTGCGCCGGGCGGATTAGGGAGCATCAATGACGCATCAGAGATCAGCCCTGGGTGTAAGGATCCGCATAGGGGTCGGTATAGTCGTCGGTGGCTTCCTCTTCCTCGTCGTCCTCTTCCTCCTCGGTGGTGTTCTGAGTGTAAGGATCGGCATAGGGATCGGTGTAATCGTCCTCGGTCTCAGCATCGGCGTCCTCATCCTCCGCCTCAGCGTCTTCAGCCTCTGCCTCGTCCTCTTCATCCTCGGTGGTGTCGGAGGTGGAGCTGTTGGTATCGGAGGTGGAGCTGTTGGTATCGGAGCTGCTGCTGGAATCGTCAGACGAGGTGCAGGACACCAGGCAGAACACCAGCATCAGGGCCATCAGCAGGGCCATGAGCTTTTTGCAGATTTTCATGTGGTTCATCCTCCTTGTGCATCAAATGCAAACTCTGCTCACCTGGAGCAGTTTTTCCATGAGTGGCCACTCATTGATGTCGGTAGTATACGTTATCTGTCGGAAGGTTACAAGAAGTCTGTCGTAACACGCGAAATTCTGTCGTAATTCGCACAGAAGGGCGGAGAGCCGTTGCCGCTCTCCGCCCTTCCGGGATCGTCTCTGTTTCGTTTTTATCTCCGGGGCTCCGCCGTCGGCAGAGGGATGATAATGTTCATCACAAAGCGGCGGTCCTTCTGGTCTACGGACAGCATGCCACCGTACTCGTTTACCAGGTACCGGATGCTCTTCATGCCGTAGCCGTGATACTGCCGGTCCCCTTTCGTAGTCTCCGGAAGCCCGTCCGCAAATTGCAGCGGCCGGTCGCAATAGTTCTCCATGTGGATGACCGCCATTCCCGCTGTCTGCTTTACCTCGATCTGGATAAAACGCTTTTCCACGTCGTCCTCCGCCCGGACGCTCTCGATGGCGTTGTCCAGGGCGTTGCCCATCAGGGAGTAGACGTCCACCTCCCGCAAAAAGTCCAGTACGCTGCCGTCTCCCATATAGTTGAGCCGTATCTGCTCCTTTTCGCAAATCAGGCGCTTTTCGCCCAGAATGGCGTCCAGGGCGTCGTTGCCGGTCTTCAGAATGCTGTCATAAAAGCTGATCGCCTCCTCTACCCGGATCAGCTCCTGCTCCTGCTCCGGCGCCCGGGTCATCTGCCGGACAGCGGCGATCTGCTGCTTCAGATCGTGACACTTCCGGCTGATCAGCTCCACATTCTCCGCCTGCAACGCATGCTGCTTTTGCTCGCTCTGCAGGAGCAGACGGATGGTCTCGTTCTCTCTTTGCAGCCGGTTGGAGTGAAACAGGCCGAACTGGACGCTCAGCGCCAGGGCGCAGACTATGATGCTGTATAGCCGCAATTCAACGTTATGCCAGTCATAATTTTCATCTATCACGATGAACATCTGGCTCGTCTGGTTGATGAGGAAGATCAGGATGGACAGCACTGTCACATTTGTTTGGATATGCGGCTCTCCCTCCCGCTTTCGCCACCAGGTAAACAGGCGGTAAATCGCTGTGTATAGGAGAATAAAGACAGCCAGATAGACCGCCGTGCTCTGCCACGTCCCGTCTGTCAGTCCAAACGCATAATAGAAAATGAGATAGCAGTTAAAAACAGCGTCCTGAATCAGCATTGCCGCAGAGAAGTAAAAGAGATACTCCAGAAAGGGCAGCCCCGACACCCACCAGTAGGCCAGCAGCAGCAAGCCCGTGATCGGGTAGAAGATGACTGGCATAGCCAGCTGCTCTGCCAGATCGATGACGATGCCGAGCCCCAGACTCACCAGGCCCGCCAGCACACTGCACCACTGCTTCCGTCTTGCGGCTTTGCGATGACCGGTGAGCAGGGCGAAAATGACAACGAACTGCACTACATAACGAGTCAGCGCCATATCCATAATCAGTCGTTCCCTCCCAGGTAATCTGTCAGCGCCTGCAGGAAGGGCCTGCGTCTGGAGCGGCTGACGGGCAGCCGCTCGCCTGCGACAAAAACCGTATCACTGCTGACCTGCTCGACATATCTCATGTTGACCAGAAAGCTCTGGCTGCATCGGGCAAAGCCCAGAGGGGCCAGCTGCTGCTCTGCCTCGCTGATGGTCCCTCTCACCACCTTTTCCCCGCCGTCGGCGCTGTGGTAGTGGAGCCAGTGGTTGCGCACCTCGATATAGGTCACAGCTGCGGCGTTCACACGCACCAAATCGTTGCCCACCGGAAGCAGCAGCTCGGAACGGGCACTCCGGTCCTGCATGGCCAGCGTTTTCCCCAGTATCACAGAGAACTGATAGTACGCCACCGGCTTGAGCAGATAGCCTGCCGCCTGCACCGTATACCCCTCCACTGCATACTGAGCCATATTTGTCACAAAGATCAGGCCAACTGCGTCGTCCAGCTCCCGCAGCCGCCGGGCCGTCTCCATCTCGTTGAGCCGGGGCATCTCGATATCCATAAAAATCACTGCACAGTCACACCGATACTGTTCCAAAAAGGTAGCGCCGTCTGCATAGGAGCGTATGTCAAAGCTCAGCAGATTTTCCTTTTCATACCGCCGCAGGAACCGCAGAAGGATCTCCCGATCCCCGCTCTGGTCCTCGACCATGGCGATATTCATCCCAGCACCCCCTTGTAGCTGACCTGACCGTGGCCCGTCGCCCGACCGTAGCTGTGGCGATCCGTTTCTCACGCTTTTTTATCCTAGCATCCATACAGCGGTTTGACAATTGTCGTTTCAGCGGCAGAGCCATCTTCCGACGGCAGCGCCACAGGAGCGGTTTTGACCGATTATTACACAAAGGGCGTCCATTGACCAATGCAATTTTAAAAAAGGCTCTGTATAATGAAATGGTAAGGCTCCGGAAGGAGAGCGCCGCCTGTGCTGTGGCAGGGGCAGGCGACAGGGATGGAGTAAATATCCTGGGCATACAATCTCTCGGAGTGACTTACATAAAGAACGATAATAACGAGCAGCAAATGGCAGCAGATTT
>JAJQFJ010000037.1 GCA_021201185.1 Clostridiales bacterium
CGGGACGGCAACCAGGCCCTCATCGACCCCATGAACATGGACGAAAAGCTGGAGATGTTCCACATGCTGGTGGACGAGATCGGCGTGAAAGAGGTGGAGATTGGCTTCCCCTCTGCCTCTGACACCGACTATGACATCTGCCGGGAGCTGATCGAGGGGGGCCACATCCCGGACGACGTGACCATCCAGGTCCTGGTCCAGGCCCGGCCCCATCTCATCAAAAAGACCTTCCAGGCCATCCAGGGGGCCAAGCACGTCATTTTCCACTTCTACAACTCCACCTCCACCCTCCAGCGGCAGGTGGTGTTCCGCACCGACGTGGCCGGGGTCAAGCAGATTGCCGTGGACGCGGCTGATTTGATCTACGAGATGGCCCAGCCGGTCATCGCCTCCGGCATGGACCTGCGGTATGAGTATTCCCCGGAGTCCTTTATGGGCACCGAGATGGACGCGGCGGTGGAGATCTGCGCCGCCGTGCTGGACCATCTCCACGCCGACGAGGACCACAAGGTCATCCTGAACCTCCCCACCACGGTGGAGAACTGCATGCCCAACCAGTTTGCCGACGAGCTGGAGTATTTCATCCGCAATCTCCCCGGCCGGGAGCGGGCCATCATCTCCCTGCACCCCCACAACGACCGGGGATGCGGCGTGGCCACCACCGAGGCGGGACTGCTGGCCGGGGCCGAGCGGGTGGAGGCATGTCTCTTCGGCAACGGCGAGCGGACGGGCAACGTGGACATGATCACCGTGGCGCTGAATATGTACGTCCAGGGGGTGGACCCGGAGCTGGAGCTGAGCCATATGGAGCGCATTATTGAGATGTACGAGCGGTGCACCAAAATGCGGGTACCCGAGCGGCAGCCCTACGCGGGGGATCTGGTGTTCACCGCCTTCTCCGGCAGCCACCAGGACGCCATCAACAAGGGCATCAACTACATGGCGGAGACGGGGACCGACAAGTGGATGGTGCCCTATCTCCCCATCAACCCGGAGGATCTGGGCCGCTCCTACGAGCCGGTGCGCATCAACTCTCAGTCCGGCAAGGGCGGGGCCGCCTTTATTATGAACCACAAGTTCGGCTTCGATATGCCCAAGGCCATGCACCCGGAGTTCGGCGCCATTGTCCAGCGGGAGTCCGACCGGGAGGGCGTGGAGCTGAAGCCGGAGGTCATCTATCGCCTGTTCGAGGACGAGTACCTCAAGGTCAGCGGTCCCTATCGCCTCATCAGCAACCGCCTGGGGGCGGACGTGCAGGACGGGGTGGCACACTCCCACTTCTACGGCAAGCTCCAGCACAAGGACACTGTCTTTGAAGTCACCGGCGAGGGCAACGGCCCCATCGACGCCTTCTTCAACGCCATCCACGGGGAGCGGATGGACCGCTATCAGTTCATCGACTACAAGGAGCACGCCATCAGCCAGGGCTCCGACTCCATGGCCGTGGCCTATATCCAGCTGCGCACCAAGGACGGACACGACGTGTTCGGGGTGGGCCTGGACCACAACATCTCCATGGCCTCCATCAAGGGCATCCTCTGCGCCATCAACCGGGGCAAGCGGCTGGAAAAGCAGATGGAGATCGCCCAGCAGCAACAGCAACAGCAGCAGTAAGGCACACCCGCCCGAAACGAACCGCCGCAGAGCAAGCGCTCCGCGGCGGTTTTCCTGTCTGTCTGGATTTGTCTAAATGGCTCACACACCCTCGATCTGGGCGGTCAGCTCCTCAATTTCGGTGATGATGCCGCCAATGGTGTCGATGGTGTCCAGCAGGGGAGCGTCGGTGGTGATATCCACCCCCGCCAGGGCCGCCAGGCCCACCGGGTCCAGGGTGCTGCCCGCTTTTAACACCCGCTTCCAGTCGTCCACGGCGGGCTGACCCTCTGCCTCAATGCGCTTGCAGACCTGGGTGGCCACCGTCAGTCCGGCGCTGTAGGTGTAGGAGTACAGGCCCATATAGTAGTGGGGCTGGCGCATCCAGGTCAGGGCAGCGTCGTCGTCGATGTCCACAGCGTCTCCCCAGAAGGTCTGCAGCGTTTCCTTCATGATGCGGCTGAGGGTACCAGCGTTGACGCTGCCGCCCCGGTCCACGATGCGGTAGACCTCCCGCTGATAGGCGGCCTCCAGCAGATGGGTGACAAAGTTGTGGTAATAGGTGTTGCGTATCATGCAGGAGAGCACCCAGCGGCGGAACCGGGGGTCGTCGCTGGTCTTGAGCAGATAGTGGGCCATGAGCAGCTCGTTCATGGTGGAGGGGGCCTCCACAAAGTAGGTGGAGACGTCGGTGTCAAAAATGGACTGGGCGCTGTTGCAGGCCTTAAAGTGCCCGGCATGGCCCAGCTCGTGGGCCAGGGTGAACACGTCCGACATCCGCTCGTTCCAGGCCAGCAGGATATAGGAGTTCTTCCCGTAGGGGCTGGAGCAGAAGCCACCGGTGGACTTGCCCTGGTTCCGGGCAAAGTCGATCCAACGCTTGTCATAGGCCTCCCGCACCATGGCCACATAGTCCTCCCCCATAATGGAGAGGCCCTTTTCGATGTACTCCCGGGAGCCCTGGATGGTGACCTTGGGGTCGTACTCCGGGTCAACGGCGATCTTCAGGTCGGCAAAGGTCATCCGGTCCAGACCGTGGAGCTTTTTCAGCAGCCGGGCATACCGCCGCATATGGGGGGCCAGCCGCTCCATGATCAGGTCAATCTGCCGGTGATAGAGGGACTGGTCCACCTTCTGTCCAAAAAGGAGGCTGTCGAATACGGAATCGTAGCCCCGGAGGTCGGCCATGGTCTTTTCCGTCTGCACCTGGGCGTTGTAGGCGGCGGCGGTGACGTTCTCGTACTCCCGGAGCTTGGCGGAGAAGGCGGAGAAGGCCCCCCGCCGGACGGCGGCATCCGTCTCATACTCGTAGTCGTCCTCAAACAGGGAGTAGCCCAGGGGATACTCCTTCCCATCCACCGTAAAGGGCGGGAACTTCATATCCGCCAGCTTTGCCATGTTGTAGATCTGATAGGGGGCGTTCACCGTCTGAGACAGGGCGGCCAGGGCACGCTCCGTCTCCGGGTGAAGGCGGTGGGGCTTCTCCCGGAGGATATCCCGGAGAAAATGGCAGTTGGCCTCAGACTGGGCGGCGGCCTCCGCCAGCAGGGCCTCGTCCGCCTGGGACAGCTCACTGGTCACGAAGCTGAGCTGGCTCATCACCTGGGCGGCCAGGCGGTTTTGCTCTCCGTTGCGCTCCTGGTTGTGGGCGTCGGTGTAGTCCACCTCCACCGCCAGGTGGCAGTAGTTGGAGGTCAGGGTCAGCAGCCGGACCGCCTCCCGGAAGTCGTCCAGGCAGGCGTTGATCGTCTCAGGGGAGGTCAGCTTGCCCCGGTACTGCTGTACCATGCTCCCGGCCAGTTCCCGGAGCCGCCGGGCGTCCTGATACATGGCCTCCTCGGTTGGGTAGATCAGGGACAGGTCCCAGGTCTCGGCGACGGGGACATCCTTGCGAAGGGTGGTGCTCATTGGCGTTACTTCCTTTCCGTCTGTTTTACTGCGCCCATTGTACCCTACCTGGACGAAAAAAGCAAACCGAACCTCCGAAGGGGAGGCCCGGTCTGCAAACAGGCGATATGTGATTTACTTGCACAGCTCCGTGGCCACGGCGGAGGCCAGACGGGCGTTGTTGAACACCAGCTGGATGTTGGAGTCCAGGCTGTCGCCGCCGGTGAGATCCTTGATCTTGGCCAGCAGGAAGGGGGTGGTCTGCTTGCCGTGGATGCCCAGGGCGTTGGCCTCGGCCACCGCCTCGTCGATGGCCTTGTTGATCACGTCCGCATCCATGGAGTACTCCTCCGGGATGGGGTTGGTCACCAGCATGCCGCCCTTGAGCCCCATCTCCCGCTGGGCGCGGAAGGCGGCGGCCACCTCGGCGGGGGTGTCCAGCTCATAGTCCACGCCGAAGCCGCTCTTGCGGGTGTAGAAGGCGGGCAGCTCGCTGGTGCCGTAGCCGATGACGGGGACGCCCTTGGTCTCCAGATACTCCAGGGTCAGCCCCAGGTCCAGGATGGACTTGGCCCCGGCGCAGATGACCATGACCGGGGTCTGGGCCAGCTCCTCCAGGTCGGCGGAGATGTCCATGGTGGTCTCCGCCCCACGATGGACGCCGCCGATGCCGCCGGTGGCAAAGACGGAGATGCCAGCCATGTTGGCGATGAGCATGGTGGTGGTGACGGTGGTGGCCCCGTCCATCCCCCTGGCGACGATGACCGGCAGGTCCCGGCGGGAGACCTTGGTGACCTCCTGGCCCTTCTTGCCCAGGTGCTCGATCTCCTCATGGGTGCAGCCCGCCTTGAGGCGGCCGCCGATGATGGCGATGGTGGCGGGGATGGCCCCGCAGGAGCGGATGATCTCCTCCACCTTGAGGGCGGTCTCCACGTTCTGCGGGTAGGGCATACCGTGGGAGATGATGGTGGACTCCAGCGCCACCACGGGCCGGTTGTCCTTCAGAGCCTGGGCCACCTCGGGGGCCACGTCCAGATACTTGGTGAGAGACATGATGCAGTACCTCCTGTGATATGATAATGGTTTGAGAATGAACTTTTTTATGAAAAGCCGCGCAGCGGCAGGAACACGGGCTTATTGCGCCATCCGCTCCAGGATGGCCTCGCCGGAGAGCCGGGGGTTGATGGTCTCCGTCCCCTCGATGGAGATGGCGGCGGCGGCCTGTGCCCGGCAGGCGGAGCCCTCCAGGTCGTTGCCCTCCAGATAGGCCCAGGCCAGAGCCGCCATAAAGGCATCCCCCGCGCCGGTGGCGTTGACCGGCCGGGCGGGATAGCAGGGAAGACGGAGGCTCCCCCAGTGGTCGGCGGCGTAGACCCCATCACTCCCCAGGGAGATGAACACCCGGCGGAGGCCGGTGTCCAGCAGGGTCTGAGCCGCCCGCTCCAGGCTCTCATCGTCGGTGATGGACACCCCGGAGAGCAGCTCCGCCTCGTAGCGGTTGGGCTTGAGGGTGTGAATTTTTCCCAGAACGTCCTGGAGCCTGACTGCCTTGGCGGTGGACACCGGGTCGGCAAAGATGGGGGCCTTCACGTTCTCACACAGCCAGCGCACCGATTCGGCGGGGATGTTGGTGTCCACAATGACGATCTGGGCGTTGTCCAGCAGGGCGCGGTGACTCTGGAGATAGCCCGAGGTCACATGGTCATAGATGTCCATATCCGAGATGGCCAGGGCCATGTCCCCGTCCGGGCCGGAGAGAAAGACGTAGTTGGAAGTGGTCCCTCCGGGGACCTGGAGGGCCTGGGAGATGTCGATGCCCAGCTCCCCGCAGGAGGCGGCGATCTTCTGGGCGTAGATGTCGTCTCCAAAGGCGGTGAGCAGCCGCACGTCCACCCCCAGCAGGGCCAGATTGTGGGCGATGTTCCGCCCCACGCCCCCCAGGGACATGCGCACCCGGCCGGGGTTGGAGTCGCTGGCCACCAGAGGGGCGTAGGCCCGGCCGCCGATGTCCATATTCACCCCGCCTACCACCGTCACATAGGAGGCGGTGCGGAGGACATAGCCCTTCCCGGCGATATACCCCTTTTTCATCAGGTTGGAGATGTGGACGGCCACCGAGGAGCGGGTGATCCCCGCCCGGTCGGCCAGCTCCTGCTGGGAGATCATGGGGTTCTCTGCGATCCAGTTCAGAATTTCCCGTTCCCGCTGGGTCATGGAAGCCCCTCCTCTCTCGCTCTTAAAATAAGCAATTGCTTATCAGGAAGATTTTAGCTTATTATACAGGATACCGGCAGAGAGGTCAACTGTTTTTTCTGAGGCGGCGGGGGGGAGGTCCGCCCGTCCTCCTGCTGAGAGGACGGAGGGACAGAAACGGAGCCTGTTTTGCCAGAGCTGCCGACTTTGTCCGCTATTTTTGCTCAAAATTCGCCAAATTAGGGGGTTGCTATTTTGTAAAGGCAATGTTATAATATCTGTACACTCAGTTTTCTGCCCCATGTGAAAAAGGTGCGGTTCTGAGCAATTCCGACCCCGGGGCGAGAACGCGTCGGGGAATATGATCAGGAAAGGATGACACACGGATGAAACAGATGAAGAAGCTCCTCGCTCTCCTGTTGGCTCTGATGATGTGCTTCGCTCTGGCCGCCTGCGGCAGCAGCAGCGATACCACCACCACAGACGACACCTCCAGCGATACCACTGAGGAGTCCAGCGACGCCGACACCACCGAGGAGTCCAGCGACGCCGACACCACCGAGGAGGCCGGGGACGAGGCTGAGGCCGAGGTCGAGGACACCACCTCCACCGAGACCGTCTCCGCCGACGACATCGACGACAACATGACCTCTGAGGACGGTACTTATGAGATCGCCTTCGTCACCGACGTGGGCTCCCTGAAGGACAAGTCCTTCAACGAGGGCACCTGGAACGGCGTCAAGCTCTATGCTTACGAGAACGGCCTGTCCTACAAGTATTATCAGCCCGCCAACGAGAGCGAGGCCACCGATGATGACCGCTATGACGCCATGGCCGCTGCCTGCGACGCGGGCGCCAAGGTTGTTGTCTGTGCCGGTTACCTTCAGGAGGTCGCTCTGACTCAGGCCGCTATCGCCTATCCCGATGTGCAGTTCGTCTTCATCGACGGCTACACCCTGTATGATGGCGACACCGCTCTGACCAACGTGGCCGGCATCAACTTCCAGGAGGAGCAGTGCGGCTACTTCGCCGGCTATGCTGCCGTCATGGAAGGCTACACCGAGCTGGGCTTCTCCGGCGGCGGTGGCGGCACCAACCCC
Organism: Clostridiales bacterium; assembly: GCA_021201185.1. Lineage (GTDB taxonomy): Bacteria > Bacillota > Clostridia > Oscillospirales > Oscillospiraceae > Onthomonas. Next base: position 6,774 of record JAJQFJ010000037.1, read on the forward strand.
GCCTGCTGCCGTTACGGCTTCGGCTACGTGCAGGGCGCCAATGACGCCGCTGCCGCTCTGGGCATCACCGTCAACATCAACTACTCCTGGCTCTATGGCTCCAGCTACAGCGCCTCCCCCGACCTGCAGACCATGATCTCCGGCTGGTACTCCAACGGCACTCAGGTCGTGTTCGCCTGCGGCGGCTCCATGTTCTCCTCCATCGCCACTGCCGCTGCTGAGAACGACGGCGCTGTGATCGGCGTTGACGTTGACCAGTCCAGCGAGTCCGATACCGTCATCACCTCCGCCATGAAGGGCCTGGCCGAGGCTACCGAGTATGCTGTCGGCAAGTACTATGACGGCTCCTGGGACGAGATCGGCGGCACCACCACCACCCTGGGCGCTGCTGACGGCGCCGTGGGTCTGCCCACCGACACCTGGTCCATGACCAACTTCACCGTCGAGGACTATGAGGCTCTGCTGGCCTCCGTCGTCAGCGGCGAGCTGGTCGTTGACAGCGACTACGAGAACAACTTCGATCAGGAGTACTCCAACGTCACCGTCAACATGATCGAGTAATTTCTGTATCCACAGAAGCTCCGCAATGCGGCGGGGAGGATGCGAAAGCGTCCTCCCCGCTTTTCCACATTTTGGAACATCCATACCCTAAAATTTTGCCGTTTCTTCCGTAAACCATTGCTTTTTCAAAAGTTGTATGATAAAATTTAGATTGCATTCTATAACGTGGCAACACAGGAAAGAGGGATGAAAACTGTGCAACCAGACAATGTCATTGAGATGCTCCACATTACCAAGGAGTTTCCCGGCATTATCGCCAACGACGACATCACCCTCCAGCTCCGCCGGGGGGAGGTACACGCTCTGCTCGGCGAAAACGGTGCGGGAAAATCCACGCTGATGAGCGTCCTCTTCGGGCTGTATCAGCCGGAGAAGGGCATCATCAAGAAAAACGGCCAGGAGGTCAAGATCAACGACCCCAACGACGCCACCGCCCTGGGGATCGGCATGGTCCACCAGCACTTCAAGCTCATCGAGGTGTTCACCGTCTTAGACAACATCATCCTTGGCGCAGAGACCACCAAAATGGGCTTCCTCCAGAAGAAGGAGGCCCGGAAAAAGGTGGAGGCCCTCTCCGAGAAGTACGGCCTGAAGGTAGACCTGGACGCCAGGGTGGAGGACATCACCGTGGGTATGCAGCAGCGGGTAGAGATCCTGAAAATGCTGTATCGTGACAACGAGATTCTGATCTTTGACGAGCCCACCGCCGTCCTCACTCCCCAGGAGATCGACGAGCTGCTCATCACCATGCGGGCCTTCGCCGACGAGGGCAAGAGCATCCTGTTCATCTCCCACAAGCTCAACGAGATCATGCAGGTGGCCGACCGGGTCACCGTCCTCCGGAAGGGCAAGTATGTCGGCACTGTGGACACCAAGGACACCGACAAGCAGAGCCTGTCCAACATGATGGTGGGCCGCCCGGTGCAGCTGGAGGTGGTCAAGGACGAGGCAAAGCCCACGGACACCGTCCTCCACGTGGAGAACCTGACCGTCCCCTCCACCACCCACAAGCGCAACGCCGTCAACGGCGTCTCCTTCGACGTGCGGGCGGGCGAGATCGTCTGCATCGCCGGTATCGACGGCAACGGCCAGAGCGAGCTGGTCTACGGCCTAACCGGCCTGGAGAAGAGCTCCGGCGGCACCGTCACCCTCTGCGGAAAGGACATCTCCCACGCCACCATCCGTCAGCGTGGAGAGAATATGAGCCACATCCCCGAGGACCGGCACAAGCACGGCCTGATCCTGGACTTCACCCTGGAGCAGAATATGGTCCTCCAGCGGTTCCAGGAGCCTCAGTTCCAGCACTTCGGCTTTATCAACGCCCCCGCCGTGCGGGAGTATTCCGACCGGCTCATCGAGCAGTATGACGTCCGCTCCGGACAGGGCTCCATCACCACCGCCAGAAGCATGTCCGGCGGCAACCAGCAGAAGGCGATCATCGCCCGGGAGCTGGACCGGGACAAGCCCCTGATTATGGCGGTCCAGCCCACCCGTGGCCTGGACGTGGGCGCCATCGAGTACATCCACGGCCAGCTGGTGGCGGCCCGGGACGCGGGCCACGCCGTGCTCCTGGTCTCCCTGGAGCTGGACGAGGTCATGAGCCTGAGCGACCGCATCCTGGTCATGTACGAGGGTGAGATCGTGGGCGAGCTCGACCCGAAAAAGACAAACGTTCAGGAGCTGGGCCTCTACATGGCCGGAGCGAAACGTCAGACCGGAAAGGAGGCCAAGGGCGCATGAAAGAGCGGCTTTCCAACCTGTACGCCAAGGACGGCGTCAAGACAGTCCTGTCCTCCATCATCTCGATCATCATCGGCATGGTCGTGGGCAGCATCATCATCGTCATCGTAGGCGCGTGCACCTCCTCCCTGGGTATCAACAGCGTGGGCGAGGGCATCCAGCTGGTGTTCGGCGGCCTGTTCAGCACCGGCCGTGACGCCGCGGGCAACCTGACCTTCGGCTTCAACTCCACCAACCTGGGCAATATGCTCTTCCGGGCCTTCCCCCTGATCATGACCGGCCTCTCCGTGGCCATCGCCCAGAAAACCGGCCTGTTCAACATCGGCGCGCCCGGTCAGTACCTGATGGGCACTGCCGCCACGTTGTACGTGGCCCTGAGCATCCCCACCTCCACCTCCACCCTGTATGAGGGCGGCACCATCCCCGCCTGGCTGGTGTGGCTGCTGGCCTTCCTGGCCGGTATGCTGGCGGGCGCCATCTGGGGCGCCATCCCCGGTCTGGTCAAGGCTTACCTGAACATCAACGAGGTGCTGGCCTGCATCATGTGCAACTGGATCGCCGCCAACCTGGTCACTTGGATGTTTGACGGCAGCGCGCTCCGCAACACCCTGGAGTCCGGCAAGACCGGCTATATCTACAAGACCAGCTATAACGGGGTAGCCACCGCCAAGATGGGGCTGGACAACATCTTCCCCGACTCTCAGGTCAACGGCGGCATCGTCATCGCCATCGTCATGGCTATCCTGGTCTACATCCTCATGAGCAAGACCACCCTGGGCTATCAGCTCAAGGCCTGCGGCAGCAACCGCCACGCCGCCCGGTATGCGGGCATCTCCGATAAGCGGAACATCGTCCTGTCCATGGCCATCGCCGGTGGTCTGGCGGGCGTGGGCGCATCCCTCTACTACCTCTCCGGCAACACCGAGTTCTTCTGGTCCACCTATCAGTCCCTCCCGGACGCCGGATTCAACGGCATCCCGGTGGCCCTGCTGGCGGCCAACAACCCCATCGGAGTCATCTTCACCGCCATGTTCATGTCCATGCTGGACATCTGCGGCCTGCAGCTGACCAACCTGACCGCCTACAACGAGTACATCACCGATGTCATCATCGCCGTCATCGTCTATCTGAGCGCCTTCTCCCTGGTCATCAAGCAGCTGCTCTCCTCCAGGAAGAAGCATCAGAGCGAGCCTGCGGCAGCCGCTGATACCACATCAGACGATGCGGCAGCGCCTCCCACAGAAGATGACACAGAACCGGACGCTGCGGTTCAACAGACTGTGAAAGGAGACGATTGATCATGGTAGACCTGATTCAAAAAACACTGTTATACGCCGTTCCCCTGATGATCGTCGCCCTGGCCGGTGTGTTTGCCGAGCGCAGCGGTATCGTCAACCTGGCACTGGAAGGCATTATGATCTTCGGCGCCTTCGTGGGCGTGTGGTTCGTCCGCGTGGTGCAGGAGTGGGGCTGGTTCGCAGAGGCCAAGGCCAACGGCGACTGGCTGGCCCTACAGGGCTTTGAGCTGCTGGCTATGCTGGTGGCCGCCCTCCTGGGCGCGGTATTCTCCCTGCTGCTGAGCTTTGCCTCGGTCAACCTGAAGGCGGACCAGACCATCGGCGGCACCGCACTGAACCTGATGGCCCCCGCCCTGGTGCTCTTCCTCATCCGCATCCTGGCCAACCAGAGCACCCTCTACATGGCCGAGGGCGACGCCGCCAGCTGGTTCATGATCAAGAAGTCCACCCTGGGCATCGACAGCTCCACCGAGCTCAACCCCATCCTGGAGATCCTCATCAACAAGGTGTATCTGGCCACCTATGTCTGTATCCTCCTGTTTGCGATCCTCTCCATCCTGCTGTACAAGACCCGGTTCGGCCTGCGCCTCCGCTCCTGCGGTGAGAATCCTCAGGCGGCGGACTCCCTGGGCATCAACGTGTACCGGATGCGGTATGCCGGCACCACCATCTCCGGCGCGCTGGCCGGTCTGGGCGGCTTCGTCTACGCTCTGACCACTGCCGGCTGCTCCGCCAACGGCGACGTGGCAGGCTTCGGCTTCCTGGCCCTGGCCGTCATGATCTTCGGAAACTGGAAGCCGCTGAACATCGCCGGTGCGGCTCTGCTGTTCGGCCTGTTCAAGTACATCGCCGCCTCCTATTCCAGCATCGAGGTGCTGAGCAACCTGGGCATCAGCTCCTATTTCTACCGCCTGCTGCCCTACCTGGTCACCCTGATCGTTCTGGCCTTCACCTCCAAGAAGTCCAGAGCCCCCAAGGCGGAGGGCATCCCCTACGACAAGGGCCAGCGGTAAAACGCTCGCCAAAGGCAACCCAAACCCATCAGAGGGGAGGCTGCGCGTCTGCGCAGCCTCCCTGAGACTGTCAAAAAAACGCTTGAGACTTCCGCGACAGAGCAGCGGGGGTGCGGAGGAGGGGGCAAAAAGCCCCCTTCGTGTGCAATAAAAAACGATTTTAGAACTTTTTCAAAGTTCAAAAATCGTACTCAGCGTGGCAAAAAGAATTTTTGACACGCTGGGGGAGGCTGCGCGTCTGCGCAGCCTCCCTTTCCCATCGGATTCTGTGCATTTTTCCACAGAAAAACGGTTCCGCCCTCTATTTTTTTGTGAAAACGGAGAGCAATGATTTTCTTCCTTCCTCTGACAAAGTGTGCTATACTATCAGGCTGAACGCAATCAGGACAAGCCGGGAAGCAAAGCATCTGACCAGTCGCGGCTTGTCCCAAATTTGGGAGGAATGAATGATATGGTTTCCGTTTTGCTGTCACTCTCTGTTGCCACGCTGGCAGGACTGCTGATGACGCGGGTGTTTAAGCCGCTGAAGCTGCCCTCTGTCACTGCGTATCTGATCGCCGGTGTGCTCATCGGCCCCTACTGCCTGGGCCGTCTGGGCATCCCCGGGCTGGGCTTTACCACCATGGAAAGAGAGGAGGAGCTGAGCGTGATCTCTGACGTGGCCCTGGGCTTTATCGCCTTTTCCATCGGCAACGAGTTCCGGCTGTCCCAGCTGAAAAAGACCGGGAAGCAGGCCTTTGTCATCGGCATCGTCCAGGCGCTGACGGCGGCCCTGTTCGTGGACGCCGCTCTGCTGGCCATCAGCTTCGCCACTGACGGAGCACTGACCCCGGCTCAGGCCATCACCCTGGGAGCCATCGCCACCGCCACCGCACCGGCGGCCACTCTGATGGTGGTGCGGCAGTACAAGGCAAAGGGCCCCCTGGTGGACCTGCTGCTGCCCATCGTGGCCCTGGACGACGCCGTGGGCCTGGTGGTATTCGCAGTGAGCTTCGGCGTCGCCCGCGGGCTGGTGACCGGAACGGTGGACCTCATCTCCATCATCGTCAACCCCCTGCTGGAGATCGTCCTGTCTTTGGCTCTGGGAGCCGTCATGGGCTGGCTGCTGACCCAGATCGAGAAACTGTTCAACTCCAACACGAACCGCCTGAATATGTCCATTGCCTTTGTGCTGCTGACCACCTCCCTCTCCATGCTGGAGTTCCAGGTCGGCCCGGTGACCATCGGCTTCTCGTCCTTGCTGGTGTGCATGATGCTTGGCACCGTTTTCTGCAACCTCTGCCCCCTGTCCGGGGAGATCATGAACAAGACGGACGGCTGGACCAGCCCGCTGTTTGCCGCTTTCTTTGTCATCTCCGGCGCAGAGCTGGAGCTGAGCGTGTTCACCGACATCACCATCGTGCTCATCGGCCTGGTGTACATCATCACCCGGTCCGCCGGAAAGTATCTGGGGGCGTTCGTCTCCGCCAAGGGGACCCATTGCAGCGATACCATCTGCAAATACCTGGGTATCACCCTGCTGCCCCAGGCGGGGGTCGCCCTGGGCATGTGCGTGACCGCCCAGCAGCTGGGGGAGCAGGGCGGCCTGATCCGCAACATCACCCTCTTTGCCGTGCTGATCTATGAGCTGGTGGGCCCGCTGCTGACCAAGGAGTCCCTGAAAAAGACCGGCGAGATCCAGCCCATGAGCGAAGAGGTGAAGAACCGCCGCCAGGCCAAGCTGGAGGCCGCAAAGACCACCCCCTACGAGCGATACAAAAAGTGATGTGAGGTCTGCCCTCTGAACAGACGGGGTGGGTCGGCCTGACCGCAAAAAAGGAGCGCTTTCTATGTACGAGATTGATATGAACGACTGCCTGGAGCGGTTCCAGGCCCTGCTGGCCATCGACAGCACCACCGGGCAATTCCGTGAGGTTCAGAACTGCGTCGTGGACCAGCTGGAGGCGCTGGGCTGTCCGGTCCATGTCACCCACAAGGGCGGCGTCCTGGCCGACCTGGGCGGGGAGGGGGACCCGCTGGTCATCACCGCCCACCTGGACGACATCGGCCTGATGGTGCGCCACGTGAACGCCGACGGCACCCTGAACGTCTGCCCGGTGGGCGGGCTGTACCCCTTCTATTCCGTGGGGGAGAACGTCCGCGTCCACACCCGGGACGGGGCGGTGTACACCGGCGCCGTCTGCCGCACACCCAACTCCGTCCACGTCACCGAGGAGGAGCTGCGCCAGGCGGCGGGAGATTTCCGGAAGAACGTCTGCGTGGTCCTGGACGAGCCGGTGGCCTCCGCCGCTGAGACGAAGGCCCTGGGGGTGGAGACCGGGGACGTGATCGCTCTGGAACCCCGGTTCACCCTGTCCAACGGCTATGTCAAGTCCCGCTTTGTGGACGACAAGGCCTGCGCCGCCGTGCTTCTGGGGTGCATCAAATACCTGAAGGACAACGGCCTGACCCCACGGCGGAAGGTGCTGGCCTACTTCTCCATGTATGAGGAGATCGGCCACGGCACCTCCTGGCTGCCGGAGGGGGTGCGGGACATCCTGGCCATCGACATCGCCCCCACCGGCCCGGAGCAGAACTCCGACGAGCGGAAGGTGTCCATCTTCGCCAAGGACTCCCGGTATCCCTATCACTGGGAGATGACCAGCGAGCTCCGCCGGGCGGCCATCGACAACGGGGTGGACTATGTCATGGACATCTTCACCCCCCATTACGGCACCGACGCCAACGTCTCCCTGGTGGCCGGACACGACGTCCGCCACGCCGCCATCGGTCCCGGCACCGCCAACAGCCACGGTTACGAGCGTACCCACCTGGACGGTTTGAAAAACACCGGGGCGCTGGTGCTGAGTTACATCCTCTGATTTTGAGAGATCACCGCGCAGACCTGTTACGGGCCTGCGCGGTGTTTTTTTGCCCTTTCTGCGGCGTCCGGCATAATTTTTGCCCCGTGGGGCAAACTTCCTCCACAGAAGGGAGCGAATGTGGATGGAAACGAAGAAACAGGGCAGCAGGACCTTTGCCCTGGCCTGTCCCCCCTCGGTGGCGGGCTGGGGCAGCGTTGTGGGCAAAAAGGAGGGCCAGGGCCCGCTGGGGCGGTGCTTTGGCTCCGTCTCACAGGACAGCTATTTCGGAGAAAAGACCTGGGAGCGGGCGGAGAGCGTTATGCAGGAGCAGGCCTTGGCCCAGGCCCTGGAGCAGGCAGGACAGCCCGCCGGGGCGCTGGACGCCCTCTTTGGGGGTGACCTGATGAATCAGTGCATCGCCACCTCCTACGCCGCCCGGAGCACCGGCGTCCCCTTTTTCGGCCTCTACGGGGTCTGCTCCACCATGGCGGAGAGCCTGGCACTGGCGGCCCTGCTGCTGGACGGGGGCTTTGGGGAGTGGACGGGGGCGGTGGCCTCCAGCCACTTCTGCACGGCGGAGCGTCAGTACCGGACGCCTTTGGAGTATGGGGGCCAGCGGACCCCCACCGCCCAGTGGACCGCCACCGCCGCCGGAGCGGTGGTACTGTCGAAAAACGGGCCGGGGCCGTATGTCACCCACGTCACCGTGGGCCGGGTCCGGGACCGGGGCATTAAGGACGCCAACAATATGGGGGCGGCCATGGCCCCTGCCGCCTATGACACCATCGACACCCACCTGAAGGATACGGGGCGCTCCTCCTGCTTCTACGACCTCATCGTCACCGGAGACCTGGGCAAGCTGGGCCAGGCCCTGGTGGTGAAGCTGTTCGACCAGGACGGGGTGGAGCCGTCCAACTACAACGACTGTGGGCTGATGCTCTACGACCTGGAGGACCAGGACGTCCACTGCGGCGGCTCCGGCTGCGGCTGTTCCGCCGCTGTGCTCACCGGCCTGCTGTTGGAGGGGCTGCGCAGCGGACAGTGGGAGAATATCCTGTTCTGCGGCACCGGGGCCCTTCACTCTCCCACCGCCCTGGGCCAGGGGGAGAGCATCCCGGGCATCTGCCATGCCGTGGCCCTGTCCGCCCGGCGATAGGAGGAGATGTGACATGACGGATATCATCTATAACTGCATCAAGGCATTTCTCACCGGAGGGCTGATCTGCCTGGTGGGACAGGCCCTCATCGACCGCACCAGCCTGACCCCTGCCCGCATTTTGACCACCTTTGTGGTGGCGGGAGTGATTTTGGAGGCGGTGGGTTTGTACGGCCCCTTTGCCGATTGGGCGGGGGCGGGGGCCTCTGTGCCCCTCACCGGCTTCGGCTCCAATCTGGCCCGGGGCGTCCGGGAGGCGGTGGCGTCTGACGGTGTGCTGGGGGCCTTCACCGGGGGAACCGCCGCCGCTGCGGGAGGCATCGCCGCCGCCGTCCTGTTCGGCTGGCTGGCCGCTGTGGCCTTCCAGCCGGAGGATAAGAGCTGAGAACGAGAAATTTCCGGTGAAAAAATTCCGAAAAGGACGGGAATCCCCTAAAAATCCCCTTGCAATTTCCTCCTGCCCGTGCTATACTGCAATTGTATCAAGATAGTATCAACCTGAGAGTGGGGCTTGCCCCGCTCTTTCTTTTGAGCAAAATGAGGGATACCTGTGAAAAAAGTGACCGAAGTGACCGCAGAGCTGGCCAGACCTCTGGCGGAGGCAGCGGGCTGCTCCCTGTGGGATGTGGAGTATGTCCGGGAGGCGGGCACCTGGTTTCTCCGGGTGTATATCGACTGCCCGGGGGGCGTGAACATCGACCAGTGCGAGGCGGTGAGCCGACCGCTCAGCGACGCGCTGGATGAGCTGGACCCCATCGAGGGGAGCTATGTGCTGGAGGTCTCCTCCGCCGGAGCGGATCGGCCGCTGAAAAAGCCCGCCCATTTCCAGGCCTTTCTGGGCCATGAGGTGGAGCTGCGGCTGTACCGCCCCCTGGAGGGACGCAAGGACTTCCGGGGCCTGCTGTCCGGCTACAGCGACGGGGGAGACGTGACCCTGACGCTGGCCGACGGCAGCGAGCAGACCTTTGTCAAAAAGGACGTAGCCCTGGTTCGGCTCTATGTAGAGTTTTAAGGAGTGATCAAACGTGGCCAAACGAGTACCGAAGAAGAAGGGCCCCACCCCGGAGGAGGACGCACGGGAGTTTTTCCTGGCGCTGGACCAGCTGGAAAAGGAGCGGGGCATCAAGAAGGAATACATGCTGGAGAAGATCACCCAGGCCCTGATCTCCGCCTACAAGCGGGACCATGAGGGGGCGGAGGAGAACATCGTCATCCAGGCCGACCCGGAGAAGAACCTGCTCCGGATGATCATCCGCAGAGACGTGGTGGAGACGGTGGATAACCCCTACACCGAGATCTCTCTGGAGGACGCCCAGAAGTCCCTGCCCCAGGTGCAGTTGGGGGACGTGGTCTCCAGCGAGGTCAAGACCAAGAACTTTGGCCGCATCGCCGCCCAGACCGCCCGGCAGGTCATCATCCAGGGCATCCGGGAGGCGGAGCGGAGCATGGTCTACGACGCCTTTACCACCAAGACTCAGGAGCTGCTCACCGGCACCGTCACCCGCATTGACCCCCGCACCGGGGCGCTCCACGTCCGCATCACCTCGGGCAAGGAGTACACCGACGCCCTGCTCACTGTCGGCGAGCAGGTGAAGGGGGAGACCTACCGGGAGGGCGACCGCATCAAGGTCTATGTGGTGGAGGTCCGCCGGGACACCCGGGGCACCAAGGTGCTCATCTCCCGCACCCACTATGGTCTGGTGCGCCGGCTGTTCGAGCTGGAGGTGCCTGAAATTTTCGACGGCGTGGTGGAGATCAAGTCCATCGCCCGGGAGGCGGGCAGCCGCACCAAGATGGCGGTCTGGTCCAACAACCCGGACGTGGACCCCATCGGCGCCTGTGTGGGCACCCGGGGAGCCAGAGTGAACGCTATCGTGAGTGAGCTCCACGGGGAAAAGGTGGACATCATCAAGTACAGTGAGGACCCGGTGGAGTATGTGGCCGCCGCCCTCTCTCCCGCCGATGTCATCAGCGTGGAGACCCTGGAGGAGGGCCGGAGCTGTCGGGTCATCGTCCCCGACGACCAGCTGAGCCTGGCCATCGGCAAGGAGGGCCAGAACGCCCGCCTGGCCGCCAAACTCACCGGCTACAAGATCGACATCAAGAGCGTCTCCGGCGCTGCCCAGGCGGAGGCCGAGGCGGACGCCCTCTTTGCCGACGAGGAGCCGGAGGAGAGCAGCGCCGCCGAGGCTCCCGAGGAATTCTGAGCCGGTCCCATCACCTGCTGTCAAAGGAGGGCGTCTCATGCCAAAAAAGATTCCCATGCGGCAGTGTCTCGGCTGCCGGGAGATGAAGCCCAAGCGGGAGCTCATCCGTGCGGTCCGCTCCCCGGAGGGGGAGATCTCCCTGGACTTCCGGGGAAAGAAGCCCGGACGGGGGGCCTATGTCTGCCCTGACCCGGCGTGTCTCGCCAAGGTGCGCAAGAGCAAGGGTCTGGAGCGGGCCTTCGGCGTTCCGGTGCCCCCGGAGGTCTACGACGCGCTGGCGGAGCAGATGGAGGGAGCACATGAGTGAATCTCTCAGCTTTCTGGGCCTCGCCAAACGGGCGGGCCGCCTGGTGAGCGGCGAGGACGCTGTCCAGGAGGCGGCGGAGGCGGGCAAAATCCGTCTGCTGATTCTGGCCTCCGACGCCGGGGACAAGACCGTCCGGCATACAGAGCACCAGTCCGGCGGCAAACTGCCCATCGCCTACCTGGCAAGCGACAAGGCCGCTCTGGGAGCCGCCCTGGGCTGGGGGAGCTGCGCTGTGGCCGCTGTCACCGACCTGGGTATGGCCCTGGCCTATGCCAAAAAGCTGGCGGAGGCGGACCCACGACATCAGCCGGTGCTGGACGCCCTCACCGAGACAGACCAGCGCATCCGGGCACGCAAGGCGCGCAAGCCGGGGAAGACCCGCCGCTAGCGCAGCTGCGTTCCCATTTCATAGATTCCATAGCTGCCCCCGACCGGGGGCGGCGTACCATCCACCCTATCGTTTGTGTCAACGGGTAAGTCCCGTGACAGCGGGGTTTTCCCGTTAGCACAGGCCTTCCATTCAAGGAGGTGTCCTATTTGAGTATCGACGTGAAATACAGAGTCCACGAGGTGGCCAAGGACTTTAAAGTAAAGGGCAAGCCGGTCGGCTCCAAAAAGGTGACGGAGATTTTGACGAAATACGGCAGCACGCCCTCCAGCCATATGGCGGCCCTCAGCGAGATGGAGCTGTCTCTGATTTTTGAATATCTGACCCAGCACAACCAGGTGGCCGATCTCCAGGCCGCCCTGGCCGTCCCGGTTAAGCAGCCCGCCGCTCCCGCCAAAAAGCCCGGGCAGCAGCCTGCCCAGAAGGGCCAGCAGTCTCCCGCCCAAAAGTCGCAGGAGCGGGGTGGGAATGCCAGGCCCCAGGAGGCGACAAAGCCCGCCGCTCAGACCCCTGCTCAGACCCAGAACAAGCCCAACGCCCAGCAGCAGTCCTCCGCCGCTCCCGTCAGCCGGGTGCCCCAGAAGAAGGTGGTCAACACCCGGAAGAACGCCGACGTCAACCTGGACCGGTATGACGCCCGCCTGGACGAGTTGGCCCCAGACCGGGCCGACAAGATGGCCCAGGGCAAGCAGAAGCTCAAGAGCAACCGCAGCCAGCAGAAGCGCAAGGGCGCTCAGGGCCAGAAGCGCCGCCAGGAGGAGCAGCGGCAGCAGATGCGCCGTCTCCAGCAGGAGATCGCCCGGAAGGCACCTACCAAGGTACAGATTCCGGACGAGATCTCCGTGGGCGAGCTGGCCAGCCGGATGAAAAAGACCGGCGCCTCCGTGGTCAAGGAGCTGTTGAAGATGGGAGTCATGGCCTCTCTCAGTGAGGTCATCGACTTTGACACCGCTGCCCTGGTGGCCGAGGAGATGGGCTGCAAGGTGGAGCATGAGGTGGTGGTCACCATCGAGGAGAAGCTCATCGATACCGCCGAGGATAAAGAAGAGGATCTGGTCCCCCGTCCCCCGGTCATCGTGGTCATGGGCCACGTGGACCACGGCAAGACCTCCCTGCTGGACTATATCCGTTCCACCAATGTCACCGCCGGAGAGGCGGGCGGCATCACCCAGGCCATCGGCGCCTATCAGGTGGAGGTCAGCGGCGGCCGGATGGTCACCTTCCTGGACACCCCCGGCCATGAGGCGTTTACCGCCATGCGGGCCAGAGGCGCGATGGTCACCGACATCGCTATCCTGGTGGTGGCCGCCGACGACGGCATCATGCCCCAGACGATCGAGGCTATCAACCACGCCAAGGCCGCCAATATCCCCATTGTGGTGGCCATCAACAAGATGGACCTGCCCAACGCCAATCCGGAGGCCATCAAGCAGCAGCTGACCCAGTACGGTCTGCTCAGCGAGGAGTGGGGCGGCGACACCATCATCTGCCCCATCTCTGCCAAGACCGGAGAGGGTATCGACGACCTGCTGGAGAACGTCCTGCTGGTGGCCGAAATGCGGGAGCTGAAGGCCAACCCCAACCGGGCGGCCCGGGGCGCCGTGGTGGAGGCCCGTCTGGACAAGGGCCGCGGCCCGGTGGCCACCCTGCTGGTGCAGAACGGCACCCTGAAGCAGGGCGACATCATCATCGCCGGTACCGCCGTGGGCCGTATCCGGGCCATGACCGACTACCGCGGCCGTCCCGTGAAAAAGGCCGGCCCCTCCGTGCCTGTGGAGATCACCGGTATGGCGGAGGTCCCCGGCGCAGGCGACGACTTCTACGCCGTGGCGGACGAGCGGATGGCCCGTGAGCTGGCCGAGCAGCGGAAGCAGGAGAAGAAGGACGCCCTGGCCGCTCCCGCCGCCAAGAAGGTCAGCCTGGACGACCTGTTCGACCAGATCCAGGTGGGCGATGTCAAGGAGCTGAAGATCATCGTCAAGGCCGACGTTCAGGGCTCCGCCGAGGCGGTGTGCCAGAACCTGATGAAGCTGTCCAACGACGAGGTGCGGGTGAACGTCATCCACTCCGGTGTGGGCGCTATCAACGAGAGCGACGTCATGCTGGCCTCCACCTCCAACGCCATCATCGTGGGCTTCTCCGTCCGGCCGGACAACGTGGCCCGCACCATGATCGAGCGGGACAAGGTGGATGTCCGGCTGTACCGGGTCATCTATGACTGCATCGAGGAGATCGAGGCGGCCATGAAGGGCATGCTGGCCCCCAAGTACCACGAGGTGGAGCTGGGCCGGGTAGAGGTCCGGGCGGTCTACAAGATCACCGGAGCCGGTATCATCGCAGGCTGCTACGTCAAGGAGGGCAAGGTGGTCCGCAACGCCCAGATCCGTCTGGTGCGGGACGGCATCGTCGTCCACGAGGGAGCCATCGCCTCTCTCCGCCGGTTCAAGGACGACGTGAAGGAGGTCGCCACCAGCTTCGAGTGCGGCATCGGCCTGGAGAAGTTCAGCGACATCAAGGTGGGAGACATCTTCGAGGTCTACCAGATGGAGGAGGTTGCCCAGTAATTGGGACTCCGCCGCCCACACATAAAACCGACCCACTGGGCGCAGAATGCAGAATAAATCCGTTCTGCGTTTTGCGCCCTGCGTTTTTCCAAAGGAGGCACCTATGCCAGGCTATCGTATCAACCGCATCAATGAGGACATTCAGCGGGAGCTGTCCGCCCTGCTGCGGACGGTGAAGGACCCGAGAGTGGGGGGGCATATGCTCTCCGTCGTCCGGGTGGACACTGCCGCTGACCTGAGCGTCAGCAAAATTTATATCAGCGCCCTGGACTGCGCCGACGAGAAGGAGCTGCGGAAGGGACTGAAGTCCGCCACCGGCTACCTTCGCCGGGAGCTGAGCCGGACCATGAACCTGCGCCACACCCCGGAGCTGCAATTCATCGTGGACCACTCCATCGACGAGGGGGCTCATATCCTCCACATCATGGACGACCTGGAGGCAAAAGAGCATGAGAGAGAGTGAGGCCGCCCGGTGGCTCATGGAGCGGGACCGGTTCCTCATTCTGACCCATGTGAGCCCGGACGGGGACACCCTGGGCTGTGCCGCCGCCCTGTGCGCCGCCCTGGTCAAACGGGGGAAAACTGCCTGGGTGGCCCCCAATCCCGGGGTCACGGACACCTATCTGGGGGACATTCTGCCCTATTTCGCCCCGGCGGGCTATGAGCCGGAGCATATCGTGGCGGTGGACATCGCCACAGAGGGGCTGTTCCCCGCAGATTTTGCGGCATATCGGGGCAAAACCGAGCTGTGCATCGACCATCACCACTCCAACTCCGGCTACGCCCAACACACCTGTCTGGACGCCTCTGCCGCCGCCTGCGGGGAGATCATCTACCGCATCTGCCGGGATGAGCTGGGGGTCATGGACGCGGAAATCGCCCGGGCCATCTATCTGGCAATCTCCACCGACACGGGCTGCTTTGTCTACAGCAACACCACCCCCACCACCCACCGCATCGCCGCCCAGGTGATGGAGTATGGGGACTTTTTCCGGGAGATCAACCGGCGGTGCTTCCAGACGAAAAGCCGGAAACGGCTGGAGCTGGAGAGCCGCCTGCTCCAGAGCGCCCGCTACTACGAGGAGGGCCGGGTGGTCATCGGCGGCGTCTCCCTGGAGGACATGGCCCAGGTGGGGGCCTCGGAGTCGGACAGCGAGGAGCTTTCCTCCCTGCTCCGCCAGGTAGAGGGAGTCCGGGCCGCCGCCACCCTCCGGGAGCTGGCTCCCGGCCAGTGGAAGCTGAGCCTGCGGACGGATGCGGACTATCTCAACGCCACCGACACCTGCGCTCTGCTGGGGGGCGGCGGTCACGCCGCCGCCTCGGGGGCTACCGTCACCGGGGTTGACCGGGCGGAAATGGAGCGCCGGGTGCTGGAGGCCGTCCGCACCGTTTTGAATGGCCGGTGAGATATGAACGGTATCATCATCATTGACAAGCCCCGGGACTGGACCAGTATGGATGTCTGCGCCAAACTCCGCCACCTGCTGGGGGAGCGCCGGGTGGGCCACGCCGGGACCCTGGACCCTATGGCGACCGGGGTGCTTCCCGTCTTTGTGGGCCGGGCCACCCGCGCGGTGGAGTTCGCCGAGAGCGGGGAGAAGGAATATCTTGCCACCCTCCGCCTGGGCCTCGTCACCGACACCCAAGACACCACCGGACAGATTCTGGAGCAGCGCCCCGTCGCCTGTGATCGGGGGCAGATCGAGGATGTGCTGGGCCAGTTCCGGGGAGAAATTCAGCAGATCCCCCCCATGTACTCCGCCCTCAAGGTGAACGGGCAGAAGCTCTATCAGCTGGCCCGGAAGGGCCGGACGGTGGAGCGGAAGCCCCGGACGATCAACATTTACGCCCTGGAGCTGGGGGAGCAGCTGGGGCCGGAGGAATACGCCCTCCGTGTCCGCTGCTCCAAGGGGACCTATATCCGCACCCTCTGCCACGACATCGGCGCGGCCCTGGGCTGCGGCGGCTGCATGTCCGCCCTCCGGCGGACGGAGGCGGCGGGCTTCACCCTGGAGCAGGCGGTCTCCCTGGAGACGGTGGCCCAGGCAGCTCAGGAGGGCCGGGGAGAGGCGCTGATGCTCCCCACAGACCGGTATTTTGAGCGCTACCCCGCCATTTCCATCCGGGGGGAGGCAGAGCGCCGCTGCCGCAACGGGAACCCCTTCCGCCGGTCGGGGCCGGAGGGCCTTTACCGGGTCTACGGCGAGAGCGGAGAGTTTCTCATGCTGGGGGAGCTGTCCGACGGGCAGATGAGGACCAGAAAGAGCTTTTTCGCCCCGCCGGGAGAGAATTCTCCTTCAAACAGATAAAACGAGGGCAAACACCATGCCAACGACAAGACGAGTCATCGCTCTGGGCTTTTTCGACGGAGTACATCAGGCCCACGGCGTTCTGCTGGACCGGGCCAGACAGCGGGCGGCGGAGCTGGACGCCGTGCCCTGCGCCTTTACCTTCGACCAGCACCCCTCCGCCCTGCTCACGGGACACCCGGAGCCGTTGCTGAACACCCTGGAGGACCGGGAGTGGCTCATGAGCCGGTATCACGGCATCCATGAGGTGCTGCTGGCCCCCTTCCGGGAGATGATGAGGATGGACTGGCGGGACTTTATCACCGACTACCTGGTGAAGGAGCACGGAGCCGTCCACGTGGTGGCGGGCCACGACTTCCGGTTCGGCTACCGGGGGGAGGGCACCCCGGAGCGGCTCCAGGCGGTGTGCCGAGAGCTTGGGGTAGGCTGCGACATCATCGGCCGCATCGAGCGCAACGGCGTCCGTATCTCCTCCACCCACATCCGCACCCTCATCCAGCAGGGGGAGATGGAGGAGGCCGACGCCTTTCTGGGCCATCCCCACATCCTCAGCCAGCGGGTGGCCCCAGGGAAACATCTGGGCCATACCCTGGGCTTTCCCACCGTCAACCTGTCCATCCCCCCGGAGGTCATCGTCCCAGCCTACGGGGTCTACACCGCCCGGGTGGCGCTGGAGGACGGGACAAAGGCCATCGCCGTGACCAACGTAGGGGTCCGCCCCACGGTGGAGGAGCACGGCAGGGTCAATGTGGAGGGCTATATCCTGGACTATGACGGCAACCTCTACGGTCAGCAGGTGCGGGTGGCCTTCTACCTCCGCCTCCGGGGAGAACGAAAATTCCCCAGCGCCGCCGCACTGACGGCGGAGGTGCTCCGCAACGCAGAGCAGACCCGGGACTATTTTGCCCACCGGGAGGACGGAGACGGCTTCTGACAACACACAACAGAAAACAGAGGACCCGGAGTGCCAGCGAAACGGCAACTCCGGGTCCTCTGTCATGTATTCAGTTTGCTCACAGATTGAACAGAAATACGCCCACCAAAATGACCGCCATCCCGATCAGCTTTTTCCGGTTGAACTTCTCCTTCAGCACGAAGTAGCCCAGAATGGGGATGAGGATATAGCTCAGGGACTCCAGCACCGGGGCGGAGGATAGGGGCACGTATTTCAGCGCCAGCATGGTCAGTATGGTGGCCAGGAAAAAGAAGCCGTAGGCCACAATGACATAGGGGTTCAGATACTCCCGGATGGGGGAGGAATAGGTCTTGTTGGCGGAGATCTTCAGCAGAAGCTGAGAGACCACCGAGATGAGGATGGAGAGCAGATACAGCCCTACATAGAGATAGGATTCATTCATCGCAGGTCACCATGATCGTAATGCCGACAAAAATTACCGCCGCGCCCAGCAGCATGTTCCAGGTGATCGTCTCCTGGAACAGAAGAAAGCCCCAGATCAGCCCCCAGATCAGGGAGACGGGCCGGTTGGAATAGGCCACCGTCAGGGGCATACGCTTGAGCACCTGCTGCCAGATGATGGCGTAGACGAACATTGCCGCCAGATCCAGCCCATAATAGAACAGGAAGGGGAGGGAGAACAGCTCCTCCTGGGCGGCAAACTTGGCAAACACTCCGCTGAGGGAGGAGATGAGCAGCCCTACATGGAGGACGATGAGCAGAAGGGGCGAGTACCCATGAGGGGCAGAGGAGAGTTGGTCAGAGTTACGTTCCATAAAAGCGCCTCACAGGTTCAGCGGGTCAGGGAGGGCTGACGGGGCTCCGGGTCCTCCGCCGTCTCCACGTTGACCCGGTCACGGATGACATATTGGGGCGTCCGGTTGATGTTGAGGATGAGCTTGCCCACATACTCGCCGATGACGCCCAGCATGAGAAAGCTGAACCCGAACAGAATCAGAATGGCGCACATCAGAGAGGACCAGCCGGTGACGATGGTGGGGTCGAGAAGCCGCTGCACGATGGTGACGATGCCTCCGATCAGTCCGGCACAGGAGAAGAGCACGCCCAGCACCGTCGCCGCCCGGAGGGGCAGAATGGTGAAATTGATAAAGGACATAAAGAGCTTGAAGCCCTTGCGGAAGGTGTAGTTGGAGGTGCCCACCTCCCGGCGGAAATGGGTGATCTCCACATTGGCCACGTTGCTGGTGGTGCGGAAAAACAGCATGGAGAGGTAGAGGTTGTAACTGGTATACTGGATGACCTCGTCCCGGACATACTTCCGGATGACCCAGTAATTGCTGGCCTCGATGCCCTTGGGGCGGTCTACCAGGTGCCAGGTGATAAAACTGGCCACCTTGCTGGTCAGTTTTTTGAAGAAGCCGAACTGCCGCTGCTTAAAGACTCCAAAGACCACGTCATACCCCTCCTCTATCTTGTGCAGGAGGATGGGGATCTGGGAGGGATGGGTCTGGAGATCGTCGTCCATGCCGATGATCAGGTCCCTCTCTGCGTAGTGCAGGCCCGCCATGATGGCGTTATGCTGGCCAAAATTTTTGGCCAGACTGATGCCCTTGACAAAGGGGTATTTCTCTGCCGCCCGACGAATGGCGGCGTAGGTGCCGTCCGGTGAGAAGTCGTTGACCAGGACAAACTCGCACTCGTAGCCCTCCAGACGGTCAAACTCCTCCACGCAGAGATCGACCACCTTCTCAATGGTCTGCTCTGAGTTATAGCACGGGATAACAATGGATACCAGCATGATCCTCCGCCTCGATTTCTAATGTAAGATGGGCCAGCACGTCCTTCAGCGTTTGCTGACAGGCCTCCGGGCTGTCGCCCCGGAGAATGACCTGGCCGATGCGGTCCCCGCCGTTGGTCATACGGCGGACGACGGCTCCGGGCCGGATGTTGAAGGACAGGTCGATGATGTCCTCCGAGGGCGTCACCGTGTTCCCGATGGCCCGGACCACGCCGGTCACGGGAGAGGAGAGCAGGTGGGTCAGACAGGGGATGCGGGGCGGGTCTGCAAAGTGGGGGGACACATCCTCCCCCACTGCCAGGGCGGCGATGGCCTCGTAGTAATCGGTCCCGTAGTAGATGCCCACCATGTCTGCAATGCCGGTGGCCCCGGCTCTGGCGGTGGCCTCGATGACATATACCTTCCCATCCAGAAGCATCACATCCAGATCCATAGGTGCGTTCTCAATGCCCAATGCGGAGGCAGCTTTCCTTACCTGGACCGCTGCTTTTTCCCCCATAGCCTCCAGATGAAGCCATGGCACCGAATGTCCCTTGGAGAAGGGAGGGTTCATTTTACGATGGTCGCTGTTGGAGGGGAGAACGTAGACTGGAACGCCGTCCTGTATCATGGCTTCCAAGTCAAACATCTCGCCCTGGAGGTACTCCTCCAGGATACAATAGCTTTTCCGGGAGGCGGCCATGCTTCTGTCGTAGCAACTCAGGACCTCTTCCTCGTTCTGACAGATAAAAATCCCCCGGCTGCCCATCTGGTCCACCGCCTTGATGATGAGGGGGAACCGGAGGTCCTGCATGGCGGGGGCCAGGTCGTCCCGGCCGGAGATCTTCCGGAAGCGGGCGGTGTTGACTCCGGCGGCCAGAAACGCCTCCTTCATCCGGTACTTGTTGGTGCACAGCCGAGCGGTCTCCCAGGAGGGGCCGGGCAGGCCCAGTTGAGAACAGACATAGCCCTGGGCCAGCAGTCCGGTGTCCATACAACAGGTGCAGATACCGTCGATCTGCTCCGCCCTGGCGGCGGCCAGGACCGCCTCCGGGTCGGTGATGTCCGCATAACAGACCGCGTCTGCCTCTCCAAAGCCGGGATAGCTTCCGGGGATGCTGGCCACGACGGTGTACAGGCCCAGCCGCTTTGCCGCCCGGATGAGCGGGACCTGGGAATAGCTGGCGCCCAGGATCATCAGCTTTTTCATGTGGTGTGGGACCTCCCTGCGCTCACTTGTGGAAGCTCTTCATGTATTTGGGCGCGTCCGGCCCCTCCTGGAAGAGCAGGTCGAGGATGCTAACCGTGTGGACAAAGTCGCCGTGGAGCTGGGGATATTCCGGGTAGCCGTCATAGTTCATATAATCCAGCTGGATACCGGCCTGTTCAAAACACTCGTCCACAATATAGTCCTTGGCGGCAGGGCCGGAGAGGTAATACCCTCCCCCTGCGGATTTGACCAGCTCCACCAGGCGCTCCGTCTTCCCGTCAGCCAGGGTGTAGTCCGAGGACCAGGTGATCTTTGTCTCAATGCCCAGATAACGGCAGATATTGGTCAGAAACAGATAATTGATGTCGCTCAGGTAGTCCATCCCGGCGGCCTGACCGTACAGGTCCTCCAGCATGGGGGCCAGTTCCTTGAAGTGAGGGGCCCTGGCGTAGTTCATGTGAAGGCTTTTCCAGTGCTCCTCCGCCCACTTGTGGTCCATCACCCGGGTCTCGTTGATCATCTGATAGAATTTGCCCTTCACGTCCACGGGGATGGTCAGCCATTTGACACCACCGAAGGTCTTGATCTTGTTCCGGTTGCGCCAGTCCCGGCGGGTGTACTGCATATCATCGTATAGGATAAACTCATCCACCATATTGATCAGGTCAAAATACCCCTTCCAGGGGATATAGTTTGATTGAAGAATGGCAACCTTTTTCATGTAGCTTACTTCCTTCCAAAGAGAGCTGAACCCGTATCAAGCCTGCCAGATCGACAAAAAAGGGAAGAAAAGTCATCATCTGGCAACGCCGCTCTTATTCTAGTGTATGAAATCCGATCTGTCAACAGGGGATTCGGCCCCATTCGTTCACGCGGCGCTCTTCTTCGTCCGCTTCATCACGCTGCCGCACTTCTCCCCCACGGCGGACAGCAGCACCACCAGGGGCAGCACCTCCAGCCGTCCGGCCAGCATATCGAAGATGAGCACCAGCTTGGACAGGGGGGAGTAGAAGGCAAAGTTGGAGGTGGGACCCACCAGGGACAGCCCGGGACCCACGTTGTTGTAGGTGGTGGCGACGCTGGTGAAGCTGGTCACCAGGTCGTAGCCCTCCAAGGAGATGAGCATCAGGGAGGCCACGAAGATGAGCACATAGGCCACCAGATAGAACAGCACCTGACGGAGGATGTCGTCGCTGACGGCGGAGCCGTTGAGCCGTATTTTGTACACCACCCGGGGATGGCGGAGGCGCTTGGCCTCGCATCTCACATACTTGCCCATGAGCAGCCAGCGGGAGATCTTCATGCCGCCGCCGGTACTGCCTGCGCAGGCGCCGATGAACATGAGCATCACCAGCACTGCCTGGGAGAGGGAGGGCCAGAGGCTGAAATCCGTGCTCATATAGCCGGTGGTGGTTATGATGGTGACCACCTGGAAGAAGCTGTGGCGGAATACCTCCTCCAGGGTGGGGAACAGGCTTCGGATGTCCCACATCACCAGGGCGGTGGCCACGGCGATGACCAGCAGATACCAGCGAAGCTCCTCATAGAGCAGACCGGCCTTAAACTTCCGGGCCAGGAGCAGGAAGTAGACGCCGAAGTTCACGCCAAAGAGCAGCTGGAAAATGGTGACGACGTACTGGATATAGGGGCTGTACTCCGACATACTGGTGTTGAGCACGCCGAAGCCGCCGGTGCCTCCACTGGTGAAGCTGGTGGTGATGGCCTCAAAGAAGGACATCCCCCCGAACAGCAGGAGTACCATCTCCGAGAGGGTGAGCACCCCGTAAATTTTATAGAGCAACGTGGCGGACTCCCGGATCTTGGGCACCATCTTCTCCACCGAGGCCCCGGTGGACTCCGCCCGCATCAGGTGGATGTTCCGGCCGCTGGACAGGGGCAAAATCGCCATGAGAAAGACCAGGATGCCCATGCCGCCCAGCCACTGGGTAAAGGCCCGCCAGAACAGACTGGCGTGGGATACGGACTCGATGTCCGTCAGAATGGTGGAGCCGGTGGTGGTGAAGCCGGAGGCGGTTTCAAACATGGCGTCCAGAAAGCTGGGGATGTCCCCCGCCAGGGTGAAGGGCACAGCCCCCAGGATACTGGCTAAAATCCAGGTCAGGGCCACGGTCACATAGCCGTCCTTGGCGTAGAACCGGCTGGAGGCGGGCTTTCTGCGGGTGAGCAGTAGGCCCACGGCGATGTACACCGCCGCCACGGCCAGATAGACCAGACCGGCGGTCTCCTGATAGAACAGGGCCACCACGCAGGAGGGGAGCAGGAACAGCCCGATGAGACAGACCGCCCAGCTGAGGATATAGCAGAGCATGGCGAGGTTCATCTTCTGCTGTCCTCCTCCACCGGCCGCCCCAGACGGCCCCGGAGCGCCGCCCCGGGACGGAGAATGTCGGTCAGCTCCCGGATGCCCTTGTGGCTGGTGACCACGATCATGGTGTCGTCCCGCATGAGGCAGTCATTGCCCCGGGGATTGAACACCCGGCCCTTCCGGATGATGGCGGAGACCAGCAGGTCGTCCCGGAGGGGCAGCTCCATCAGAGGGACGTTGAACAGGGGGGAGGTGCCCTCCAGCCGGAAGCTGAGCACCTCCGCCTTGCCGTCCAGAATGGGATAGTTGGTCTCCACGCTGCTGTTCATGGAGTTCTGCATGGCCCGGATATACTGGGCGATCTGCCGGGCGGCCAGCTCCCGGGGGCAGATGACGCTGCCCAGGTCCATCCGCTCCAGCACCTCGGAGAAGGGCATATCGGAGACCTTGGTCACCCGCTTCCCCTTTGGGTTATAGATGGAGGCCAGCATAGAGAGCATCATATTTTCCTCATCCACGTTGGTCAGGGCGACCACTGACTGGGCGCTCTCCAGCCCCTCCTCCAGCAGCACGTCCCGGTCCCGGCTGCTGGCGTGGATGACCATGGCGGAGGGAAGGGCCTCGCTGAGATAGGCGCAACGCTCCTCGTCCGCCTCCAGAATTTTGATGTTGATTTTCATTACGGCCAGCTGACTGGCCAGATAATAGGCGATCCGACCGCCACCCAGGATCATGGTGTCCCGGGCCTGGCCGGAGGCGATGCCGATACGCTGGAAGAACAGTGAGGTGCTCTGGGGAGAGCCCACGATGGAGACCTTGTCCCCCAGCTGGAACACGAAGTCGCCCTTGGGGATGATGACCTTCCGGTTGCGCTCCACGGCGCAGACCAGGATGTCGGTGCCCAGCTTCTGGTTCATCCGGCTGATGGGGAGATCGGCCAGAGGATTTTTCCCCTCCAGAGAGAAGGTGAGCAGCTCCGCCCGGCCTTCGGCGAAGGTGGAGATGTCGATGGCCTTGGGGGTGCGGAGGCGGCGGGCGATCTCTGTGGCCGCCGTCAGCTCCGGGTTGAGCAGCATGGAGATACCCAGGCTCTGCTGGAGATAGGTCCGCTCCTCGTGATAGGTGAAATCCCGGACCCGGGCGATGGTGGTGATGCCGTGGCCCGCTTTCTTGGCAATCACGCAGCAGAGCAGATTCACCTCGTCCTGCCCGGTGACGGCGATGAGTACGTCGCAGACGGCGATGCCCGCCTCCTCCAGCAGCTGAAAGCTGGTGCCGTTGCCCACGATGCCCATCACGTCGCAGTTGTCCGCAATCTGCTGCACCCGGTCCCGCCGGGTGTCGATGACGGTGATGTCGTAGTCCTCCTGGCTCAGCTCCTCTGCGAGGGTGGAGCCGATCCTTCCGCAGCCGACAATAATCATGTTCATTGGGAAATCGCCTCTTTTTGTTTTCCAGCCTGTGACACAGCATAGCACAAAAGATGAAAAGTGGCAACGGTAAAATGATGAGAGGTGTCGGGACAGGGGGAACAAAGTGTAAAATGTAACAAACTTTTCACAAAAACGCATTGCCTCTTTTGGCCTGAAACGGCATAATAGGAGGCGAATATTACAGACGGAGACCGTACCCCCGGTCTCACAGGAGGAAACCACATATGACAACGATTAAGGCGATTCGGGCGGCGCTGCTCACCGGAGACTGCCGCCGGGAGCTGTCCCGTATCTACTGCCGGGAGGAGAACACCGTCGGCCCCGTGTGCTGCCGTCTGGAGGAGCTGATGAACGGCTTCCAAAGGACCTTTCAGCGGGACGAGAATACCCAGGTGGCCCTCTGCACCGCGGCGGGACGCACCGAGGTGGGGGGCAACCACACCGACCATCAGCGGGGCAAGGTGCTGGCTGCCAGCGTAGACCTGGACGCCGTGGCCTGCGCCGCTCCCAACGGGACGGATATCGTCCGCCTGTGCTCTGAGGGCTACGGCATGGTGGAGATCCGGATGGACGAGCTGGACAAGGTGGACGCCGAGGAGAACACCACTCCCTCTCTGGTCCGGGGCATCCTGGCCCGGACGGCCCAGCTGGGCTATCAGCCTGTCGGCTTTGACGCATACATCCGCTCCGACGTGCCGGGAGGCTCCGGCCTGTCCTCCTCCGCCTGCTATGAGGTGCTGGTGGGGGTGGTGGCCAACCACCTGTACTGCCGGGACGAGCTGTCCCTGGCCCAGATCGCCATGATGGGCCAGTACGCGGAAAACGTCTACTTCGGCAAGCCCTCCGGCCTGATGGACCAGATGGCCTGCGCCCTGGGGGGCATCGTGGGCATCGACTTCCGGGAGGAGGGAAACCCGGTGTACCATCAGGTGGACTTTGACTTTATGGCGGCGGGCCATGCCCTGTGCATCATTGACACCGGGGCGGACCACGCCGACCTGACCGCCGATTATGGGGCGATTCCCCGGGAAATGGGGGCGGTGGCGGCCCAGATGGGCAAGACCGTGCTCAGCGAGACCGACCCGGCGGCGTTCTATGCCCAGCTGCCCCGTCTCCGGGAGCGGCTGGGGGACCGGGCGGTGCTCCGGGCCATCCACTATTACGACGACGTGAACCGGGTGGAGCGGCAGGTGCAGGCTCTGGAAGGGGGAGACTTTGACACCTTCCTGGCTCTGGTGAACCAGTCCGGACAGTCCTCCTTTATGTATTTGCAAAACGTGGCCACCTTCCGGGACCCGGCTGATCAGCCGGTGGCGGTGGCTCTGGCGGCGGCCCAGCATCTGCTGGGAGGCCGGGGAGCCGTCCGGGTCCACGGAGGCGGCTTTGCCGGGACCATCCAGGCCTTCGTCCCCCTGGACTGCCTGGACCGGTTCCATCTGGGCATGGACGCCCTGCTGGGCCAGGGCTCCTGCCATATCCTGACCATCCGCCCGGTGGGCGGGGCCGTGCTGTTTGGATGAGAGGGGAGAGAGAAACATGGAGCTTGCCATTTCTCAGCTGGTGGAGTACGCCGTCCGCCACGGGCTGATCGGGGAGGGCGACCGGGTGTGGGCCGCCAACCGTCTGCTGGAGGCTTTGGGTCTGGAGGGCTTTGACGGCCTGATCCCGGTGGAGGAGCTGCCGCCCCTCCAGGACATTCTGGACGTGATGAACCGGTACGCCTATGAACACGGGCTCATCCAGGGGGACACCCCCTCCTTCACCGACCTGTATGACACGGGGCTGATGGGTCTGCTGCCCCCCCGGCCCTCGGAGACGGCGCGGCAGTTCTGGGAGGCCTACGCCCGCAGCCCGGAGGAGGCCACCAGCTGGTACTATACCTTCTCCGGGGACACCAACTATATCCGCCGGGACCGTATCGCAAAGGACGTGAAGTGGCCGGCAGAGACGGAGCACGGCACCCTGGACATCACCATCAACCTATCCAAGCCGGAAAAGGATCCCCGGGCCATCGCCGCCGCCGGAAAGGCGGAGTCGGTGAAGTACCCCAAGTGCCAGCTCTGTGTGGAGAACGAGGGCTATGCCGGACGGCTGGACCACCCCGCCCGTCAGAATCACCGGGTCATCCCCCTGAAGCTGGCAGGGGAGGACTACTGCCTCCAGTACTCCCCCTATGTCTATTATAACGAGCACTGCATCGTCTTTAACCGGAAGCACATCCCCATGGCCATCGACCGGCGGTGCTTCGACCATCTGCTGGAGTTCGTCACCATCTTCCCCCACTATTTCGTCGGCTCCAACGCGGACCTCCCCATCGTGGGGGGCAGCGTGCTGAGCCACGACCACTATCAGGGGGGCCGGTACACCTTCGCCATGGAGCGGGCCCCGGTGGAGACGGAGATCTCCATCCCCGGTTATGAGGACCTGTCCGCCGGTATCGTCCGCTGGCCCATGTCGGTCATCCGGCTCCGGGGAGCGGACCCGGTCCGGGTGGCGGATTGCAGTGAGCACATTCTCAACGTCTGGCGGGGCTACTCCGACCCGGCAGCCGACATCCTGGCGGAGACGGACGCCCCCCACAACACCATCACCCCCATCTGCCGCAGAAGGGGGGAGGACTACGAGATGGACCTGGTGCTACGCAACAACCGCACCACCGAGGAGTATCCCCTGGGCATTTTCCACCCCCATCAGGAGAAGCACCACATCAAGAAGGAGAACATCGGCCTTATCGAGGTCATGGGCCTGGCGGTGCTCCCCGCCCGGCTGAAGGAGGAGCTGGCGGTGCTGGAGCAGACCATCCTCACCGGCGGCGACCTGGACGCCGACCCCAGGACCGCCTCCCACGCGAGCTGGGCCAGAGAGGTCGTGATGGGCGGACACCCCGAGCTGAACGCCGACAACTGCGGCGACATCATCCGCCTGGAGGTGGGCAAGGTCTTTGCCGCCGTCCTGGAGGACGCCGGGGTGTACAAGCGCACCGACGAGGGCCGGGAGGCGTTTTTGCGGTTCGTGGCGGCGCTGTAAAAAGAATTTGCCTTTTCCCCCTGCCTGTGTTACAATAACACGTAATATGTGCGCAGACGACAAGACTGCGCCGGACAAACAGAAGGAGAGAATACCCATGGCCTGTTTTTTGGTACCCACCACTGAGGCGGTGGTCATCACGGTGGCGACCCACGTGATCAACAACCACGAGAAGAAGGCGGCGGCCCGGCCCCGGGCGGAGAGAAGGCTGGAGGGGCGGCACAATGGTCCCGCCATCCCCTGGAGCCGGAAGCTGAGCTGGCTGTCCGAGATGCTGTGGGGCGGCTCTCTGCTGCTGGCCTTTGAGCACCTGTGGCACGGGGAGATCGTCCCCTGGTTCCCCTTCCTGACGGCGGCCTCCGACCCGGCCAGTACGGCGGAGATGCTCCAGGAGATGGGCTCGGTGGGGGTGCTCATGGCCCTGATCGTTACGGTGGTCTGGGGGTCTATGGCAGTCGCCGCCGAGGGCATTGCCAAGCGTGACGGGGAGACTGCCCCCGCCGCAGAGTGAGGGAGACGGTATGACCCTGCTGCTCACCGTCCTTGCCGCCGTGTACGCCACCGTCCGGTGGTACACCCGGGAGGACGACACCATGCACCTGGGGGCGCTGTGCCTGATGCTGTGGGGGGCCTCCCTGATGTGGCTGGCAGACGCCATTTTCGAGTACGCCGAGCTGGGGGCGGACTACTTTACCCCGGCTCTGGAGGACATGGCGAACGACGCCTTTCTGGGGCTGTCCGTCATCGCCCTGGCCCTGGTGGTCTGGCTGGTCATCGTCCTGGTCAGAGACTCCCGGGGCACCATCCGGAAAATGCTCACCCGGAAAAAGTAAAACAAATCCGCCGGCTTGGAGAAGGCCTCCAGACCGACGGATTTTGCTTTTGTACAGAGAAAACAGCCCTCAGAGCTGCCGGAACTCCTGCACCGCCCGGGCGATGTCCGGGGCGCAGAACACGGCGCTGCCAGCCACCAGAAGGGTGGCCCCGGCTTGGGCGCACTGGGGGGCGGTGGAGCCCAGCTTGACCCCACCGTCCACCGAGAGATCGGGATGGATTCCCCGCCGGGCGCACTCGGCCCGGAGGGTGCGGAGCTTGTCCAGGGCCCGGGGGTCGAAGGACTGGCCACCCTGTCCCGGCTCCACCCCCATGACCAGCACCAGGGCCAGCCGGTCCAGCCAGGGGAACACCGCCTCTGCCGGGGTGTTGGGGCTGACAGACAGCCCGGCCCCCCGTCCGGCGGCGTGGATGACGTCCAGGACGGCGTCAATGTTGTCCTCCGTCTCCACGTGGAAGGTGAGCAGGTCTGCTCCCGCGTCCAGAAAGGCGGGGGCGTATTTCAGAGGATGGGTGATCATCAGATGCACGTCCAGCACCGCCGACCCCAGCCCCTTGCGGAGGGAGCGCAGCACAGGCAGGCCAAAGGAGATGTTCTCCACAAAATGGCCGTCCATCACGTCAAAATGGATCATATCGGCTCCGGCGTCCAACGCTGTCCGGCACTGCTCCCCCAGACGGGTGAAGTCTGCGGACAGGATCGAGGGGCTGATTTTCATGGCTTGGCTGCCTCCCATTTACTGATTGAACCGATAGGTTCGCTCCGGGAAAACATCATACGATATTCGGGGGGCGCTGTCAAGGAAAATCGACAGAGGGGGAACAAAGAGTAAAATCCACCTACCTACTGTGAAAATATGTTGAAATCCCGCCACAAAGGGCGTATAGTAGAGCAAACAGCGGTGTTACCGCTGAACTGAAAAGGAGCGAATACAGATATGATCACCAGAGACGAGGCGTTTGCCCTGTTAAAGGAGTACAATCAGGAGCCGTTTCACATCCGTCACGCCCTGACGGTGGAGGGCGTCATGCGCTGGTATGCCCGGGAGCTGGGCTACGGAGACGAGGAGGACTTCTGGGGCATCGTGGGCTTGCTCCACGACCTGGACTTCGAGCGGTATCCCGACCAGCACTGCATCAAGAGCCAGGAGATCATGCGGGAGCGTGGTCTGGACGAGCGGCTGATCCACGCCACCGCCAGCCACGGCTGGAACCTGACGGTGGACATCAAGCCGGAGCACGAGATGGAAAAGGTACTCTACGCCGCCGACGAGCTCACCGGTCTGATCTACGCCGCCTGCCTGATGCGCCTCTCCAAAAGCGTCCAGGACATGGAGGTCAAGAGCCTGAAAAAGAAGTACAAGGACAAGAAGTTTGCCGCGGGCTGCTCCCGGCAGGTCATCGAGGACGGAGCCGCCCTCCTGGGCTGGGACCTGGCGGACCTGCAATGGCGGACCATCGAGGCCATGCGGGTGGACGAGGCGGCCATCAACGCCTATTTTGAAGCTCAGGACTGAATTTCGCAGTCCATTTGGGCGACGACCTGCTCATAGTCCTTGTAGCTGTACAGCACATTGAGCACCTCCAGCAGGCCGTTGGTGGTCAGACGCTGAGGCAGCTCCAGCCGGGCTTTCAGCCGTTCCCGGCGGGCGGCGCTGTCCGAACGACCAGTGAGGCCGTCCCGGAAAAAGTCCGCCTTGGTGATCTCACGGCGGGGGAGAGGGGCGTCCTCGTCCTCGTCCAGGATGGTGGCCCCCGCCCGGCGGAGGGCGGCCTCCAGCACCTCCGGGCGCATCCCCTCTACCCCCAGCTTGCCCTCTTTGCCGGGCTTTGCCTTCCGGCGCTCCTTGCCGGGGATGTCCGGGATATAGGCCTGCTTGAGCTGTTCCTTTGGGATGACCCCCTTCAGGTGGTTCCGGATGACGAACCCCGCCCCGTCGCTGTCGGTGAGGACGATCAGCCCCCGCTCCCGGGCGATGCGCTGGAGAAAACGGGCCTTTTCCCCGTCCTTAAAAATGCCGAAGCCGTCGGTGGGGATGATGAGGGCGTCCACCACCTGGGAGAGGGTGTTTTTGTCGTAGCGGCCCTCCACCACGATGGCCTCCTGAATTTTCAGCATCTCACCGCCCCCTGTCCCGGGTGGCCAGAGACAGAAGCAGCTCGGTGAGCACGTCCGAGCCGTCCCGGCCCAGCTTCATCTCCCAGTCCGCCTGCTGGCACAGGGAGACCGCCTCCCGGCACCAGGGGAGGGCGTACCGCCGGGCGGACTGCATCAGCTTCCGGGCCTGCCAGTCGCTGCGCATCCCCCAGAGCTGGGCCACGTAGCTCTCCCCCCGACCGTTTTCCAGGGCCAGGCGGGCGCTCCAGATCTGCCGCAGCTGCCGCCCCACGGCGGCCATGATATAGATGGGCTCCTCCCCCATGCGGAGCAGCTCCCCCAGCAGGGACATGGCCCGGTCGTAGTTGCCCTCCCCGATGGCGTCGGTCATCTGGAAGGCCCTTGCGTCCAGCACCGGGTCGCACACGGCGTCGATGTCCTGCCTGGTGACGGCCCTGCCCCGGGCATAGGCCCCCAGCTTGTCTGCCTCCCCGGCCAGATTGGTCATCAGACCGCCGCAGAGGAAGGTGAGATACTCCGCCGTGGGGTTGTCGATTTCCTTGCCCCAGGTCTGTTTGAGCCGCCGCCGGAGCCAGTTGTTCAGGTCGCTCTGCTCCTGCTGGCGGAACTCCACGATCTGGCCCTTTGCCTTGATGAGCTTGCCCAGCTTGGTGTTGGCGTTGCCCTTCCACTCCATGGTGTCGTAGAGGAACACCAGACACAGGTACTCCGGCAGATCGTCGATGAGGGCCATCAGCCCGTTCCGGCGCTCCTCGTTTTTGAACAGGTCCCAGTCGTAGACCAGCACCATGCTCCGTTCGCTCATCATGGGCATGGCCTCCGCCGCCTGGGTCAGCTCCTGGAGGGTCAGGTCCTTCCCCTGAAAGACGTGGAGGTTGAAGGACTCCATCCCCCCGGCCAGCGCCTTCCCTTTGAGCTGCTCCAGATAGTAGTCCCGGAGATAGTCCTCGGGGCCGTAGAAGATATAGAGCCCGGCAGGGGTCCCCTGCTTCAAATCGGCTTTGAGCTGTGACAGCCCGCTGGGGGCTGCCGGTTTTCTGGGGGCCATGGCGACCCCTCCTCTCTGTGTCGTTGCCCCTAGTATACCTTTTTTTGGGGGCAGAGGCAAGATGAGACGGGGAAAAGCGGTCTTGAAAACCCACCCGCCGGATAGTATAATAGAGCTGCTGACAGAGGGGAAACGCGACAAGGAGGGAACGCGCCATGATGATATCCACCAGGGGCCGGTATGCCCTGCGTATTATGGTAGAGCTGGCCCTACATCCCGGGGAGGACTGCATATCGTTGAAGGAGATCGCCCAGCGGCAGGAGATCTCGGAGAAATACCTGGAGTCCATCGTCAAGCGGCTGGTGAGCGCCGGACTGGTGGCCAGCCTCCGGGGGAAGAACGGCGGCTATCGCCTGACCCGGCCCGCCTCGGGCTACACCGTGCTGGAGGTGCTGGAGCTGGCGGAGGAATCCCTGGCCCCGGTGACCTGCCTGGAGGGGGAGGAGCCCTGCCCCCGGTCGGACAAGTGCCTGGTGCTGCCCATCTGGCAGGGGCTCAACCAGGTCATCCGGGACTATCTCTCCGGCATCACCCTGGAGCAGCTGGTCCAGCAGACCGCCGGGAAGGGCCTGTCCACCGATTATATCTAAGGTAAACTGAAAGGGGAAAAGTTCTATGGGAACTGCCATTATTGTTATCATCCTGGTCGCCGCCTGCGCCTATGGGGTGTACAGCTATGTGAAAAAGCTGAAAAAAGGGGGCGGCTGTTGCGGAGAGCATGAGGAGACGGTGAAAAAGGTCCGTGTGTCCGACCGGGACAAGTCCCATTACCCCTACCGGGCGGTGGTGCGCATCGAGGGTATGACGTGTAGCAACTGCGCCAGCCGGGTGCAGAACGCCCTCAACGCCATGGAGGGCACCTGGGCGGAGGTGGATCTGGGAGACCGGCGGGCGGCCCTGCGGCTGAAGCAGCCGCCGGACGAGGCCGCCATCCGCAAGACAGTGAACGCCCTGGGCTACACCGTCCTTTCCGTCCGGGCGGAGGAGTGACGGCGCGCTCCGGCCGGGTCCCGCCATCCGTTTACAAATTATAAAATGACCGGGGGTCAGGTGAGATTGCCTGACCTCCGGTCATTTTGCTGTCGCTCAGATGTGATAACGGAACTGCCGGATGAGGTAGTCCACGTCGTTGTCGCTGAGGCCGTATTTGGCGATCATGTCCGCCTGGATCTGGCGCAGGAGCTCCTTGGCTCTCCGCTCTTCGGCGTCGTTGGCGGCCTTGATGGCTGCGAGATAACGGTTGTAGTCACTGCTGGGCATAAAAGATTCCTCCTTATATTTCCTTGGCTCGGGGCCAATGGGGATACGGGTGTCTCATTGGAAGGAGCTGCCGGTGGCGGCTTTCTGACCGTGGAGATAGAGCCGACCGTCGTGCATAAAGGCCATGGGGTGGGTGTCGATCAGCTTGGTGTACGTCATCCGGGAGAGGAGAAGGAGCTCGTCATTGTTCAGAGTGAGGTATACAGGGACATGAAAGCGCGCTTTCGGCGCTCCCTGGTCCTTCGACCGGGCAGCATCGGAATGGATTCTCCGATCGTTGGCCGTGGACAGAAATGAGTCATAGGTTTTAGTGGAATCATAGATAAGAGGTTTGCGAGACGGGTATTCGGGGAACACCAGGCATTCACGGCAGATCAGTTCGGTGGGGGCAAACTTGATATCGACATACGTGACGTCTTTTGTGTAGGGCCCCCCATACTCCTGAAAGAGAACGTGATCGTCTATGGTTTCAATGATGTTTCCTTTCCAGCCGTAATACCATTTAAAGCTTTCTGCACACATCAGGGCCAGCTCGTTGAGCATGGCTTCCCTGGAGCGTTCAATGGTGCTGCCATATGGATGCCTGACCGGCTTCATGCGCAGGGGGCCGCCCGGCCGGTACAGGTCCAGATCGTTTCTCAGCGCGCCGCTGTTGTGCTGGAACCGGTACTTGCACTGGGGGCAGGTGACATTGATGGCTCCCTTGCCCTTGGGCACCCGGAGCCTGGCGTTGCACTTGGGGCAGGAGATGAAGGTGTCCGTGGCCATCGCGGCGTCGTTGACCTTTTTCTTGACATCCGCGGTGGTCTGTTTGAACGCCTTATCCGCCTTTCTGATGAGCTTCGACCCATGATAGATCAGGAAAAGGGTCAATACAAAGCAGGCGACGAAAAACAGAAAAAGACCCACTTGATACATTGACATCACTCCGCATCTGTAAATCTAAGGTTAGTATGCCTGAAAATTACGAGCTGCGCAAGGTTTATTTTCCCGTTTTTTTCATTCATTTACAGACAGCGGACGGGAAGGGGGGACCCGCCATGTGCCGGGCGTTTCTCCCCCCTCCCATCACCACCCCTCAGCCCCCGTTTGCGTTGTTTCCACAAAAACGCAGGTATCGTGAAAAGTCAGACGAAGGAAAACCATTTGCAGGGGGTGGCCGATAGACAAAACACCTGTTCGATTGTATAATACACCCATGGGCAGACATGCCACACACACGCCCCGGAACCGACGTTCTCCGGATGGCGAAATGGAAAGGATGGTCCGGATAATATGATAGAGAGAGCCGACCACAAATCAAACTATACCCTGATCGACAATTCGATCTTCCGGGACAGGCGGCTGTCGCTGAGGGCCTTGGGCCTGCTGTGCCTGATGCTGTCCATGAGCGACACATGGCAGTTCAACGTCAAAGACCTGGCAAAGAGATGCGGCGTCAGCGCGGGCAGCATCACGGCCACCCTCCGGGAGCTGTCCGCGGCGGGACATCTGGTCAGGCGCAGGGAGCACCGGGAGGACGGCACCTTTGGCAGCTACCTGTATACCGTCTATGAAGTCCCTGAGCCTGACCGGGAAAACACCTGCACAGGGGAATCACCTGACATGGAAAAACCCTGCACAGGAGAATCACCTGGCAGGGAGAAAACCTGCGCAGGAGAATCACCTGTCATGGTGAACGCCTGCGCAGGGAAAAGTGGGTCTATAAGTAATACCAAAGAAGAAAGAAATACCAAGAGAGAAAGAAGTAAGAGTGGGTTCACGCCCCCCACAGTGGGACAGGTCAGGGACTATTGCCAGGGGCAGGGCTACTCCATCGACCCGGAGCGGTTCGTGGACTACTATGAGGCCAGAGGCTGGATGCTGGGCAAGTCGAAGATGAAGAGCTGGCAGGCGGCGGTTCGCAACTGGAGCCGGAAGGACCGGAAGACGGAGGAGAAGCCTCCCGTCCGGGACAGCTGGCAGCTCACCGACCCCTCGACGTGGAGGCTTTGACGGGGTGAGGGCGGCTGCAGCGGCCTCATTTCCGCCGGAATGTCCCCGGCCAGGGCAGGTATTCAACCGCCATCACCGCCCCGCACAGACCGCTCATGAAGAGCGACAGCTCCGAGGCGTCGTTCATGTTCCGTGCGCCGGGCCGTCACCCGAGAAAGCGGCGCAGCGCCTTGTCCGAAGCGTCCGGCAAAATCGTGTGTAGCTGCTCCAGCAGACGACAGAGGGACTCCTCCGGCTGGCGCCGGTAGACGGCGTCGGGGAACGCTGGGCCGAAGCGCTTCTCCGGGGTGGAGTACTCCGCCACGCCCCAGCCGTACTCCCTGCCGTAGCGGTCCCGCATGTAGACAAAATCGCTGATGACCACATAGCCCTGGGCCTGTAAGCGGGTCATGGAGGTGTCAAAGCCGGGGACGCCGCCCTTCCCGTAGTTGCCCTCCCGTTTCAGGGCTTTGGACAGCACCGGCGCCCGGGCGTCCAGCAGGTCAAAGAGCTGCTTGTCCCTGTAGGAGGCCAGGCCGTCGTCAAAGCGGGCGTCGAAGTCGTAGCCGTCTCTCCGGTAGTTGGCAAAGTCCGGGAACCACTCCGGGCTGATGAACGCCGCCTTCTTCTCAAAGAACTTCCCGTAGGCGCAGCAGGCCTCCTGAATGACCGGGCCCTTCCACTCCCACACGCCGGGTTCATCGGAGAACCAGGCGGAGGGGGCGACGTGCTCCTCCACGGAGAAGCCGGGGAGGCTGTTCCGGAAGAAGGGGAGGATGCCCAGCCGCTGTACCGCGTGGATGAGGTCGTCCTTCGTTGCGACAGTAAAATCCAGCGCCGCGTTCACCGGTCCGCCCCCGTCTTCTGGGACCCGTTGGCCCGCCGGGCCAGCTCGCTCAGGGGGAACACCCGTCCACAGTCCTGGCAGCGAAACCGGAAGCCGTAGTGGTTGACCTGGGCGTTCTGGACGAAGAACGGGTCAGACTTCGAGTTGAGCTCCCGGCCCTCCACCCGTTCACAGGTCCGCTCTCTCGTCAGCGGTCCCGA
Organism: Clostridiales bacterium; assembly: GCA_021201185.1. GTDB lineage: Bacteria > Bacillota > Clostridia > Oscillospirales > Oscillospiraceae > Onthomonas. The sequence continues at coordinate 42,131 of JAJQFJ010000037.1, forward strand.
GCAGTCCGGGCACCTTTTGGAGTGGAACAGCAGCGCCTTCAGCTCTGACGGCGTGAAATCGTACTTGAAGCCGTCCGCTTTTTTCTTTTGCTCCATGGTAAACCATCCCTTCTCTCAGAAGCAGGGGAGCCTGTCCCCGCTGTTGCGTCCGTTTTCCGTCAGGCGTAGGAATCGTCCAGGAAACGGAACATTGCCCCGCCGATGTCGCTGATCTCGTCGATGGGGATGTCTGTGCCGTCCGCCATCATAACGAGCCGCCGGACTGTATCCACCTTTTTCACAGCGCCGGTGGCGGTACGGTAAGCGCCGCCCTCCTTGCGTTTGTCCGGGACGAAGTAGGTGATCTCCACCACGGGAGCGTCCTTCAAGTGTGCCCGGATGAGGTTCAGGCGGCCTGCGATTCGTTCCTTCACATCCTCGTCCAGCTCTGCCCTCTGCTGGGTCAGCCGTTCCGTCTCCCTGACGGCGGCGTCGTAGCCGGAGAGGGCCGCAAAGGGGGAGAACTGGGCCGCCCGGTTGCGCATGGGCATATGGGGCCGGTCCTCCGAGACGTGGTGGGGCAGGTCGATGATGTCCTGATAGTCTTCGATCGTTCTGTGGGGCATGGTTCTCCCTCCTCTGAGGCTCGTGTTCTCTGATCTGCCCGCTACGGACAGGAGATGTCTGGGCCTTTGAAGCTATTATAGTATGGATCGGGCGGGGCTTCAAGGGGGAGTCAGCCGGAGTTTTTTGGGCTGGGGGATCGATTACCCTATCTGTAAGGTATCATTGTGACACCTGCACACTGGCCTTAATTTTAAGAAACAGATCGGTTGCATTTTAACAGAGATAGTGATAGAATAGGTGCTAGAGCGCCGTAAAACGATTCCTGTCTGGCGGCGGATGGGCCGAACGATACCGGACGACAGTCCACTGATGACGCCGGGACCACAAAACGCAAAGCGGCCGAAAAGCTCTGAAAAGCCGCAGAGAGCGCGGCAAATATTCATTTGTCTCAGTAGCTCAGTTGGATAGAGCACCGCCCTCCTAAGATCACACTCAAGTGGCCAACCGTTCAAAATCGGTTGGACGGTCACAAGTTCATATTTCTTCAAATGTCTCCGTAGCTCAGTTGGACAGAGCATTCGCCTCCTAAGCGAAAGGCCGCGCGTTCGAGTCGCGCCGGGGACGCCAAAAGCTCCGCCGAAAGCCTTATTTTTCAAGGCTTAATAGTGACAAGTAACTATTTTGTCATGCGGCAGGCAGAGAACGGTGTGACCATAAGGTCACGCCGTTTCAGCCTGTCAAAGAACTACCCCTCTACCCCCATTTCTGGTATAATAAAGGAAATGGGGGTGCAATTATATGGGTTCTCTGTCAAGAGTTGGGGTAGAGAAAAAACAGCATCAGGCATACAGGACA
>JAJQFJ010000040.1 GCA_021201185.1 Clostridiales bacterium
AGAATTGGGGTCAGGCTCTGAACCTGACCCCAACATTTATTATAGAACCAATTTTAATAACGATACAACCATGATTTTACCTCCTGTCTATTCCATGTCCTCAAAATATCGTGAGCCATACTCATGAATTTCCTTCATCAACATCACACCCAGGGTCAGGCCGTAGCGGAAATGCTCCTCCTCTGAGTAAAACTGGCTCTCATACATCACTTCCCGGAGCTGCTCCAACTGTTTTTTGTCCGGTTCACTCAGCCTGCTGTGCAGTTCCTCGTACATCCGGTTCACGTTTGCCTCTGCCTTTACAAATCGCTCGTCCTGCGACATAATCGCCTCTGCCGGATAGATGCGTCCGTTATAGAGCAATTCCAAAATCATTTTACTGTCCTCCGTTTCTGTTGGAATTTTATAGTTGTGTGCCTGTTCCAATCCATCCTGCCCTCCTTTGCCTTTCCTGATTCCATTTTATCAGAGAAGCCGGATAGCGCAATGATGTCGCCACACAGCTATGTACCGGCATGGGGATCGCTCCCCATGCCTTGACGGTCTGGTTTATGAGAGAGAAGCAAGAACTCGCAGGGATTCCTTTTGGGTCGCCCAAATCTCATCCAGCCGCTCCTGTAAGTCCTGAATGTCAGCAGCATAAACGCTATTAGTGGCATTGGCCTTTTTAGCGTACTGATTCAAATTGGAGCTACAGCGTCTGAGGAGGACGCTGATCTGCCGGGGATAGTCATAATTCATGTTGAGACAATACCCATTCAGCGCCATCTTGCGGAGATAGGCGCTCATACTGCGGACGCCGCCGTCCTCCATCTTTTTGCGGATGATCTTCAGCTCGGACGGGCTGAACCGGAAGTGCAGCATCACGTCCCGGGTTTCGATTTCTGCCATCACAGCACCTCCTTGGTGCGCTGAGTGGTATCCCGGCGTGGCGGCGGCACCTGACTGGATTTCTGCTTCAGGTCAGCCAGCACAGAGGTGCGTCCCTCAGAAGGTTCATCGGCGTTCCGTTCGACAGCGCCGCCTTCCTCCATGTTGAGGGCTGCATCCAGTTCGGCCAGCCGTGCGGATTTCTCCGCCAGCTCCGCCTCCTGGGGGAAGGGCTTGCCCACCTCGGCCTGCGCAGCCTCCCGCTGCTGCTCCAGCGTTTCCAGCCGGGTCTGCGCCTGCTCCAGCCTTGCGGGGATGTTGTTCAGCGCATTGTCCAGTCGGATCAGGTTGCCTCTGGCATCGGAGCCGATGGCTACCCGGTGGGTCATGCTGCCCTTCAGAGAGATCACGAACTCCTTGTTGAAGCTGTCAAAGGACAGTTCCATCTGGAACCCACGATAACTGCCCAGAGGATAACCCTCCACGGCATTGGCGGTCTTGCAGACAGCGAGGATGGCCTCGCCAGCGTCCGCCTTTTCCGTATAGGTTCTCCCGGCAACGGTCATACCGGCGAAGCCGTCTTTGGGGTGCGGGTGTGCCGCAACCGTGGCTATGTCCTGCCGGAAACCCTCGATATTGCTGTGCTGCTGTTCGATCTCCCTGGGGAAGTATTTTAACAGTTGGTCTTCCAGCCGGTACTGCTTACTGCGGAAGTCCGCTTTCAGCACCTTCAGCCTGGCCACGTCGATGTCCAAATCCATCTTTTCCTTGATGAGCGGCGAACCGGCGCACAGCGCCTTGATTTCCGCATAGGAAAGGGCCTGCTCGTCCACATCATCACAGCTTCTCACAGGGCTTTTGCTTGTCATAATCTGCGAAATAAGCTTCTGCTTGTTCTCAAGGGTCTGGTAGAGGTAGGCATCGAAGGTTCCCTCGGTGACGTACTGGAAAACCTGCACTTCTTTGTTCCTGTTGCCCTGGCGGATGATACGCCCGTTGCGCTGGGTCATGTCCGCAGGACGCCAGCCCACATCCAGGTGGTGAACAGCCACCAGCCTGTCTTGTACGTTGGTGCCAGCGCCCATTTTCTGTGTGGAACCCAGCAGCACACGCACTTGGCCGGAGCGCACCTTTGCAAACAGCTCCTTCTTTTTCGCCTCCGTGTCGGCGTCATGGATAAAGGCGATCTCCTCATGTGGAACGCCCCTTGCCTCCAGCTTTTTACGAATATCATCATAGACATTGAAGCTGCCATCGCTTTTGGGGGTAGACATATCGCAGAACAGGAGCTGAGTCAGTCGGCCCGGCGTCCCTTCCTGCCAGATACGGAACACATTGTTCACGCAGGCGTTCAGCTTGCTGTTGGGGTCATCGGGCAGCAGGGGATTCATGAGCCTCTGGTCGAGGCCGATTTTGCGTCCGTCCGACGTGATGCAGAGCATATTATCCTCTGAGGCATCTACAGCCCCAGCGTGGACTTTCGCCGCCCGCTCAGACAGAGACGCCACCATTTCCTTCTGAATTTCCGACGGCTGCACCACAATCGTCTGGAAGTCGGCCTCCGGCACGGGCAGATCAAGCTGGTCGCTGGTTTTAATATCGGCCACCTCTTTGAACATTGCCATCAATTCGGGTAAATTGAAGAACTTAGCAAACCTCGTTCTTGCCCGATACCCAGTACCTTTGGCGCAAGTTCTATGGCAGTTTGGGTTTCTCCAAAGGTTGACGCCCATGCGTCGAAGTGGGTCAACCCCTTCTGCTGAAGGGTACTGTACTGGAGATAGCGCATGACCGTATACATCTCGGTCATACTGTTGCTGACGGGGGTGCCGGTGGCAAACACCACGCCACGACCGCCCGTAATCTCGTCCATATAGCGGCATTTCATATACATATCCGAGGACTTCTGCGCCTCAGAGGTGGACAATCCCGCCACATTTCTCATTTTGGTGTAAAGGAACAGGTTCTTGTAAAAATGGCTTTCGTCCACAAAGAGCCTATCCACCCCCAACTGTTCAAAGGTTATCACATCATCCTTTCTCTCTGTGCTGGTCAGCTTTTCAAGCCGTGCCTTGAGGGAGCGTCGGGTCTTCTCCATCTGCTTAATGGTAAAATTCTCGCCCCGTTGATATTTTGCCATTGTAATGGCCTCCTCAATGTCCTCGATCTGTTCCCGCAATTGCCGTTCCTGACGCTCTACGGAGACCGGGATTTTTTCAAACTGGCTGTGGCCAATGATAACGGCATCATAGTCGCCGGTGGCGATACGGGCGCAGAACTTCTTCCGCCGTGCGGTCTCAAAGTCCTTCCTGGTCGCCACCAAGATTTTTGCGCTGGGGTAGAGCCGCAGAAACTCATTGGCCCACTGGGTGGTCAGGTGGTTGGGAACCACAAAGAGGGATTTCTGGCATAGACCTAACCTTTTGCTCTCCATCGCCGCCGCAGCCATCTCGAACGTCTTGCCTGCTCCCACTTCGTGCGCCAACAGAGTGTTGCCACCGTAAAGGACGTGTGCAATGGCGTTTTTTTGGTGTTCCCGTAACGTTATTTCAGGGTTCATGCCAACAAAATGAATATGGCTTCCGTCGTACTCACGGGGACGGGTGCTGTTGAACAGCTCATTATACTTCTTACAGAGGGCCTCCCGGCGGCGGGGGTCTTTCCACACCCAATCCTGAAAAGCATCTTTGATGGCCTGCTGTTTCTGCTGGGCAAGAGTGGTTTCTTTCTTGTTCAGAACACGCTTCTGCTTGCCGTCGGCATCCTCCACCGTGTCATAGATACGGATGTCCTTCAGGTTCAGCGTCTCCTCCAAGATACGATAGGCATTTGCCCGGTCTGTGCCGTAGGGCACATAGGCTGCTACATCGTGGCGGTTGGGGACGGTCTTGCCCGTGATCTGCCATTCAGCCGTCAGGGGTGAGAACTTCACCTCGATACTGCGGCGCATATAAAAGGGCATCTCAAAGGTCTCTTGCATAAACTGCTGGATATAATCCTTGTCCACCCAAGTGGCACCCAAGCGAACATCGATCTCCGAGGCATCCAGGTCTTTGGGCTGAGCCTTTTCCAGCGCAGTCACATTGACTTGATAGCTGGGTTCAGACTTCGCCGCCAGCCGTGCCGTCTGGAGCTTTGCCCGGACGTTGCCAGACAGATAATCATCGGCGGTATGCCAGCCCTTCGTTCTATCCCCTTCGTCTGCCTCCAATGGGTCAAGGAAGATGACACCGGACAGCTCCTCGATGATACGGTCAAACTCGCCCGGCGTTCCCAGCAGTTCGGACATGAACGGCAGGTCAACAACGCCCCGTTCCCCGATGGAAACGGCCAGCGCCTCCACCGGCGTGTCCACGCTGGTCACGCTCCGGTCAGGTCGGATGGTGCGTTTCGTGAACATATCCGCCTTGCCAATGAGCTTGCCGTCCTCGTCCACATTCTCCAGAGAACAGAGCAGATAATAGGAGGAATCGTCCCCGAACACCCTGGCATTGGGACGGGAGTTCAGCAGGCCATACTTCGCAGTAAAGGCATCGTAGGCCAGCTCCAGCTCGTGCTGTTTTGCCTGAATTGCCTCGTCCGGGTAGTCCTCCAACTGATACTCGATCAGCTCGTTCACTGTCTGGCGCAGACTAATCATGCCCAGCGCCCGCTGCCGTGCTGTGTCACTGAGCGCCACATGGCGCATAATGGAATCCTCCCGGAAGTACACCTCGCCGTTCACCGCCGCAAAGGAGAAATTCTTCACATTTGGGTCTGCGGGGATGGTATCAGTGACGGGTGTCAGACTGTCCTCCGGGGAAAGCTCCACCGCCTGATAGCTGCCCTGAATATGGGAAACAGCTTCGTGAAGCTGCTCTGCCAGATCAGCACCGGGGATGGGTGCAACGGTACATTCCTCCCGCCCATATTGGGTGCTTTGGGCGGTCAGTTCCCCCATGACCATCTCAGGATGGTCTACGAAGTAGCTGTTGATTGCAAACCCCTCTGGGGTCTGACCCAGATGCACCCAGTCAGGCTCGATGTCGATGGGGGTCTCCCGCTTTTGCAGGAAGATAATATCCGAGACAACGTCCGTCCCGGCATTGGCACGGAACGCATTATTCGGCAGCCGGATGGCACCCAGCAGCTCCGCCCGCTGTGCCAGATACTTGCGTACCTCCGGGGACTTGGCGTCCATCGTATAACGGGAGGTGACAAAGGCCACCACGCCGCCGGGACGCACCTGGTCGAGCGCCTTAGCAAAGAAATAGTTGTGGATACTGAATCCCAGCTTGTTGTAGGGCCTGTCATTAACCTTATAATCGCCAAACGGCACGTTGCCAACCGCCAGGTCATAGAAATCCCGCCGGTCAGTGGTCTCGAAACCGGCCACCTTGATGTCCGCATGGGGATAGAGCTGCCGAGCAATGCGGCCTGTAATGCTGTCCAGTTCCACGCCGTAGAGATTGCTGCCCGCCATGCTGTCAGGAAGCAAGCCGAAAAAGTTACCGACACCCATTGACGGCTCCAGGATATTGCCGGTCTGGAAGCCCATGTTGCCGCCGGCCTCATAGATGGCCTTGATAACAATGGGGCTCGTATAGTGGGCGTTCAGGGTAGAAGCACGGGCGGCGGCATATTCGTCCTCCGAAAGCAGGCTTTTCAGCTCCTGATATTCCTGCGCCCAGGCAGGCTTGTTGGGGTCAAAAGCGTCTGCCAGACTGCCCCAGCCCACATACCGGGACAACACTTCCTGCTGTTCCGGGCTGGCCTGCAAACCCTCTGCCTCCAAGTGCTGCAACAGCCGGATGGCCGCTACATTGGCCTGATACTTGGCCTTGGGGCCGCCCTCGCCCAGCGCATCGTCCGTGATGTGGAAGTTCTGAGCATTCCGATGGGTCTGCTCCTTGTAGTCTGCATAGAGTGCTTCTTCTGCAGCTTCCCGGTCAGGGAAGGTGCGCCATTCGCCGCCGATCTGGACGGAGATGGGGTTCCTGTCTATGGCCTCTTCCGGGGTCAGGCCTGGTTCGACCACAGGTTCAGCCGCCGTTTCCTGCGCAGGGGCAGGCTCCTGTGCAGGCTCATCCTGTTCCGGTTCGCCAAAGCGTAACGTCCTGATCTCCACATCGAAGGGCAGGCCGTTTTGCTCACCGGGATAAAATGCCACCGGTTCCTCGGTCACTGTGGGTTGCTGGGGCGACTGTTCCGCCTGCCGTTCCTGGGGATAGCGCTCCATGAGCCGCAGAAAGTTCTCCCGGCTCTCTGCCCGGAGGACAGGGAACCGAAGCGACGGGTCGAGCAGATGAACATCCGATGTCCCGATGCTGTCGATGACAAAGGGCTTGCCGTCCTCCAGATAGACCGTATCCCCCACGTTGTAGGGGAACACGGTTTCAGGGTGTAGCACCGCCTGCACCTGCTCCCGCAAGCCGGGGGTATCCCTCAGTTCGGCGCTGTTGATAAATTCATAAGCAGCGTCCCAACTGTCAAAGGTGATGGGGTAATCATCCAAATCCCCAAAATAAATAGGGGTGGTTTCCGTAGGACGGAACAGATAACCGGCAGTCTCCATCGCCGCCACAATACGCTGCTGGTCTGGGGTCAGGTCAGACAGCACCTGATTCCGATAGTCCTGCTGCTCCGTTTCAAACTGTTCAGCCTGTTCTGCAAGAGAAACGTCAGCCTGTTCCGCTTCCTGTGCCAGCACTGCGGCAATCTGCTCATCCGAGGCATAGGTCAGGTCGGAAAAGCTCAGTTCTTCCAATTCCCCGGTAATCAGTGCCTCCAGCGAATCATACTGCCGAACATCAATCAGGGTTTCACCCAGGTAACGCTCCAACTTGAATCCCACCAGGTCAACATACGCCTGAATCGGAATCTCATCATCTGTGAGGGTGGTAAAAGCAAGGCCAATATTGGTCAGGTCGTCGAAATTGGCACCCTCCGAAAATTCCTCCAGACAATACTCGTCAATCAGCTCCTTGGCTCTGTCAAGGGGAGAAAGCGTCGCCTCTCTCTGTGCCGATTCTACCAGCTCGTTCCGGTATTCCTCCGCCTGCCAACGGCTGACGAAATCAACGGTGAGACCGTCCTTGTCCACATAGTAGCTGTCGGTCTGGTCATCCCAGATAGAGTACGCTATACGGCCCGGATACCAGTCCACTTCGATCACATGGAAACGGTCTTCGGAGGTATCTTCGGGTACAGCGGCAACGGCATTGGCATCAATCTTTGGAGCAACAGGTGTTTTCTCCGCTACGTCTTCCTCCGCAGCGATACGCTCCACATCGGCCTCCACCTGCTGAATGAAGGGGCTTTGCGCCAACTTTTCTGGGCCTACCACTTCACCGTTCACAATGCCGTGTTCGGCCAGCCGCTGCCGGACTGCCTCTGGGTCAATATCAGAGAAATCATCATCCTCCGGCTCGGCTTTTGTCGCAGGCGGCACATCGTCTGCAAGCTGTGGCTCTGGCGCAGGAACCTCCGTCACTGGCTCGACAGGCACCTGTTCCTGCTGAAGCTGTGCCTTTTCCTCCTCTGTCAGATAGAGGTCTGCCTTTATCAGCGCAGCGACCCGCTTGGCAACGGCGTTCCAGGTCAGCGTGACCGTTGCACAGCCGTCCTTTTCCAGCTTGATACCCTTGCCGTCATGGTGTTCAGAGCTGTGACGCTTATTGGAGAACGGCCCGCTGTGACCACCAATGCCGTACTCCTCCCGCAGAAAGGCAGCCTGTTCTCTTGTGGTATGCGGCGCAGAGAAGAAAGTATAAATCCTGCCCTTGCCGCCAGCCATCA
>JAJQFJ010000074.1 GCA_021201185.1 Clostridiales bacterium
GGAGCGGGCGTAGCTCCCCGCCTCCATCCCCTCCCGCCCGGAGAGGAAGGAGGAGAGGGCGCTGAAGGTCCCCCCCACCTCCCGGAGATCCAGCCGGGCCAGCAGGTCGTAGTTGGACTCGATCATCTTAAAAAAGGTGTCGTCCATCCGGCTGGTGGTGCAGAACTGCCGCTGGGCGGCGTCAAACTCCGGGGAGTGGATGAGGATGTCCCCCTCCCCCATGCAGTCCAAAATCAGTAGGAATTGGGGGTAGGCATTGGTGTAGGCGAATACCCCCATGTTCACCACCTCATAGCCCTCAAACGCCTGGTCGATGGCAGCGCTGTCGTAGCCGAACCGGGTGGAGGAGCCGGAGAACAGGACGATTTTCTGACTGTCGCTCAGGGTGAGCAGCCGGTCAAACTTGTCGGTAAAGGTGTCGTAATAGGTGCCGCTGTACACCGGGTCCTCCACGGCGTTCAGGTGGACAGTCCGGAGATCGTCACAGTCCTGGAAGCTGTAGTCGTTGAGGGTGACGATGTTGTCCGAGAGGTAGAGGGTGGTCAGGGTGCAGCCCCGGAATGCCCCGCTCTCCAGCGTCCGGACGGTGTTGGGGAGGATCACCGTATCGCACGCCGCGTCCGCAAAGGCCCCCTCCCCGATGTACCGGACGGGCAGTCCGTCCAGCTCGGCGGGGATGGAGATGACGCTGTCCGTGCCGGAGTAGCCGGTGATTTTCACCCCGTCTCCCGCCTCCTCCCAGGCAAAGCAGCTCTCGTCCGTCCATCTGCTCCACTGGGCGTAGAGGGTCAGTTCCTCCGCCGGGTCTGCCCGGCTCCCCAGGCCCACCGCCGTGCCGGAGCCGTCCGCCCGGGTGTTCCAGCCGATGAGGGTGTACCCCTCCCGTTCAAACAGCTCCACGCCGGTGGAGGTGTTCCACCGGAGATGGGTGGTGGCCGTGACCACCTCCACCGGCTGGGAGGCGTCCCCCCCGTCCAGGCGCTCGCCCCCGTTGGCGTCGTAGTACACGATCTCCCCCTCCTGCTCCAGATAGAGAGATACCGTCGTGGAGTAGCAGACGCTGTGGAGGGTCAGGGTGACGGTGCGGCCCGACTGGTCGATCTCCGCATCCTCATAGTCCGTCCCGGCGAGGGTGTAGCCGTCCTCCAGGGTCAGGGTAAAGACGGCGTCCTCCCCCCTGAGGGGGGCGGCGGTATAGCTCTCCGCCGTGTAGCCCTCCCCCTCCTCCAGCACCACCGGGCAGGTCAGGGCCGCCCGGGCCGCCGTGGCGGAGCCGCAGGAGGTGAGCAAAAGGATACAGGCCAGGAAAAGGGGCGGCAGAATTCTCCCTCTTTTCATGGCCTGTGTCCTCCGTTCTGATTCATGACCGGCTATGCCCCGGTCACGGCACGATCTCCTGAATGTCGAAGCTCTCCCCGATGGCGTTTCGGGCCTCCCAGAGGGAGGAGTAATCTCCCGTCACCATCATCTGCACCAGCAGATTGCCGATGGCGACCCCCTCCACCGGGCCGGCGTAGACGGTCAGGCCGGTGGCCCGGGCGGTCATCTCGTTCAGATAGGCGTCCTGACTGCCGCCGCCCACGATGTTGATGCTGGTGAACCGCTTCCCCGTCAGCCGGGAGAGGCAGTCCACGGCGTCGGCGTAGCACAGAGCCAGACTGTGATAGATGCACTGCATCGTCTCCCCCACCGTCTCCGGGGGCTGCTGGCCGGTCTTTTCGCAGAAGTCCCGGATGGCCTGGAACATGCTCTCCGGGGCCAGGAAGGAGTGGTCGTTCACGTCCACCGTGGAGGGGAAATCCGCCGCCTCCCGGGCGGCCTCCGCCAGCGCCTCGAAGGTCCACAGATTCTGGTCTGTCCCGGCCGTCCGGTTTCGCCGCTCCCCCTCCACGTAGGAGATGCCGTTGAGCTCCCGGTAGATGCACTCCACCATCCACAGGCCCATGATGTTTTTCAGGAAGCGGAACCGCCGCCAGGCGCCCCCCTCGTTGGTGAAGTTCTCCGCCTGGCTCTCCGGGGTGGTGATGGCCTTGTGCAGCTCCACCCCCAGCAGGGACCAGGTGTCGCTGGAGAGGAACACCGCCTCGTCGTCCCGGGCGGGGACCGCCAGAAAGGCGGAGCCGGTGTCGTGGGTGGCGGGGAGGATGACCTGGCAGTTATAGCCCACCCGGGCCTGGACGCTCTCCTTCAATCCCCCCAAAATCGTTCCCGGCATGGAGAGGGGGCCGAACAGATCGAAGGGCAGCCCCATCCGGATGAGCACCTCCTCGTCCCAGGTCCGGGTCTTTGCGTTGACCAGGGCGGTGGAGGTGGCGTTGGTGTACTCGTTGCGGATGACGCCGGTGAGCAGGTAGTTGAAGTATTCCGGCAGCATGAGGAAGTGGGCCGCCCGGTCCAGCTCCTCCGGTCGCTCCTGTGTCAGGGCGGCCAGCTGATAGATGGTGTTGAAGGGCTGATACTGGATACCTGTGCGGCTGTAGAGCCAGTCGAAGGGCACGTCCTCCTCCAGCTGCTCCCGCATCCCCTGGGTCCGCTTATCCCGGTAGGCCACAGCGTCGCCGATGAGTCCGCCGTCCCGGTCCAGCAGGACAAAGTCCACCGCCCAGGTGTCGATGCCCAGGGTAGAGGGGATCTTCCCCAGCCGATAGCAGGCCCGCATCCCCGCCAGAATGTTCTCCCACAGGGCCTCCAGGTTCCAGCAGTCGTGTCCACGGCGGCGCACCTGCCGGTTCTCAAAACGATAGACCTCCTCCAGCACCATGCGTCCGTCCTCGACATGGCCCAGAATGTGCCGTCCCTGGGAGGCGCCAATGTCAATGGCAAGATGGTATTGCATCGATGCTCCCGCCTTTCTCTCGTCTCTTCTCCACATTCTAACATAGCCGAACAATCGGGGCAAGGAGAAACGCAGGAAAACTTTCAAATTGGGTGGAATCCCATCGTTTCCATGTGCTCAAACTGCCGCAGGCGGGGGCCTGCGGCAGTCTGTTTTGTGTGCAGTTGTGCAGGGAACGATTGCTTTTGCTGCGGGCCGGACGGCGGCACGCCGCCCGGCCCGGAGGTGGATGGGAACCGATTACTCCTTGCTCACATCGAAGAAGGAAGCAATGATGCTCAGGATGGCGGCGACCACCAGGACAGCGATAGCAATGATGGCTCCGGTCATGTCAGAAATGTTGGAGGCATTGTTCTCGAAGGTCATGATGGAGGCGATGCCCGCCACGCGGACGCTGACCAGCATGATGGCGGAGATCATCAGCAGAGCGGAGGCGGCCACAGGCAGGATGTCCGCCCAGGTCTGGTTGCTCTTGCCGTCCACGATCAGGTAGACCAGCAGGGCCACAACGGCGGCTCCGGCGCAGCCGGCCACGACGGGGCTGACCCCCAGGCTGGCAAAGTAGGAGGTGCCGGTGTTGACGAGATAGGCCACCAGGCCGACCACTCCGACGATCAGAGTGATAATGGTCAGAAGGAAGCCAGCAGATTTGTTTTTCATGATTTCAGTCCCTCCGTTCTCAGTTTTCCTTGCGGCGGGCGGCTCTGACATACATGACCACGCAGGCCACGGTCAGAACGCCGAAGCCGATCTGCAGACCGGTGAGCAGGTTGTCATACCAGGTGCGGACACTGACCACGTGGGAGGTGGAGGAGTAGCCGTCCATTGCGTTGGAGTTGGCGATGGCATAGGCCTGCCAGGTCATGGCCTGCTTCAGAGCGGTCAGCAGGGTCTCGTCCTCGCTGACATTGTCCACCGTCCAGTAGTCCCACTTCTCGGAGACAGCAGCCATGGTGCTCTCACCGGTGTTGCAGGTCATGGTGATGCCGTTGATGACGGCCTCCTTCAGCACGGCGTAGTTGGCGGTCTGGATGAAGTCCTCGCTCATCAGACCCTGGAAGCCCCACTCCTCACGGAGAATGTTGATCATCAGGCCGGTGTGGGAGTTGTCGGTGTAGCAGCCGATCCGGTTGTAGGCGGTCATCATAGCCAGGCACCCGGCGTCCTCCACAGCGGACTGGAAGCAACGCAGCTCGTTCTCGCGGGCGGCCTGCTCGGTGGCGAATACGGCCACACCAGAACGGTTGATCTCGGTGTCGTTGTAGGCAAAGTGCTTGGGAGCGGCCAGGCAGCCATACTCCATAGCACCGGTGACGGTGGCAGCAGCCTGGAAGGCAGTCAGGACGGAGTCCTCAGAGTAATACTCGTGGTTCCGGGCGTTGTAGGGGGAGCGATGGATGTTCGCGCCGACGCCCCACCAGATGGTCAGGTTGGACCACAGGGAGTAGTTGCCCATGACCTCGCCGTAGGCCTGCGCCAGCTCCTTGCTGAAGGTGGAGCCGATGACGGTCTCGTTGGCCATGACGCCAGCAGTGTAGTTGTAGTTGGGGTCGTCCTCGGAGACGGAGTAGGGGTCGCCGGAACCTTCAGCGGAGGCATAGGTGCCCAGGGTGTAGGAGTAGATGCCGTTGGGGCCATCGTTCTGGATGACCTCGGGGGAGCCGATGGAGTCGATGGCCTTGGTGCTGGTGCCGCCGAAGCCGGTGCGGATCATGCAGTCCTCAAGGGTGATCTGATCCATCAGCAGGGTCCAGCTCTCGTCATTGATGTCGGTGACGCCCTTGAGGTCTGCCAGGGTCAGGCCGTTGTCCGCACCGAAGGTGACGGAGGAGGCGTCGCCGTTGGCGGTGATCTCATAGTTGTCGTTGTCCATGACGTCCAGCATCTCGTCGGTGGCGGTCAGGTTCTCATAGGTGATGGGGAAGGTGCCGTCCCAGTCATTCCGGGTCAGGTAGGTCACGGTGCCCTCCATCCAGTAGTTGAGGTCCATGTCCTCCAGCTGGTTCTCCACAGCAGTGCCGTTCTTGGTGGTGGCAAAGGTGGTGTTGTCCAGGGCGTCCAGGGTCCAGGTGCCGACCTTGGCGCTGTCGCCGTCCTCGGTCATGCCGTCGGCAGTGGTGTAGCCCTGAGCGGCCAGGACGTTGTTGGCGGCCTCGTGAGCGCCGTTACCGAGGGCGAAATAGTAGTCGCCGGCATCCAGGATGTAGCAGCCGGAGGTGCCGGCGGCGTTGTCAGAGGTGGAGTCCCAGGAGGCCATGTACTGCATATCGGCAGTGATGGTCACGGTCTCGCTCTCACCGGCGCCCAGCTCGGAGGTCTTCTCATAGTCCAGCAGCTGCACGCCCGCCTTCTCCACGCCGTTTGCGATGTCATAATCGGTGTAGGGAGTGGAGACGTAGAGCTGAACCACGTCCTTGCCGGCCACGTCGCCGGTGTTGGTGACGGTGACGGTGGCAGTGACGGTCTGGTTCTCCAGATCCACTTCCAGGCTGTCCAGGGTCTGCTCGAAGGTGGTGTAGCTCAGGCCGTAGCCAAAGGCGTAGGTCACCTCGTTATCATAGCTCCACTCGGAACCGTCATGGCTGCCGGTGGTGGAGGTAGCGTTGCCCTGGCCCAGGACGGTGTCCATGTAACGGGTCTCATAGTACTTGTAGCCGATGTAGATGCCCTCGGCCTCGACCTGGGCGGAGTTGATGGAGTAGTCAGAGTTGGCGTTCGTCCAGGTGAAGTTGCCAAAGTTCTGAGCGGAGGGAGCGCTGGCGTTGTCCACCGCATAGGTGTCGCTCAGATGGCCGGAGGGGTTGGCATCGCCGGAGAGGATGTCAGCCACACCGTAGAAGCCGTAGCCGCCGGGGAGGCCCACCTGGAGGATGGCGTCCACGCCGTCGTTCTCCGCGATCTCCTCGATCTCCATGGCGCTGGCGTTGTTCAGAATGACGATGACCTTGCCGCCGTTGGACTCCTTGGCCTCGACAGCAGCGCTAATCAGGTCGCGCTCGTCGTCAGACAGGCCCAGTGCGTCGGTCTGGTTCAGATCCTGGGAGGGGTCCACGCCGTCCTCGCCGGGGAGATAGGTGCCGTTCTCACTGGCGGAGCGGGCGATGGTGATGATCATCACGTTGTAGTCGTCCATGCTGCTCTGCCAGTCGGCGTCAGCAGCGGACATATCCGCCTGAGAGGGCTCCTTGCTGGTGAAGTAGCCGTCGGTGGAGGGGGTGGTGATGTGGGTATAGGTGATGGTGCTGCCCCAGCTCTCCACCTCGGTGACGAAGCTGGACTCCAGGGAGTCGTACAGGGCCTGGAGATCGGCGTTGATGGAGAAGCCCTTGGCCTCCAGCGCCTCAACAAAGTCCACGGTATCCGCGTCCGTGCCCTCGTTCTCGGTGAGGCTGGAACCCATGTCGCCGCCCATGACCGGATAGTAGCTGGAGAAGCCCAACAGGGAGATTTTCTGGGTCTCTTCCTCGGTCAGGGGCAGGGCGTTGTTCTCGTTCTTCAGAAGAACGCTGCCCTCCTCACTCATCTGCTCGCCCAGGTCAGCGATGGCCTGCACCAGCTCGGTGGTGGTGGAGTAGTCGGACGTATAGCTGTACAGTTCGGACGTGTCCTCGTCGTCAGAGACGACCATGGTGCTGGTGGTGCCCAGCAGACTGTCCAGGTTGGTGCGGTAGGTCTCCACGATGGGGGACATGGCCACACACAGGGCCAGCAGGGATGCTGTCAGTGCCGTCAGGCCACGCCAGCGGCGCTGACCGGCACGCTTCTTGTTTTTCATGTCTTACCTCCCGTATGATATAATTTTATCCACACGCCGTCCCCCGTCCCAGTCTCCCGATTCCGGTCGGGGGGACGGCAATGCTTCACAAAGGGAGATGTTTCAGCCCTTCTTCCGGGCGGCGATGGCGGCCTGCTCCTCGGGGAGGTTCTTCTCCACGGTGAACATGGCGATCAGCACGGCGCAGACGGCATAGGCCACAGTCTCGATCCAGATGTAGCTGATGCCGATGGTGGACTGGGTGGCGGCGGTCTGAGCGGTGGCAGTGGCGTCATAGCCGGAGCCAAGCAGAGCCATAAAGACGGCGTTCATAATGGGAGTAGCGGCCACCATCAGGGAGCTGTAAATGCTCATGGTCAGTCCGTCGGTACGGATGCCGCTCTTGAACTCGATGTGGTCGATGACGTCGGCCAGCATAGCCAGGATCAGGTAGCAGGCAGGAGAGGAGCCCAGGCACTTGATGGCCACGCCGATGGCCACGAGGACGATGTTGGTGCCGCCCAGGCCGGCGATAATGCCGCCGACGACGCCCACGATCTGGCCCACAAAGACCACCTTGGCCTTGCCGAACTTATTGGCCAGGGGAACCACGAAGACAGCAGCCACAGCCATGGGGATAGCGCCCATAATGCTCAGCAGCGTCTGGGCAACGCCCCAGTCGCCGCCCAGGGGAGTGGCGTCCACCACCCACTGGCAGAAATAGCTCATAGAGCCGTTCTTGATGGCGCCGGACCACTGGAACCCCAGGTAGAACAGGATGATGATCCACCACCACTTCTCGCTAGTGACGGCCTTGAGCTGCTCGCCCAGAGGAGGAGCGGAGCTCTTCTGCTCCTCGCCCTCGGTCATGCTCTCCTCGGTGACACGCTCACGGGTGAACTTGTACTGGAGGAAGATGGTCAGAGCGGAGAAGATGGCGATGGCCAGCATGACCAGGAACCACATATTCTGGTCGTTGCCCATGACGTTGGACACCAGGATGGGGAAGAACATGGAGCCCACGCCCATGACGCCCAGACCGGCGATGTTGGTGAAGGAGGCCAGCGCGCCGCGATCCTGGCTGTTCCGGGTGGAGACAGCGATCATAGTGGAGTTGGCGGTGTTGTAGATGGGGTAGGCCACCGCATAGTACAGGTTGTAAGCGATGGCGATCCAGACCATCTTGGCAATCTCGCTCTCGAAGGGGACGATGAACATGAGCAGGCTGCCGATGGACAGGGTCAGAGCGGACAGCAGCACCCAGGGACGGGCCTTACCGGCCAGGCAGTGAGTGCGCTCGATCAGCTGGCCCACGATCAGGTTGGCCGCCACGATGAGGATGGTGGAGACCACCTGCAGGATGGACAGGAAGCTGGTGTCCAGCAGGAGGACGTCGGTGAAGTACTTGTTCAGGAAGCTGGTGAAGATACCGGAGGACAGCAGAGCGCCAAAGGGGCCAACCAGGTAGCCCAGCAGCATCTCGGGCATTTTTACCCTGTCGGTCTTAATGGCGGTGCTTGTCAGAGGCGTGCTCCAGAAGCCACCCTTTTCGTTTTTGCTCATCTTGCTTCATTTCCTTTCTGTTTTCTGGGAGCCGGGGACTCCAGAGGCCGGGTGCACTCCGGCCTCTGGAGCAGAGGCTCCGGATTTGTTTGGAAGGGCCGTGGGGCTCTCCCAGCTTTACCTCTGATGAGGAGATAAACGATGATTATGCCTTGCAGGAGCAGGTATAGCTGCCGCTGCCCAGGGTCTTTTCGGTGCCGTCGGGGAGCACCAGCTGGCAGGTGGTGCCCACGGGGACGGTGACGGTAATGGTGAACAGTCCCTTTTCCAGCTTCCACTCGGAGGCGGCCACGCCGTAGGGGGTGCGGACAGAGCCCCTGGCCCAGGTCAGGTCGCCGCCCAGGATGGGCTTCACCCGGAAGGACTTGTAGCCCGCCTCTGTGGTCTCGATGCCCGCCACACGGCGATAGAGGAAGTCGCCCACAGCGCCGCTGGCGTAGTGGTTATAGGAGATCATCATGTCGGTACCGTCGTCTCCGATGGGGCACTGGCCGTTCTCGTCCAGGCCGTCCCACCGCTCCCAGATGGTGGTGGCTCCCATCTTGACTTCATACAGCCAGGAGGGGCACTTGGTGTTCATCAGCATCTTGTAAGCCACATCCGCCCGGCCGTTGTCCGCCAGGGCGAAGAGGATATAGGGGGTACCGGGGAAGCCGGTGCCGATGCAGTAGTCGTTCTTCTCCACCAGGGCCACCAGATTCTCGGTGGCCTTGTCCTGAGTGGCCTTGTCGGGGAACATATTCAGGTAGATGGGCAGGACGTAAGCGGTCTGGAACTCCTCCAGCAGCTTGCCGTTGCCGTCAGTGAGGACGGAGCAGTAGGCGTCCGCCGTCTTGTCGCTCAGGTCACGGTAGTAGGCGGCATCCTCCTTCTCCCCCAGGATCTCCGCCACCTTGGCGACGATGTCGCTGGTGTTGCGGAGGGAGGCGGTGCCCGTCCACTTGACCCGGGCCTGCCACTGGCTCATCTGGGGCACGTCCGGGGCGATCCAGTCGCCAAAGGCCAACACGCCGGGCACGTTCCAGATGTACCGGTTCTTGCCGAAGCCGAAGCTGCACCAGAACTTACTGGCCTTCACATATTTCTTCATGGAGGGGTACATCTTCCGCAGCAGCTCCACGTCGCCCCGGGCCTGGTACTCCGCCCAGGGCACCAGGATGCAGGCGTCGTCCCACCAGGCCACCGCCATATTGGGCATGGTGGCCGGGAAGCCGTAGCCCTGGACGGGGACGGTGTTAGGCAGGCCGCCGCTGGGCAGCTGCTCTACCTTCACGTCCATCAGCCACTTCTCCAGGAACCGGCTGATGTCGAAGTTATAGCAGCCGGTGGGGGCGAACACAGCGATGTCGCCCGTCCAGCCCATCCGCTCGTCCCGCTGGGGGCAGTCAGTGGGGATATCCATGAAGTTGGACTTTGCGCCCCACTCGATATTCTTCTGGAGACGGTTGAGCATATCGTTGGAGCAGGAGAAGCTGCCGGTCGTCTCCACATCGGAGTACAGGGCCAGAGCGGAAATGTCGATCTTGTCCTGCTCCACGCCCTCCACGCTGATGTACTGGAAGCCCATATAGGTCATCCGGGGGGAGTAGGTCTGCACGCCGTCCACGCAGGTGTAGGTGGCGGTGGCCTTGGCGGTGCGGAGGAAGGCCACGTTCAGGGTGCCATCCGGATTCAAAATCTCGGCGTGCTTGACGGTGATGACCTGGCCCTTTTTGCCGTTTACGGTGAACTTCACCACACCGGCGAAGTTCTGGCCGAAGTCGTAGATCAGCTCGCCGGAGGGCAGCTTGTCGCAGGAGACAGGCTTGAGCTCCTCATGGGCCCGGACCGGCGCGCCGTAGTCCGCCATGATGTCGGGATGCACCCGCAGGGTCTCCTTAGCGGCCTTGCGCCAGGTGGCCTTGCGCAGGTCCACGGTGGCGTCGTAGGTCTCGCCGTCGTAGATGTCGGTCATGCGGTAATTGCCGTCCTCCGTGACCTCCCAGCTGCTGTCGGTGCCCACCACCTCCTGGCTGCCGTCGGCGTAGGTGACCCGCAGCTCCAGAAGCAGGGCCTGCCGGTCGGCGGTGATCCGGTTCTTCCGGGTAAAGACAAAGGAGCCCACGGCCCAGCCGCCGCCCACATCCGCCTGGATGGTGTCGTTGCCGGTGAGCATGTCGGTAACATCATAGGTCTGATTCTGGAGATGGGTCTTGTAGGAGGTGAAGCCGGGAGCGAAGTACTGGTCGCCCACCTTCTTGCCGTTGATGGTCAGCTCGTAGATACCCATAGCGGTGGCGTAGATTTTGGCGGAGGCAATCTTTCCCTTGCCCTGGAAGGTCTTGCGGAAGGTCATGGGGATGGGAGACACCTTTTTCTCGGTAAAGGAGTATCCGGGGTCGCTGATCCACTCCCCTTTCCAGGGGGTGCCCATGCGGCCGGTCTCAAAGGTGAGGGCGGCGGTGGCCTTCTCCCCGGTGCTGGCTGTGACCGTCAGCTCGGCGGGATAAACGGTGAAGGGCTTCAGAGCGGGACCGGCATAGTGGACGCCGATCTGGCTGTCCGTTGTGGTCTTCCAGTCCCCCACCTTCAGGACGGCCTCCTTCAGGGTGACGCCGCTGCCATCGCTGTCCAGGGCGAAGGCAAACCGGGGCTGTGCCTCGTCGGTGACACAGCCTTTCGTCAGGTTCTCCACAGTAAATCTGCTGATAGTTAACATAAGTTCCTCCTTTTCCTGTGTGCAGCAGCCATTTTGGGGGTGAGCATCCTCCCCCATTTGCTTGCACACATTATACAACGCTTTTTACAAATCGTCCACCCAAACTGCACAATCCGTTGATTTTGGTGCATAATCCGGAAATCGTTTTGGGCAAACTGACTAAAACGAAGGGGCAAAACTTTAGCAAAATGCCAGCCCCCTGTGAAAAGGGACTGGCACCTGGCGGAACGCCGCCCGCTTCCCGGGCGGAGCACTATTTCATCTTTGTTTTTTCTTCCTTCAGCGGGATGAGCACACGCAGCTCGAACCAGCCGCCGGAGGCGCTGACTGTGGCGGAGCCGCCGTACTTCTCCGCCGTCCGGCAGATGCTTTTCAGCCCGTAGCCGTGGAGCCGGGTATCCTTTTTTGTGGTCAGTGGCAAGCCCTTTTTCACCGTATAGCCCTCGTCGCACCGGTTTTCCACCCGGATGCGGAGAAAGCCCTTCTGCACCGCCACCGACAGGTGGATCAGCCGCTGCTCCGGGTCGGAGAGCTTGCTCGCGCTCTCGATGGCGTTGTCCAGAGCATTGCCGAACAGGGCGCTGAGGTCCATCACGTCCATAAAGTCCAGGGCCTTGCCGTCGGCCACGCAGGTAAGCTCAATGCCGTGGTTCTGGCAGTAGACGCTCTTTCCCGTCAGGATGGTGTCCAGCCCCTCGTTGCCTGTCTTGTTCTGGGCCTCATAGGCCTTGATCTCCTGCTCCATCTGATCCAGGTATTCCAGCTTCTGTCCCGTGCCCACCTCCGCCCGGAGGACGGCGATCTGGTGCTTCAGGTCGTGGTACTTCTGGTTCACCAGGTCCACCGACTCCTGGCTGAGACGGTAATTGGCATACTGCATATCCAGCATATTTTGCAGCGCCGTGACCTCCGTCCGGGCATGGGCGTCGCAGAGCTGCAAATGCAGCCCGTAGAGGATGGCCACCCCTCCCAGGTAGACGATGGTGCGGATGTTGAACGCCTCGGCGTAGGTGGCCCCGCTGAAGGGAGTCTCGGTGCTGGAAAAGCTGAGGCTGCTGAAGATATAGATGAACAGGGCGATGAGCACCGCAATGCCGCAGGCCGTGGGCGTCACCTCCATCTCCCGGTCCACCTCCCGGTGGTTCCGTTCCAGGCAGCTCATGACAACAATGACGGCGGCGCAGATGGGCAGCATAAAGGCGGCCTCCCATGCCAGCGAATCCAGCGTCGGGATCAGGTCCTCAAAATAGGCGTACAGCTGCCAGCCCAGTGAGCACATAAAGGCCCCCAGGATAAAGGCCCGGGCGCAGTAGTAGATACGGTTCTCCCACCAGGTCTGGTTGAGCACGGCGAAGGGAAGGGCAGTCAGCGTCGCCATACCCATCATGCCCACATTGAACGCCATGCCGTTCAGATCGACGATGAGGGCCATATAGCCCAGCTGGAGCGCCAGCTGCACGGCGGAGACTGTCCAGAACCGCCATCCCTCCAGCCGCCGCGGCAGGAGGGTCACATAGAGCAGTCCCGCCACCCAGTGGGCCAGGGCCGTCCAGTAAAAGGGGATATTTTGCTCTACCCCGGTCATTTGCCGACCTCATTGATGTAGTCGTTCAGAGCGTCCAGAAAGGCCTTCTTCTTGGAACGGCTGATCTGGACCTCCACTCCGTTGACCACGGCGTTATACCCACGGATGGCGTCCACCCGCTCCAAGTTGACCAGATAGCCCTTGTTACACCGGAAGAACATATTTTTATCCACGCTTTCCTCCACGTCCTTCATGGCTCCGGTGGAGGTCACATCCCCGTCCAAAGTGTGGTAGGTCAGCTTGTGGCCGTCCACCTCCACATAGCAGATACGGGACAGCTCCAGCTTCTGGACGCCGTTCTTTCCGCCCACATAGAGGTAGCGGCGGCTCCGGCGCTGCATCCGGGCCACCGCCCGGTCGATGCGCTGAGAAAACGCGTAGTAAGAGATGGGCTTGAGCACATAGTCCAGCGCGTCCACAGCGTAGCCCTTGATGGCATACTGGGGCATATTGGTGATGAAGATGATGACCACCTCGGTGTCCAGCTTTCGGATCTCCTCCGCCGCCGTCATGCCGTCCATGAATCCCATCTCGATATCCAGCAGAATGATATCGTATTCCGCCTTATAGCCCACGGCGATCTCATCCCCGTCGGAGAAACAGGTGACGAGCAGCTTTTCCCCTGCGGATTTCTCGTAACGTTCCAGGTAGTCTTTGAGTTGTGCGGTGTAAATGGGGTCGTCCTCTACCACAGCGATCCGAATCATGCCTCCTCTGTCCTCCTCTCCTGCCGGGGCACACAGGCGTTGCGTCCCCGTTGACCCCAGCTTTTTTCAAGCGCAGATATGTCTTGTTTTCCTTATTTTAAAGCCTTTCGCCCTTACCGTCAAGAATAATTTCGTTGTCTTTTTCAAAACAGGCAGAAAAAGCTGCCAGACCGCCAAAAGCGGCCTGACAGCCTAACAGCGTTATATGATGTTCCTTCACATCCGGCGGACCGCAGCCCATACCTCCCCTTCCGGCACGACGCCGGAGATGCCGCCATACCGCTGTGTGGAGAGACTGGCCGCACAGCAGGCAAAGCACGTCGCCTGCCGCAGCTCCTCTGCGGTCAGCTCCTCCGGGGCCTTCTCCGTTTTCAGGATGCGGCTGAGCACGCTGCCGCCGAAGATGTCCCCTGCGCCGGTGGTGTCCACCGGACGGATGCCGGAGGGGGTATCCACCGTGCCGGAGGCGCTCCCATTGGAGAAATAACAGCCCTTCGGCCCCAGGGTGACGAAGGCCAGCTTTGCCCCGCAGTCCCTCAGCAGCCGTTCCGCCCCACCCTCCGGGGTACAGCCCCAGAGAAAGTCCACCTCCTCGTCGCTGATCTTGACGATGTCCGCCTGGGACACGCCCCACAGCATCTGCCGTTTCGCCTCGTCCAGGTCCTTCCACAGGGGCTTGCGGAGATTGGGGTCAAAGGAGATCAGCCTGCCCCGCTCCCGGGCATAGGCCACCGCTCTTTGGGTGGCGGTGCGCACCGGGTCGTCCGTGAGGCTCAGGGTGCCGAAATGAAAGTCCCGGCAGTTGTCGATCAGCGAAAGATTCAGCTCTGTGTCCCGCAACCGGGTATCCGCCCCGGGCTTCCGGGCGAAGCTGAACGTCCGGTTCCCGGCGCTGTCCAGGGTGACGAAGGCCAGGGTGGTGAAGCAGTCCGGGTCGGACACGATGCCCGCCGTCTCGATGCCCGCCCGGGCCAGGGTATCCAGCAGCAGGTCGCCGAAGGCATCCGCTCCCACCTTGCCCAGCAGGGCCGTCTGACAGCCGTAGGCGGTGAGGGCCGCCAGCAGATTGCCCGGCGCACCCCCGGGATGGGCCGCCAGAGTGGGGTAGCCCGCCCCGTCCGTGCCCACACAGGCAAAGTCGATGAGCAGCTCCCCGATGGCCGTCACGTCATATCTCATATCGTACCCCCCATTTTATGTGAAATCAAACCCGTTTGGTCAGCCATAGGAACTCATACCCGCCCAGGGTCAGAACGCCGGGGTTGTCCACCTGCCGCTGCCCCAGCAGGTCGGTATAGGCCCCCGTCTCGTCCAGCCACGCCTTCTGGGTCTCCGGGCTGAAGTTATACAGGCCGTAGAGCTTCTCCCCGTCCTTGTACCGGCCCAGGGCCAGCACGGCGTCGCTGCCCGCGTCCACTGTCCAGAAGTCCGCGTCGGCGTCAAAGACAGCGGCAGACTGGCGCACCGTCTCCAGCTGCCGCAGGCCCCGGAACAGCCGCCCCTGGACGGTGTCCGGCTCGCTCCGCCGCTCCGCCTCCTCCCAGCGGAAGTCTCCCCGGTGGAGATAGCGGCTGTCACTGGCCTTTTCCGGGTCGTCCAGATAGGCCCAGTCGTTGCGCTGGCCCACCTCGTCCCCGGCGTAGAGCACCGGGATGCCGCTCTGGGACAGCATACAGGCGTGGAGCATCAGATCCAGCGCCAGCGCCTGCTCCGTCATGGCTGCGCTCCCCGTCTCCAGCGCCATCTCCAGGCCGCAGAGGGAGGCGGTAGTGCCACAGAGCCGGGCGTCCCCCAGCCGCTCGTCGTCGTTGTACAGCGTCCCCCGGCTGGCCCCATAGGGCAGCTTTCCGGTGAAATAGTCGTTCAAAAACCGCTTGTGAGGCACCTCTCCCATGCCGAACTGAGACAGAAAGGGGTAATCCAGTCCCCAGCCGATGTCGTCATGGCAGCGGAGGTAGTTCTGGAAGGTATAACCCTTGGGGAGGGCCGCCACCTGGTTCAGCTGGTGCCGCAGGAGCCGCACGTCATGGGTGGCCGCCGTGTGCCAGGTGGTACACATGGCAGTCACGTTGTAGAGCATATGGCACTCCGGCCGCTCCGGCGTGCCGAAGTAGGGGGCCACCAGGGCGGGCTCCATGACCACCTCCCCCAGCAGCAGCACCCCGGGGCAGACGATCTCGGTGACGATGCGCAGCATCCGCACCAGGGTATGTACCTGGGGCAGATTCCGGCAGTTGGTGCCCAGCTGCTTCCAGATGTAGGGGACGGCGTCCAGCCGTATCACGTCGATGCCCCGGTTGGTGAGAAACAGCAGGTTCTCCGTCATCTCCCGGAACACGGTGGGGTTGGCGTAGTTCAGGTCCCACTGATAGGGGTAGAAGGTGGTCATGACCACCTTCCCCAGCTCCTCCTGCCAGGTGAAGTTGCCGGGGGCGTCGGTGGGGAACACCTGGGGTACCGTCTGCTCGTACAGATTGGGGATGTCCCAGCTGTCATAGAAGAAATACCGCTCCTGATACTCCCGCTCTCCCGCTCTGGCCCGGCGGGCCCACTCGTGCTCCTCGCTGGTGTGGTTCATGACAAAATCCAGGCAGACGGAGATGCCCCGGCGACGGCAGTCCCCGGTCAGGGCCTCCAGATCGTCCATGGTCCCCAGCTCCGGCTGTACCCGCCGGAAGTCGGAGACGGCATAGCCCCCGTCGCTGCGCCCCTTGGGGCTTTCCAGCAGGGGCATCAGATGGAGGTAGTTCACCCCGCACTCCTGGAGATAGTCCAGCCTGCCCCGGACGCCATTCAGGTCTCCGGCAAAGGGCTTGACATAGAGCATCATCCCCAGACGCTCCCGGCTGCGGTACCAGTCCGGTTCCGCCTCCCGCTGCCGGTCGGACCGCTTCAGGTCGTCCGGTCTGGCCCGGTACATCCCCTCCATGGCGGACAGAAGGGCATCCAGGGTATCCTCCTGTCCCGGATACAGGGCGCAGTAGAGCTGTCGCAGCTCGTCATATCGGCTTGCGAGCCGGGTCTGAAACTCCTCGGTCATTGACGATTCCTCCTGTTTGGAGGCCTCACATCCCCAGCTTTTCCATGTCGGAGAGGACTTCCTGCTCCGTCTGCACATGGCCCTCGTCGGGGGCGGACGCCTCTTTTTCTTTTTGTTCCAGATAGGGCGCAAAGGATTTCAGTAGCATGCTGGCGTTAAACATGGTGATAACGGCAAAGCCGCACAGCACCCACAGAAAGGCGTAGGTGGGCAGGTTCCCCCGGTCCAGATAGGTCACCGCCATGGGGACGATGTTGGCGATGAGCATGGCGACGGTGGTAATTGGCCGCTTGACGGCGAAGTACACCGAGTCCATCAAAAGCTGCTTAAAATTCACCCGGAAGGCCGCCATCACCGGGAACAGATAGCAGGCCAGGACGATAACGGCAATGCCCATGGCCATGAGGGGATACCGGAACAGGGCCATCGCCCCCTCAAACTGGTCGCACCAGCCGATCTCCAGCCACAGGACCGCCCCCAGCGCCAGCAGCGCCAGAAAACAGAGGGTCCCCTGTTTGAAATTGCTCTTAAATCCCTTCCAGAAGGTAGTGAAGGGGTTGCAGGTCTGCTCCCGCAGACAGGTCAGCAGGGTGAAATACAGGGCGGCGTATCCCGCCCCCGCCGTCACCACCGGCAGCAGGGAGAGGACAAACAGCAGATTGGCGGCGATGAGGATGCCGCACCGGGTCATGAGCTGGCCGAAAACGCTGTCATTGTCCAGAAGGCCGCGTAAAAATCTCACGAAAAGCTCCTCCTTTCATCAGGAAAACAGGTAACGGAGGAACAGGGCGATCTGGTCCATATGGGGTGCGTTGGCGGAGATGCCCAGAGCGCAGTCCCCGCCGTAATATTCGCTCAGCAGAGAGCCGGAGAGGTCGATGCCCACCGGCACCTCCGTCAGCGTTCCGTCCCCCTCCAGGTCGGCCTCCACCGTCAAAATGCGGTCGGAGTACGTCTCCAGCAGGTTGGACACCCGCTCATCGGACAGGCTCATGAGCCGCCCACTCTCCCCTACTGTCAGCAGGTCGTCGGTATTCATCACCAGCACGTCCAGCGTGCCCCCGTCCAGGTAGGCGATCAGCATTTCATAATAGGCGCTGCCGGTGGTAGAGGCGGAGGCGGGGTTGCAGTAGATCTCATCCTCAAACAGGAGCTGTCCCTGGGTCAGGTCATATCCGGCATAGTCAGCAAAGCCGTTATACAGGTCAGAGCCCTCCCCCAGGTCCTCCGTCACATTGGCAAAGCAGGCGAAAAACCAGGTCTCCGAAGGGGTGGTGACGGCGTGCCAGGTCATGGTGACGGCAAAGCCCGCCACCGCCACGATGGCGATGATCCACAGCTTGTAGTACATCCAGAGGTAGCCCGGCCGCTCCTTTGGCGGGAGGGCCCGGAGCTTGCTCCACTCCGCCCTCACCTTTTCCTTCAGGCCGCTCATTTCGCTGCCCTCTCCAGATGGATCTGGACGCTGGGGCAGTCGCCGTACAGCCGGGGCAGGACAAAGCCGCCGTACATCAGGCCGCCGCCGGAATAGACCCGGCCCTCCTCCTGTCCGGACAGCTCGCCGCAGGCGTCCCCCGTGCCAAAGACCGCAAATTCCCGGACCCGGTACAGGGCACTCTCCTCCAGGCCCCGGAGCCGGAGGCAAATCAGCGGGGAGGTGGCCCGGACGTGCGTGACCACCACGCTGACCAGGACCTCACCCCGGTCCTCCGAGACGGTCTGCCAGGCGGTGTAGTCCGCGTTTTGGGTGGGGTCAGACAGGCGGTAGTAGTCCCCCTGCCGGATCAGGTCGCCGTAGCGGTGGAACCGCCCGATCTGGCGGCGCACCGCCGCCTTTTCCGCCTCCGTCAGCAGGTTCAGGTCCAGCTCATAGCCGAAGGTACCGCTCATGGCC
Source organism: Clostridiales bacterium (assembly GCA_021201185.1). Lineage (GTDB taxonomy): Bacteria > Bacillota > Clostridia > Oscillospirales > Oscillospiraceae > Onthomonas. The sequence goes on from JAJQFJ010000074.1 coordinate 18,078, forward strand.
ACCACCGCCCGGGTGTCCAGCGGAACCATCCGCCCGGTCTGGTGGTTGGGACAGGCGGAGACATGGGCGCCCATGGCGGACACAGGGTAGCCGAAAGAGGTGCCATACTGGATGGTCAGCCGCTCCACGGCGTCGGTGTCGTCGCTGCACCAGATCTGGGGACAGTAGGCCAGCATCCCGGCGTCGAACCGTCCGCCGCCCCCGGCACAGCCCTCCAGCAATACCTCCGGGAACCGGGCGGTGAGCCGCTCCAGCAGGTCGTATACCCCCAGCACATACCGGTGGGCCGCCTCCCCCTGGCGCTCCGGGGGAAGCGCCCGGCTGTAGACGTCGGTCAGGCTCCGGTTCATGTCCCATTTGATGTAGTCGATATGATAGGTCTCCAGCAGGGCGGACAGCCGCTCACAGAGGTAGTTTACCACCTCTGGCCGACCCATGTCCAGCACCAGTTGATTCCGGCCCATGGTGGGTTGGCGGCCCGGCAGGGTCAGCGCCCAGTCCGGGTGGGCCCGGTACAGGTTGGAGTCCTCGTTCACCATCTCCGGCTCCACCCACAGGCCAAACTTCATCCCCAGGCCGTTCACCTCTGCAATCAGACGGCTCAGGCCGCCGGGGAGCTTCTTCTCGTTGACGAACCAGTCCCCCAGGCCCCGGTTTTCGTCGTCCCGGGCGCCGAACCAGCCGTCGTCCAGCACCAGCATCTCCACCCCCAGGGCGCTGGCCTGGCGGGCGATGGAGACTATCTTGTCCGTGTCAAATTGGAAATAGGTGGCCTCCCAGTTGTTGATGAGCACCGGGCGGCGGCGGTTGGGCCAAGGGCTGCGACAGAGATTGTTCCGGATGAAGCGGTGATAGCTCCGGGAGAGCTGCTCCAGGCCCTGATGGGTAAAGGCGAGCAGCACCTCCGGGGTCTGGAACCACTCCCCGGGGGCCAGCGTCCAGCGGAACTGCTCGTCATGGATGCCCATGACCACCCGGGTGCCGCCGGACTGGTCCCGCTCGATGTCCGTCCGGTGGCTGCCGGAGTAGACCAGCATCAGGCCGTAGCAGTCCCCATGCTCCTCGGTGGTCTCCCGCCCCGCCAGGATGATGAAGGGGTTGTGCTGGTGGCTGGAGGCCCCCCGGCGGGAGGAGATGGTCTGGATGCCGCCGGTGACAGGCGTACGCACCGCCTGCCGCTCCATATTGTGCCGCCCCTGGAAGTGGAGCAGGTCCCAGTTCCCGAAGGGGATATCCAGGCAGAGAGAGGCCGCCCGCTCCAGGGTCAGCGCGCCCGTCCCCGTATTGCGCAGCCGGGCGGCGCGGGTGATGATATCCCGCGCCTCAAACACGCCGTAGTACAGCCGCACCTCCAGCCCCGTCACCTCGTCGGCCAGGGTGACGACTAGCGTCTCCGCCTCGCCGTCTCCGGCAAAGGCGGAAGGCATCCCCTCCACGACGTACTTGCCGGGCAGGATCTCATGGGAGACGTACCGAAGCTCCGCCCCACAGGTCCCCTCCCGCCCGGAGACGGTCAGGCAGCTGACCCGGAAATCCCCGGCATTGCAGCCGGTGTACTCCTGGGGCATGGTGTCCAGACTGATCTGAGGCGTGTAACGGCTGGGGTAGGGATTGGGGGAAAAGCCAAAATCCACCGGGCGATACAGATGCTCCATACTTCCGGATACCCGGCGGCCATAGTACAGATGGCGCAGATAGCCCAGGGGGTCGATCTGCATCTGATAGGTGGTGTTTTGCGTGTTCAGGGCAAAAATGCCCTCGTCTCTCTGAAAGGAAATACTCATGCGGACTCCTCCGTAGCAGGTTTAATATTCATCCAGTGGGAGCAGCTCTCCCTCGGGGCACTCCAGGTGGACACGCTCCTCCTCCGGCTGGCGGCGATAGGCTCCCGGACTGCAATGGTAGTGTTTCGTAAAGCTGTGGGTGAACGCCTGGATACTGTTGTACCCCACCATTCCGGCGATGGTCTCCACCGAGAGGGTGGTGTCGGTCAGCAGCTTTGCCCCCTCCCGCATCCGCAGCAGGATCATGTAGTCCTTGGGAGAGACGCCCATCTTCTGAGTGAACAGCTTGGTGAAATAGCTGCGGTCGATGCCGATGGAAGCGGCCACCTCTCCCACCTTCATGGAGGCGTAGTTGTGCCGGATATAGTTCAGTCCATGCTGCACATAGTCGTTGGGGTCGTATTCCCGGTGCAGGCTCCGTTCCTCCCGGCTGCCGGAGTGGATGGCAAGGCCCAGGAACTGGTACAGCACGCCCAGCCGCCACAGGTCGTGGGTCAGATTCAGCTCCGTCTTGTCCAGCAGATCGGACACCAGGGAGCAGAAGTCCGCCGGGTCGGTGTTGCAGTCCCGGATGTTCGTCCCTCCGGGGAATCCCGCCTGCTCCAGGTAATAGGGGGCCTTCTCCCCTGCGAAGGTGATCCAGCAGTAGGCCCAGGGATCGTCCCAGGACGCCCAGTAGCGGGTCATCTCCCCGGGCTTGGCCACGAAGATCTGTCCCTCGTGAACAGGCCGGGCCGCCCCGTTCACCTCCAGAAATCCCTCCCCGGACATGACCACATGGAAGTGATACCCCGGGCGGCTGGTGGGACCGAAGCAATAGCCGGGGCGGCATTTCTCGATGCCGCAGCTCATCAGGTAGAGGGATTCCGTCTGTCGGTTGCGGTAGGTCAGCTCGAAGAGCCGATACTGGCCCGCCTTGAAGAAAAACTGCATTTTCGCCATAAGCCATTCTCCCATATGCGCTGATGCGGCTCCAGTCGGTCGGGCAGCGGCTCCCTCCCGGTGAAAAAACGGGCAAAAGCGGTCGCACTGACCGCCGGGTGCTCCTGGCCCTGCCCCCGGCGGACGGGCCGCCGGAGGCAGGTAAAGGAGAAAAGGATTTGTGCTGTTATTTTACAGCTTGCCTCCCGAGGTTGCAATCCCCTCGATAAACTGTTTCTGGAAAATCAGGTAGAGTACGATCATGGGGATGCAGGCCATCAGGGCAGCGGCCATCAGCTCCGGATAGTTGGAGCTGTACTGCCCCTGCATCTTCGCCAGGGCGGCGGAGAGGGTGGTGTTCTCCACCTGGGGGCAGACGATCATGGGCCACATCAGGTCCTTGTAGGCGAACACCGCCGTAAAGATGCCCAGGCTCACCATGGCAGACCGGGTCAGAGGGGCCATGATCCACAGAAACCGCTGGGGGATGTTGCAGCCGTCGATGGCAGCGGCCTCCTCCAGGTCCTTGGGCAGGCCCTGATACCCCTGCTTGAGCAGGAAGGTGCCGAAGGCGGTCACCACGCCGGGGAACACCAGACCGGCAATGCTGTTGGTCCAGCCCAGGCTGGTCACCATGACATACTGTGGGATGATGAAGATCTGACTGGGCACCATCATCTGGATGAGGATGAGGGAGAACAGGAGGTTCTTCCCGGGGAAATGGAGGCGGCCAAAGGCATAGCCCGCCAGAGTGGCGGTGAGCACAGCGCAGACCACCCGCCAGAAGATCATCAGGATGGTATTTTTATACAGGTACAGAAAATTGTAGTTTTTCCAGACGGAGACGAAGTTGTCAAAGCTCCAGCTGGAGGGGAATATGACGAAGGGGTTCACCGAGGTGGCCTCGGTCAGCGTCTTGAACGCGGTCAGCAGCATCCACAAAAAGGGCACCAGCATGGTGATGGAGCAGATAATGAGGATGAGATGGATCAGCCCCTGGGTGGCGCGCTGCTTTGCCTGATAGCTTTCCATGTGCGCACCTCCTTAATTGTAGAAGACCCACTTCTTCTCGCTCTTTTGCAAGAGGAAGGTCAGGGCCATGATGATGACCAGCATACACACCACGATGGTGGCGCCGTAGCCCCGGTCGCCGTTGGTGAAGGTGTACTTGTAGAAGATGTAGACCACGGACTGCTCCGAGGACAGGGCCTGGTTGGTGTTGTCCGTCACCATGTAGATCAGATCGAAGATCTGCAGCGCTCCGATGATGCGGGTCTGGAGGATAAAGAAGGTGGTGTGGCTGAGCAGGGGGACGGTGATGGAGAAGAACTGCCGGAGGCCGGAGGCCCCGTCGATCTCCGCCGCTTCATAGTAGTCGTGGGGGATCTCCTGCAATCCGGAGAGGAACGGGATCATGTTATAGCCCACGATGGACCAGACGCCGATGATACCGATGGAGATCCACGCCGTGTTGGGGTCGGAGATCCAGGCCACGTCCAGGCCGAACAGGTTGTTGAGCAGGCCGAACTGCTGGTTGTACAGGAACTTCCACACCATAGCCACCGCCGCAGGGGCCGCCACCATGGGCAGGAAGAAGATGGTACGGTAGCCGCCCCGGAAGGCGATCTTCCGGTTGAGCAGCACCGCCAGCACCAGGCCGATGCCGATGCCGAAGGGCACCTCGATGATGGCGTATTTCAGGGTGTTGAGCAGACTGCCCCAGAACTCCGAGCTGGTCAGCACGTTCTGGTAATTGGTCAGGCCGATGAAGGTGTTCCCTCTGCCGAAATCGCCTGTCTTGCAGAAGGACTGATAGATGGTATAGATAATGGGATAGAAGTTCAAGACAATCAGGCCGATCATGGTGGGTGCCACGAAGATCAGCCCCCACATGGCCTCGTTTTTCGCCGCCCTGGACATCTTCTTTTTGATTTTCCGGGTCATGATTTCTCCTTTCTGTCTGCCCTCCGGCCGGGACATCTCTCCGCCCCGGCCGGAGATGCCTTTACTCTGTCGCCAGGATGCTGTTCATATAGGCAGCGCAGTCGTCCAGGACGCTGCTCATGAGAGAGGGGTCCAGCCAGGCGTCCACCAGCTTTTCCTTATAGTAGTTCTGCCAGGTGGTTGTGTTGTAGCTGTGGGGATAGGAGATGAGGGTGGCGGTGTCGTTCATGACCTGCACGGCGGAGGCGTCGATGCCCTTGGCAGAGATGGCGTCGGCATAGGCGCTGTCCGCGCCCACATAGCCGGACAGGGTCACGCCCAACTCGGCCTGCTTGACCTGCATCTCATAGCTGGACAACCACAGCACCAGAGCGGCGGCCTCGTTGGGATGGGCGGTGGAGGCGGAGGCGGACCAGGCCAGGGAGTTGTAGATGGTCACCCGCTCGCCGTCGTCGCACTGGCCGTTGCCGTTGGCGTCGTAATAGGGCAGGACGGCGGTGGCGTAGTTCTCGGAGCCGTCATAATCGGTGAAGCCAGCCAGAGTGTAGTTGCCCTGGCAAATCATCGCTACCAGGTTGTTGGAGAACAGGCCACTGGTGCCGTTCTCGGAAACCAGGGACTGAGGGGCTAAAGCATCGTCGATGAGCGTCCCTACAAACTCCATGGCCGCCTTGGTCTCGTCGGAGTCCAGGCCGGAGGCAGTGCCGTCCTCAGAGATGATGCTACCACCCATGGCGTAAACAATGTTCCACCAACTGTCCTGATCGTTGGTGGTGTTCATGGCCGCACCGTAGACAGAACCGCCGCTGGCGGCGGTGATGCCGGAGGCCACCTCGTAGAAGGTATCCCAGGTCCAGGTCTCGTCCGGATAATCGAAGCCGTACTCATCAAAGATGGCCTTGTTGTAGAGGATGACGTTGATGTCGTGATCCTTCGGAATGCCGTAATACTTGTCCTCATAGGTGAAGGTCTCCACAGCGCCCTCGTAGTAGTTGGACATGCCGATGTCCTCGTCCGCCTCGATGTAGGGGGTCAGATCCAGCAGAATGTCGTTGGACATATACTTCTCCGCCTCCAGGACGTGCATCCAGAACACGTCGGCCATGTCGCCCCCGGAGGCCCCAGCCTCCAGCAGCGTCCAGTAGTTGTCCCAGGTCACCACGTTGACCTTGACGGCAATGCCGGTGTCCTCCGTGAACAGGTCGCAGATCTCCTGAATGCCGTCCTGCTGGTCGGAGTCCCAAATCCAGACCTCCAGCTCTGCGGACGTGTCCAGCTCTGCATCCGGGTCAGCGGAGTCCCCTGCGGAGCTGTCGGCCGCCCCGCAGGCCGCCAGGGCCAGGGCCATGACGACGGCCAGCAGCAGCGCCAGCCATTGTTTGATGCGCTTCATGATGGTTTTTCCTCCTTCAATGTGTTTTTCCATGAGTCTAAGTTGTCTCAAGGAGATTACCATAAGTATAGACACACCAAAAACATTTGACAATGTTCTGACGTGGGATGGACTTGTCCGTTTGTGGAATCGGGTGTCAAAATTTTTCCAGCGTTCACAGGCGTTTCCCGCCTTTGCGGGAAGAAATGCGGCAGGAAATGGCCGAATCACGCACAAATTTCTCTCTGCGCTTTTGCGTTTTCCCTCCATCTCCGGCTGTAAAACGCACAAATCCCCTCCGTCCGTTCGGTTTTCGAAGGACGGAGGGGATTTTGTGCCTGTCATGATGTCAGTTGTTCCGGCGTCACACCAGATTCTGTGGGGTGCCTGCCAGGAACTGCTTCAGATTCTCTACCACGATGACCGCCCGCTTCTCAAAGGCCTGCTGGCTGGCGAAGGCCACGTGGGGGGTGAGCACCGTATGGGGAGCGGAGAGGAGAGGATGGTCGGCAGGGATGGGCGGCTCCTGCTCGAACACGTCCACACCGGCCCCGGCGATCTCCCCGTTTTTCAGGGCGGCGGCCAGGGCGGCGGAGTCCACCACCGGGCCCCGGGCGGTGTTGATGAGCAGGGCGGTGTTCTTCATCAGCTTCAGCTCCCGCTCCCCGATGAGGCCCACGGTGGCCGGGGTCTGGGGGACGTGGAGGGAGACGATGTCGCACTGGGGCAGCAGCTCCTCCAGGGTGTCACAGTAGGTCACGCCCTCTACATTCTTTTTCGTCCGGCTCCAGGCCAGGACCTTGCAGCCGAAGGCGTTGGCGATCTTCGCCACCCGGAGGCCGATGGCCCCGGTGCCCACCACGCCGAAGGTCTTGCCCTCCAGCTCGTAGCCCACCAGGCCCGCCTTGGTGCCTCCCTGACGGCAGGCGGCGTCGCAGGGCAGGACGTTCCGGGCCAGGTCGATGACCAGGCCGAACACCAGGTCGGCTACCGCCACGGTGGAGTAGCCCGCGCAGTTGCAGACGGCGATGCCGTGGGCATGACAGTAGTCCACATCCACATGATCGGTGCCGGTGAAGGCCACGCAGATCATCTTCAGGTCAGGACACTGGCGGATGACATTCTCCCGGTAGGGGAAGTTGGACAGCACCACCACATCTGCCCCGGCGCTTCGCTGCACCAGCGTGGCCTCGTCCTCCTTCCGGTCAGGGTAGGCGACCAGCTCCACGTCAGGGCCCAGGGCGGCTCTGGCCTGGGCCAGCAGATCCTCATTGGGGATGCCCAGCGGCTCCAAAAATACGATTTTCATCAAAATGACCTCTTTTCTCAGGCGGGCGGCGTGTGCGCCCGACGGTTAAAGTAATTATAGCATATCAGAGGGGAAAAGAAAACCTTTTGGTAAATTTGGTGGTGGTTGGTGCGGATTCGCTGGGAGCCAAGATAACTTGCGCAACAGTGCAGTTTCCCCGCCAAAAGGGGAAAATTTTCTCTGAAAAGTTCGTCTGTTGCATATCCTTCCCGCGCTCTCCGGTATATGCTTGAGGCGGGAGGAGATGACCGCAATGAAATATGAGCTTTGTCCCCGGCTGCCGGACCCTCAGGCGGTCCTGCCCGCCGGGTACTGCGATGCCTGTGGCGGGGAGGTGTATCCCGGGGACCGGGTATACCGGGGAGACGGGGTGCTGTGTCACTGGGAGTGCCTGACAGAGGAGGTCATGGAGCCTCCCGGCCCGTCATAGGAAATAATCGAAATTGCTGCACAGCACCGGGCCGATGGGGATTCGGAAGCAGGACTGATCCAGCTTGCCGGTGACCAGGTAGCGGTAGAGCAGCTGCACAGCGTTGTAGCTCTGAAGGCTGGGGTCCTGCCAGATGGCGGCGTCTATGGTGCCGTCCAGGAGGTAGGGGCGCAGCTCCTCAAAGACGTCGGTGCAGACGTACCGCACCTTTCCCGCCAGCCCCATCCGTTTCAGGCACTGACAGACCGGCAGGGCGTTCCGGGTCATGGAGCAGTAGATTCCGGTGACGTCATCCAGGCTGAGCAGCACCTTCTCCAGCTCGCTCCGGAGGCTGGAGCGGCTGGAGTTGTTGATCTCCAGGAGGGAGATCTCCGGGTCGTGCTGTTGAATATAGGAGTAAAATCCGGTGGTATTCTCCCGGAGGATGCTCAGGCGCTTGTCGCCCCCCACGATGACGATGCGCCGGTGCCGTCCATCCAGCTTAACCAGCAGCTCCGCCGCCAGCTCCCCCATCTGCCGGGCGGGGGCGGTGACGCAGGCCAGGCGGCCGGAGGCCGGGGCGTCGGCGTTGAAGGTGACCACCGGGATGTCCCGCTCCCGGAAGCGGCCCAGGACGGTGTCCAGCCGCTCGTCGTCCAGACAGTAGGCCGCCACCCCCTGGATCTTTCCCTCGTCCAGGAGGTTCCGGAGCAGCTTTTCCTCCTGCCGCCAGTCCGCGCCGCAAGATAAAAGCTGCACGCTGGCCCCCTGGGAGGCCAGCTCCCGGGCCGCCCGCTCCGCCCCCTGGGTCAGCTTTTCGTGGAAGGAGTTGCGCTGCTCCGGCCGCCCCGGGCAGAGCACCGCCAGGCGGAGGTCTCCCCGTTTCAGGGAGGACGCGGAGGGATTCACCGTATAGTGCAGCTCCTCCACCACGGCCAGGACCCGTTTTCGGGTCTCCTCCCCCACGCCCGGCTTTCCATAGATACATTTATGCACCGTGCCGATGGACACTCCTGCCCGCTCCGCCACATCCTTTAGTGTACAAGCCATAGTAAACCCTCCGGCGACGGGACTGCTCCCGTCGTTTTTCTTTCTTTTTCCCGGAAAAAGTATCCGAAATTCTCTTTGCTTTGCCGATTATACCATCATTTTGCTATCTCCGCAAGTAAACGTTTACCTGTTTCTCCCGTGTTTTTTCTCTTTTTTACCTGTTTCGTCGTCCCTGACTCTGCCATTTTCCCCTTTTTGCACCGTTTTTTCGGATGTTTTTCCGGTCTTTTGGTAAAATTGCCAAAAGTGGGATGGGAAATTTGTCAGATAAGAAGAAAACGCAAGCACTTTATTTTAACCTTTGCACTTTTCCTGAAAATATGGTATCCTTATCTCAGCGCAATTTCCGGCTGGCGGAGCCTCTCCGCCGCCTGCACCATTCTGACGCGAAAGGAGCGTAGGGCCGTCTTGACCGCCCGGCCCGTTACAGACTATGAAACCGTTTCTGGACAAGGATTTTCTCCTGGAGACTCCCACGGCGCAGCACCTCTATCATGACTATGTAGAGGGCCTCCCCCTGGTGGACTACCACTGCCACATCTCCCCCAAGGAAATCTATGAGGATCGCCGCTTTGACAACCTGGCGGAGGTCTGGCTGGGGGGCGACCACTACAAGTGGCGGGTCATGCGCTCCAACGGCATCAGCGAGGACTACATCACCGGCGACAAGCCCGCCTTCGAGCGGTTCCAGAAGTTCGCCGAATCCCTGGAGCTGTGCATCGGCAACCCCATGTACCACTGGTGTCATCTGGAGCTGAAAAACTACTTCGGCTTTGAGGGCCATCTCAACGGCGACAACGCCAAAGAGGTCTGGGACCTGTGCAACGATAAGCTGCGCAACGACCCCAACTTCACCGCCCGGGGCCTCATCCGTCAGTCCAACGTAGCCATGATCGGCACCACCGACGACCCGGTGGACTCCCTGGAGTGGCACCAGAAGATCGCCGCCGACCCCACCTTTGAGACCAAGGTCTGCCCCTCCTTCCGGCCGGACAAGGCCCTGAACCTCCACAAGGCGGGCTTTGCCGACTACATCGCCCAGCTCTCCGCCGTGGTGGGCCGGGAGCTGACCACCGCCCAGGACGTGGCGGACGCTCTGGTGGAGCGCATCGAGTACTTCCACGCCAACGGCTGCCGGGCGGCGGACCACGGCCTGGACTATGTGATGTATCGCCCCTGCACTCCGGAGGAGGCGGACACCGCCTACCACAAGGCGCTGGCGGGAGAAAAGCTGACCATCGAGGAGATCGAGGGCTATCAGACCACCCTGCTCCTGGCCTGCGCCCGGGCCTATGCCCGGCTGGGCATCGCCATGCAGCTCCACTACTCCTGTATCCGCAACCCCAATGCCCGGATGTTCGCCCAGCTGGGCCCCGACACCGGCTATGACATCATCGCCAACACCAACTGCACCAACGAGCTGGCTGCCCTGCTCAGCGACCTGGACGCCACCGGGGAGTGCCCCAAGACCATCCTCTACTCCCTGAACCCCGCCGACAACGCCCAGCTGGACGTGCTCATCGGCGCCTTCCAGGGCACCGAAGTCCCTGGCAAGATCCAGCATGGCTCCGCCTGGTGGTTCAACGACAACCGGGCGGGCATGGTGGAGCAGATGACCTCTCTGGCCAACCTGAGTCTGCTGGGGAATTTCATCGGCATGCTCACCGACTCCCGCTCCTTCCTGTCCTACACCCGCCACGAGTACTTCCGCCGGGTCATGTGCAACCTGATCGGCGGCTGGGTGGAGAACGGGGAGTATCCCGCTGACGAAAAAGCGCTGAAAAAGATCGTCCAGGGCATCAGCTACTACAACGCCGCCCGGTATTTCGATCTCTGATTATGTTGTCCCTCTGGCGGAAGCCAGCTTAATTACCGCCGGCCGGACAGGCCGTCCGTCTCCGGCAATCACACAGAAATGGAGTGTTTCAAATGATCGATCTTCCTCTGAACGTTGATTTCTCCGGCAAAGTTGTCGTCGTCACCGGCGCCGGCGGCGTGCTCTGCGGCACCATGGCCCGGGCCTTCGCCCAGGCAGGCGCTAAGGTGGCCGCCCTCGACCTGAACGAGGACGCTGTCAAAAAGCTGGCCGACGAGTGCAAGGCCGAGGGCTTTGTCTGCGAGGGCTACAAGGCCAACGTCCTGGACGCCGAGGTCCTGGAGAGTGTCCATCAGCAGGTCCTGGCCGACTTGGGCCCCTGCGACATTCTCATCAACGGCGCCGGCGGCAACAATGCCCGCGCCCAGACCGACAACGAGTATCAGCATGAGGCCAAGGAGGGCCAGAAGACCTTCTTCGACCTGGATCAGGGCGGCGTGGACTTCGTGTTCAAGCTGAACTTCCAGGGCACCCTTCTCCCCACCCAGGCCTTTGCCAAGGACATGGTGGAGCGCAAGTCCGGCTGCATCCTGAACATCTCCTCCATGAACGCTTACACCCCGCTGACCAAGATCCCTGCCTACTCCGGCGCAAAGGCCGCCGTCAGCAACTTTACTCAGTGGCTGGCCACCCACTTTGCGGGCACCGGCATCCGCTGCAACGCCATTGCCCCGGGCTTCCTGGTCTCCAACCAGAACCGCAGACTGCTGTTCAATGAGGACGGCACCCCCACCGCCCGTTCCGGCAAGATCCTGGCCGGGACTCCCACCGGCCGCTTCGTGGAGAGCGAGGAGCTGCTGGGCGGCGTGTTCTTCCTGTGCGACGACAAGGCCGCCAGCGCCATCACCGGCGTGATCCTGCCCATCGACGCAGGCTTCTCCGCCTATTCCGGAGTGTAATTGATGTCGCTCCATGTGATGGAGGAGGCCAACCGGTGCCTGGGCTGTAAAAAGCCCAGGTGCCAGGAGGGCTGTCCCATCCATACAAATATCCCGGAGGTCATCCGTCTGCTGAAAGCGGGCAAGCTGGACGATGCGGGCTGGATGCTCTTTGAGAACAACCCCCTGACCACCGTGTGCAGCCTGGTCTGCAACCACGAGGGCCAGTGCGAGGGCCACTGTGTCCAGGGCATCAAGGGTACGCCTGTTCACTTCTCTGTCATCGAGAACTACATCTCCACCACCTATGCCAACAAGATGGTGAAGGGTCCCGCCCCGTCCAACGGGCGGAAGGCCGCTGTCATCGGGGCCGGACCTGCGGGTCTGACCATCGCCATTATCCTGGCCCGGTACGGCTATCAGGTGACCATCTTCGACAGCCGGGACAAGATCGGCGGCGTGTTGCGGTACGGCATCCCCGACTTCCGGCTTCCCGACTCGGTGCTGGACGATCTGGCCTATCGGCATCTGGAGCTGAAAGGTATCCAGTTCCGGCCCAACACCTATATCGGCGGGGCTATCACCATCGACGATATGTTCCGGGACGGCTACCAGAGCATCTTTGTGGGGGCCGGTCTGTGGAAGCCCAACAAGCTCCGCATCCGGGGAGAAAGCCTGGGCACCGTGGCCTATGCCATCAACTACCTGGCCAGCCCCGACGCCTTCCACCTGGGGGAGCGGGTCATGATCATCGGCACGGGCAATTCCGCCATGGACTGCGCCCGGACCTCCGTGCGCAAGGGTGCCAGACACGTCACCTGCGTCTCCCGGACGGACGAGATCACCGCCAGCCAGTATGAGTCCAGCTACGCCAAGCTGGAGGGAGTGGACTTTCTCATGGACAAGTGCACTCTGGAAATTCGGGATGACGGCGTGATTTTGGCAGACAGCTTTACAGACGAGAACGGCAAAATTCAGCCTGTCTCCGGCACAGAGAAGCTGTACCCCTGTGATTTCGTCATCATTGCCGTCAGCCAGGGAGCGGAGAGCAACCTGGTCACCTCCACCAAGGGCATCGACACCAGTCACTCCGGTCTGCTCACCGTGGACGAGGACGGACACACCAGCCGTCCCGGGGTCTTTGCCGCAGGCGATGCAGTCAACGGGGCCCGGACGGTGGTGGAGGCCGTGGCCAACGGCAAGCGGGTGGCGGAGGCCATGCATGAGTATATGCAGTCCCTCCCCATGCCGAAAACCACCGATTACCCGGACGCTCCGGTGGCTACCTCTGTCCATGCCTCCGCTCAGACGGGACAGCTGCTCTGAATCTCATAAAAAGGAGAGAATATCCCATGAATGCATTTAACCAGGCCATTTCCGACATTGGCGTCGTGCCTGTCATCAAGCTGAACCACCCGGAGCGGGACGCCGCCCCCCTGGCCAAGGCCCTTTGCGAGGGTGGCCTGCCCGTGGCGGAGGTCACCTTCCGGGCCGCCGGTGCGGACAAGGCCATCAAGATCATGAAGGAGACCTGCCCTGACATGATCGTGGGCGCGGGCACCGTTCTGACCGTGGCCCAGGTGGACGCCGCCGTGGCCGCAGGCGCTCAGTTCATCGTCTCCCCCGGCTTCAACTACAAGCTGGCGGACAAGTGCCAGGAGCTGAACCTGCCCTACTACCCCGGCTGCACCACTCCTACCGAGTACCAGATGGCCCTGGAGTACGGCTATGAGGTACTGAAATTCTTCCCCGCTGAGCAGTCCGGCGGTCTGGCCAAGATCAAGGCCATGAGCGCCCCCTTCGCCATGTTCAAGATTATGCCCACCGGCGGTATCAGCCTGAAGAACCTGGAGGAGTATCTCTCCTGCCCGGTGATCGCAGCCTGCGGCGGCAGCTACATGGTCAAGGCCGACGATATTGAGTCCGGCAACTGGGACAAGATCATCGACCTGTGCAAGCAGTCCCGGGCCATCGTGGACAAGGTCCGCGGCTAAGCGTTACCAATACAGAAAGGATCTGATTTCCCTTGGGTAAAGTTATCACCTTCGGCGAGCTGATGGTTCGTCTCCAGCCCTACAACTATGAGCGGTTCGTTCAGGCCAACAACCTGGAGTTCACCTTCGGCGGCGGCGAGGCCAACGTGGCCGTCTCCCTGGCCAACTATGGCCTGGATGCCGCCTTCGTCACCAAGCTCCCCGCCCACGCCATCGGCCAGGCGGCCATCAACAGCCTCCGCCGCTACGGCGTGGACACCAGCATGATCGTCCGGGGCGGCGACCGTGTGGGCATCTATTACAACGAGAAGGGCGCCTCCCAGCGGGGCAGCGTCTGCATCTATGACCGGGCCAACAGCGCCATCCAGCTGGCTCAGCCCTCCGACTTCGACTGGGACAAGATCTTTGAGGGTGCCGACTGGTTCCACTTCACCGGCATCACCCCGGCTCTCGGCCCCAACGTGGTGGAGATCTGCAAGGAGGCCTGCAAGGCCGCCAAGGCCCATGGCGTCAAGATCTCCTGCGATCTGAACTATCGCGGCAAGCTGTGGACCCGCGCCCAGGCCCGGGAGGCTATGACCGACCTGTGCCAGTACGTGGACGTGTGCATCTCCAACGAGGAGGACGCCAAGGACGTGTTCGGCATCGAGGCCGAGGCCACCGATATCTATGGCGGCACCCTGAACCATGAGGGCTACAAGTCCGTGGCCAAGCAGCTGGCGGACAAGTTCGGCTTCGAGAAGGTGGCCATCACCCTCCGGGAGTCCCACAGCGCCTCCGACAACGGCTGGAGCGCCATGCTGTACAACGTGGCTACCGATGAGTACTGCTTCAGCAAGAAGTACGAGCTGCGCATCGTTGACCGTGTGGGCGGCGGCGACAGCTTCGGCGGCGGCCTGATCTATGCCCTGCTCACCGGCAAGGACACCCAGGCGGCGGTGGAGTTCGCCGTGGCGGCCTCCGCCCTCAAGCACACCATCGAGGGCGACTACAACATGGTCTCCGTCTCCGAGGTGGAGAAGCTGGCCGGCGGCGACGGCTCCGGCCGTATCCAGCGGTAAGCGATCTCTTTTCAAACATTCACGCCCCTGCACTGTCTCCGGACGGTGCAGGGGCGTAATTTTGCCGCCCGCCGGAGGCTCCGGCGGGCGGCAGATGGTTTCTATGGCATTTTGCAGGGGTTGCCTTACATGAGGATGGTGCGGTAGATGTCCATATACTCCTCGGCGGACTTGGTCCAGCTGAAGTCGGCCTGCATGCCCTGCTTCATCAGGTCAGTCCAGGCTTCCTTGTCGTCATAGACGGCCAGAGCCCGGTCCACAGCGCCCAGCATATCCTCGGCGTTGATATTGCCGAAGGTGAAGCCCAGGCCCTCCTTCGTCTCCGGATCGTAGGCGGGGACAGAGTCCTTCAGGCCGCCGGTGAGCCGGACGATGGGAACGGTGCCGTACCGCAGGGCGATCATCTGGCTCAGGCCGCAGGGCTCTGCGATGGAGGGCATGAGGAACAGGTCGGCTCCGGCATAGATGGCGGAGGACAGGGGGGCGGAATAGGTGATGTTGGCGGAGACGCGGCCAGGATACCGGGCCTGGGCGTTGCGGAAGAACTCCTCAAAGCCCCACTCGCCGGTGCCCAGGAGAACGAACTGGACATGGTTGTCCATGATCCGGTCGAAGGCGGCGGTGACCAGGTCATAGCCCTTGTGGCCCACCAGACGGGAGATGGAGCCGATGATGGCGGCGTCCGGGTCCTCCTCCAGGCCCAGCTGACGCTGGAGGTCGGCCTTGCAGACCGCCTTGCCGGAGAGGTCGTCGATGGAGAAGTTGGCGGCGATCTTGGGGTCCTTCTCGGAGTTGAAGGCGTCCATATCGATGCCGTTGAGGATGCCCCGGATCTTGTGCTGGTTCTCTGCCACCACGCCCTCCAGGCCGTGGGCATAGAAGGCATACTGCAGCTCGTTGGCATAGGTGGGCGAGACGGTGGTCACGAAATCGGAGGCGTAGATGGCGCCCTTCATCAGGTTGACGTCGTTGTAGTAGGAGAGCATATGCTCGTTGAAATAGGTGTTGTAGTCCAGGCCAAAGACGTCGGTGAGGATGGAGTTGCCATAGCGGCCCTGATACTCGATGTTGTGGATGGTGTACACCGTCTTGGCCCCGGTGAGCTCGGGGACATACTTCCGGGACTCCATCAGATAGATGGGCACCAGAGCGGTCTGCCAGTCGTTGCAGTGGATGATGTCGGGGGACCAGCCGATCTGGGCGGGGAGCTCGATGACAGCCTTGGAGAAATAGGCAAAGCGCTCGCCGTCGTCATAGTGGCCGTAGAGGCCGTTACGCTTGAAGTAGGTCTCGTTGTCCACAAAGTAGTAGGTGACGCCGCCCCGGTCCAGCTGGAACAGGCCGCAATAGCAGCTCCGCCAGCCCAGCTGAAGGTAGAAGTACTTCACAAAGGACATCTGGCTGCGCCAGGTGTCACTGATGCCGGCATACAGGGGCAGGATGACCCGGACGTCGTTGGTCTTGTCCGCAGCCAGGGCAGGGGGCAGAGACCCCGCCACGTCCGCAAGACCGCCGGTCTTGATGAAGGGGGCAACCTCGGAGGAGGCAAACAGGATTTTCATAGCATTCAATCCTTTCCAATCTGGGAGAGCAGGTTTTTGAGCGTTTATATGCCTCCCTCTTTGAGGGAGGTGGCACGGCGAAGCCGTGACGGAAGGAGAGCGGCAGGTACTACCGATACGCGGCAAACACTTCGGCAAATTCGCTGATAATTGGTTTTAACGGCTTTCGGTCTCCCTCAGTCTGCCCTTCGGGCAGCCAGCTCCCTCAGGGAGGGAGCCAGAAAGGTGTATTCTTGACTTTTGTACATCCAAATCTGGGGCAGAGGCCCGGCGGAGACGCCGGGCCTCGCAAAGCATTAGATTCGGGTTCCCTTGGAGTAGACGATGGGATAGGTCTCGCAGCCGGAGAGGGTGCGGTTGGGGCTGATGGTCACGGACTTGTCGCAGATGACGCAGTTCAGGCTGGCGCTGTCGCCCACGTCGGTGTCCTTCATCAGGATGCAGTTCTTGACCGCTGCGCCCTTGCCCACCTTGACGTTGCGGAACAGGATGGAGTTCTCCACCGTGCCCTCGATGACGCAGCCGTCGGAGACCATGGAGCCCACCACCTTGGAGTCAGGTCCATAGTAGGCGGCAGGGGCGGAGCGGTCCTTGGAGCGGATGGGGTGATCCGGGTTGAACAGGTCGTCCCGGACATCCTTCTTCAGCAGGTCCATGCTCTTCTCGAAATAGTCCGCCACGGTGGGGAACCGGGCCACATAGCCCTCGAAGATGTAGGGGACCACCTTCAGGCCCAGCTTGTCCTTGTTGGCCAGGACCTGATGAGAGAAGGAATACAGGCCACGGGCGGCGGAGTAGCCCACCAGCTCGATGAGCTTGGCCTTGCTGATGACGTAGATGTTCAGCGCCTCATAGCTGTTGGGCACGGACTTGCTCAAAATCTCGTCGGCCGTGCCGTCCTCCGCCAGGGTGTAATAGGTGGCGTAGCCCGGGCGGTCGGTGTACTTCTTGGAGCAGACGGCGGTGACATCCGCGCCGGTAGCCAGGTGCTGGTCAAAGACCTTGCTCAGGGAGATGTTCAGCACGATGTCCGCATCGGCAATGATGATGTACTCCTGCTCGATCTCGTCCAGATAGCTGCGCAGGCCGGTCAGAGCATCCATCATGCCCTGATAGTTGTGCTGCTGGTCGTTGCCCATGGAGAAGGGGGGCAGCAGCCGCAGGCCGCCGTGACGACGGGCCAGATCCCAGTCCTTGCCGGAGCCCAGGTGGTCCAGGAGGGACTGATAGCTCTGCTGGAGGACGACACCGATGTCGGAGATGCCGTCGTCCACCATGTTGGAGAGGATAAAGTCCACCAGACGATACCGGCCACCGTAGGGCACAGAGGAGATGGAACGGATGGAGGAGAGCTCCTTCAGGTTATAGCCGGGCTGGTTGGTCATGAGGAGACCATGCACATTGTTCAACATTATGCAACACCGCCTTTCGATTCTTCAGTATACATGGCTCCGGCGGGCACGGTCGCCCCCTCGTCCACGGTGACGCCGCCGGCAACGACGGCGATAGCGCCCTTGTCTTCGCCCACCACGGCGTTGGCCTCCACGGTGGTGTCCTCTGCGAGAATCGCATACTCCACCTTGGCGCCGGCCTTGACCACGGCACCGGGCATGATCACGGAGTAACGGACGGTGGCGCCCTCCTCCACGGTGACGTTTTCAAAGATCACGGAGTTGTCCACAACGCCGTCGATCTCACAGCCGCCGGCTACCAGGGAGTGGGTGATCTCCGCCTTGGGGCCGTCCACATGGGGAGGGCAGACGTTGGTGCGGGCGTAGATGGGCCAGCCCTTGTCGAACACCTGGATGCCGGAGTTGATGTCCAGCAGGTCCATGTTGGCGTCCCACAGGGAGGCGATGGTGCCCACGTCCTTCCAGTAGCCGCCGAAGCGGTAGGCCACGCAGGTCTCGCCCTTGCCGATCAGGTTGGGGATGATGTTGCCGCCGAAGTCGTTCTTGGAGGTGGGGTCGTTCTCGTCGGCAATGAGGGCCTCACGGAGCTTGGACCAGGTGAAGATGTAGATGCCCATAGAGGCCAGGTTGCTCTTGGGGTGCTTGGGCTTCTCCTCGAACTCGTAGATCACGTCGTTCTCGTCCACGTTCATGATGCCGAACCGGGTGGCCTCCTCCATGGTGACCTCCAGGACGGAGATGGTGGCGGCGGCGTTCTGGGCCTTGTGGAAGTCCAGCATCTTGTCATAGTCCATCTTGTAGATGTGGTCGCCGGAGAGGATGAGCACATACTCCGGGTTGTACATATCGATAAAGTCGATGTTCTGATAGATGGCGTTTGCGGTTCCCTTGTACCAGGAGCCCTTCTCCCCTGCGCCCAGGTAGGGGGGCAGCACATGGACGCCGCCCTCAGACTTATCCAGGTCCCAGGGCTGACCGTTGCCCAGGTAGGCGTTGAGCTCCATGGGACGGTACTGAGTCAGGACGCCCACGGTGTCAATGCCGGAGTTGACGCAGTTGGACAGGGGGAAGTCAATAATCCGGTACTTTGCGCCGAAGGGGACAGCGGGTTTTGCCACGGAGCGGGTCAGTGCGTACAGGCGGGAACCCTGTCCGCCGGCCAGCAGCATGGCGACACATTCCTTCTTCATTTACATTCACCTCAATATTGTTGTGATCGGCGCAGCCGTCAGGTGAGGCTGCGCCAGCCCCGGGCCTCTGCGTCCAACCGTCAGGCGAGCCTGACAGCCGCATCGGTCCAAATTTATATTTGAATGGGAGCCCCATCAAATATACGAA
This sequence comes from Clostridiales bacterium, assembly GCA_021201185.1. GTDB lineage: Bacteria > Bacillota > Clostridia > Oscillospirales > Oscillospiraceae > Onthomonas. The sequence goes on from JAJQFJ010000074.1 coordinate 36,988, forward strand.
ATACAGCGGCGGTTTATGAGACGCCGACTCAGTCCCCGGCGAGAATCAGCCCGCTCATGGGGGGAAGCTCCACCTCGATGGAGTTCGGCAGCAGGTGACAGGGGGTGGCGGTGCTGTGGATGAGCTCGTCCTCCCTCACCGTTCCCTCGCCGCCGTGGGCCAGGGCGTCGGTGTGGAACACCACCCGGTAATTTCCCGCCTTCGCAACGCCCACCCGGTAATGGGAGCGGCGGACGGGAGAGAAATTCAGCACAATGAGCAGCTCATGGTCCGACCTGTCCCGGCGGAGGTAGACCAGAACGTTGCCGCTCTCGTCGTCCCGACAGATCCACTGGAATCCCCGGGTGTTGTTGTACACCTCCCAGAGGGGAGGGTTGGCCAGATAGAACTGGTTGGCATCCCGGAAGAACGCCTGATGCTTTCGGTGCTGCTCCTGCTCCAGCAGGTGCCAGTCCAGGGAGTACTCGTGCCGCCAGGGGCCGCGCTGTCCAAATTCCGTCCCCATCATCACCAGCTTTTTGCCGGGACAGGTGAGCATGTAGAGGTAAAACACCCGCGCCCCGGCAAACTTCTCCTGATCGTCTCCCGGAATCCGTTCGATCAGGGAGCTTTTGCCGCTGCACACCTCGTCGTGGGAGAGGGGCAGGAGGAACTGCCGAGAAAAGACGTAGCCCAGGGACAGGGTCAGGTCCTTGTGGTTGTACTGCCGGTAGATGGGGTCTAACTGGATATAGTGGAGGGCGTCGTGGGTCCAGCCCTGATGCCACTGGAAGGTGTTGTCCCGGAAGGCAATCCCCGTCCGCTCGGTGGCGGCATCGGCGCTGAGCATGGCGTGGGGAAACTGCCGGTGAATCCTCTCATTCAGCAGCCGGAGGAAATCCTCCGCCTCCCGGTTTTCCCGGCCGCCCTCCTCGTTGGGTTCCCAGGGGCGCCCCTCCGCGTCCAGATAGAGCATGGAGGACACGGTGCTGAGCCGCAGGCCGTCCAGGTGGTACTCCCGGAGCCAGAACAGAGCAGAGGACAGGAGGAACGCCCGCACTGGCGGTTTGCCAAAGTCAAAGACGCTGGCCTTCATCCGGGGCAGGTCCGCCTTTTGCGGGTCGGCATACTCATAACACGGAGTACCGTCGAACATAGCCAGTCCGTGCTCATCCCGGGGGAAGAAGGCGGGCACCCAGTCCATGAATACCGCCACACCCGCCCGGTGGAGCTGGTCCACCAGGTACATAAAGTCGTGGGGAGAGCCGAATCGGCTGGTGGGGGCGAAGTAGCCGGTGCACTGGTAGCCCCAGCTGGCGTCCAGAGGATGCTCGGTCAGGGGGAGCAGCTCCACTGCGGTGAAGCCCATCTCCTTCACGTAGGGGACCAGCCAGTTGGCGTATTCCCGGTAGGAGAGGTAGCTGCCGTCTCCCCGCCGACGCCAGGAGCCAAGATGCACCTCATAGATGTTCAGCGGACTGCTGCCATAGGGGTGCCGTGCGCAATAGCTCTGCCAGGCCTCGTCCCCCCAGTTGTATCCGCCCAGGGCGTAGAGCTTGGAGGCGTTGGCAGGCCGGGTCTCGGCATGGAAAGCAAAGGGGTCGGCCTTGTCCACCCAGCGGCCCTCCCGGGTCCGGACAGAAAACTTATAGCTGTCATACCGCTGTGGGCCAGGGACAAAGCACGTCCAGACGCCGCCCCTGCCGGGTGTCATGGGGGCGGCCTCCCGATTCCACTGATTGAAGGAGCCGATCACAGAGACGGCGCTGGCCTCCGGCGCCCATACACGAAAAAACCAGCCGGGTCTCCCCTCCTGCTGGACAGGATGCGCGCCCATAACGGCGTACGCATGGTCTGAGCTGCCGTTCAGGAAATCGGCGACATGGCTGTCTGCCTCGGCAGGGGCGATCGTATACACAGGCATTTCCTCCATCTGTACGAATTCAGTCAAAAACAGGTATGAACGGGGTAAAACTTGTAATCATTCCCACAGATGCCGGAGAATCAGAAACCTGTTTGTGTAAATTATACAATAGAAAGGGTATGCCGTCAAGGGGGACTGACGGAGAAAAGCGATTTTTGAGTGCCTGTCCACAAATGATACAAAACGCCCCCGCCAGAGCAGGCGGGGGCGGATTCATCGCCGTCACACGGCGTATTTATTGGAGAAGTACTCGTAATCGGACAGGTAGTCCGCATCACCGGAGTGGTGGACGGTATGGACGTACTGGTGAGTGTCGAAGCTGTTGTGCTGCATCTCCACCAGGCAGGCGGCGATATTGGAGCAGTGGTCGGAGACACGTCCGAAATCGGAGATCAGGTCGGTGAAGATAAAACCGCTGTCCACGCTGCACTTCCCCGCCCGGAGGCGGTCGATGTGGTGGTTTTTCAGCTGGTCGGCCAGGTCGTCCACTACCTCCTCCAGCGGCTCCACCCGACGGGCGGCCTCCGGGTTGTTGGTGGAAAAGGCGGCGATGCACAGGCCCAGGGCCTCAGACACGGCGGCAGCCATCCGTTTCAGCTCCTCCTTCGCCCCGCTGGAGATGGCGCTGGGCTTCTGCTCAGAGGCCTGGATGGAGAGGAGGATGCCCACGGCATGGTCGCTGATGCGTTCAAAGTCGCTGATAGTATGGAGCATGATGGACAGCACCTGGCTCTCAGTGGCGCTCAGGCTCAGGGCAGAGAGCTTTACCAGGTAGGTGCCCAGGATATCCTCGCGGGTGTCGATGGTGCGCTCCAGCTCCCGGACATGATCCGCCACCTTGTCGTCCCAGCGGTCCAGCAGGGTCACCGCCTCGTTGAAGCAGTCCTGAGCCATGAGAGCAGTCTCCACCGTCAGCCGCTGGGCCTGGGCCAGCGCCACGGCAGGGGTGTTCATCAGGCGGTCGTCCAGCAGAGGCTTCTCCTCCTTGACCTTGGCGTCCCGGACGGAGAGGCAGACCAGCTTTTCGATCTGCTTGGTGAAGGGCAGCAGCACGCCGGCGCAGACCAGCTTGTAGATGGTATGGAACAGGGCGATGCCCACCGGTCCCACCGCCTCGTCCAGGATGGGGATGGGGAAGAGGGCGGTGGCAAGCTCATAGACGATCATAAAGAGGACCGTGCTGATGAGGTTAAAATAGAGGTAGACCAGGGAGGTACGCTTGGCCTCCTTGTTGGCGCTGATGGCAGAGAGCAGCACCGGGACGGCGGCGCCGATGTTCATGCCCAGCACCAGGGGGATGGCGGAGCTGAGGGTGATGCTGCCCGTCATGGAGAGGGCCTGGAGCACGCCCACCGAGGCGGAGGAGCTCTGCATGACGGCGGTGACCAATGCGCCCACCAGGATGCCCACGATGGGGTTGGAGAACAGGCTGAACAGGTCGGTAAAGGCGGGGACCTCCTTCAGCCCCTCCACGGCGGAGGACATGGTGTCCATGCCCACCATGAGGATGGCAAAGCCCAGCAGCACGGCGGCCACATTTTTGTGCTTGCCCGACTTTTCGAAGTTCATGAAATAGACGCCCACAAGGGCGAGGACAGGCACCCAGGAGGAGGGCTTGAGCAGTTGGATGGCCATGCTGGCCCCGTCGATGCTGGTCAGAGAGACCAGCCAGCCGGTGACGGTGGTGCCCACATTAGCGCCCATGATAAGGCCGATGGCCTGCTGGAGGGTCATGACCCCGGAGTTCACAAAGCCCACCACCATCACCGAGGTGGCGGAGGAGGACTGGATAATGGCGGTGACCACCGCCCCCAGGAGAAAGCCCCTGGCCGGGCTGGAGGTGAGCTTTTCCAGAATGGACTGGAGCCGGCCTCCCGCACAGCTCTCCAGGCCATCGCCCATGTAGCTCATGCCAAACAGGAACATGGCAAGGCCACAGACGAAGTTCAGAACGTCAAACAAATCCATAACGATGAATTCCTCCGATTGATCCCGCCCCCGGAGCTGGCGGCGGATGGGGTGCAGCAGCGCCGCTCTCCCGGATGCCAGATATGCGCAGTCAGCCGACGGAACTGCCCGGTTTTGCCTGGCCCCAGTCCCGCCCATTGTGTTTATTATAAACGATTTCACCATGAAATGTAAACAGGAAATCAAATCTTTGTATGAAATGTAAAATCGGGGTGAAGAAAAGGAGAAAGAGGAACGGCCCCATGGGGAATTTTTCACAGAGTTCTGACGGAAAACGAAAAAATCCCGCCCGGCTGACGGCCGGGCGGGATCGTCTCTTCCCTGCGCCCGGACGATTTCACGCTTGAAACGCCGGGGCAAAGCGGGTATGATAAGGTGGAACGTTGCAAGACGGCTCTGCCTGTTGAGCGCGTCACGCATGGGCGGGGACAGGCGTTCTGCCCCCTCTGCGGCCTCCGGTCTGGAAAAACCGCTCACGGACGGTCTTCCCCACCCAGGCGATCACAGGGCCCAGGGTGAAGGCGCAGATGACGGACACCGGTCCAAAGCTGGCTCCCGCCAGTACGCCGATGGCCAGGGCGGTCACATCCCACAGGGTGCGTACCGTCCGGTAGGACATGCTGCTCTGACGCCTGGCGATGATCGCCGGGATGGCGTCATAGGGGGATGTACCCAGATCCATGGCGATATAGACCCCTGCGGCCAGGATAAAGATCGCCAGGGCGGGGATGCCAATGGCCAGTCTGGTCCCCCAGCTGTCAAAGAAGGCGGCGGGGACGCTCCGGTCGATGAGCCAGCCGAAGAAGTCTGCGGAATAGCCCACAAAGACCATATTGGAGACAGTGCCGAAGCCCAGCTGTCGCCGGTCCGTGCAGAGCACGACCACCATCAGCAGCAGCAGATTCACGATCAGCGACCAGGTGCCGAAGGAGATGGGCAGATGGGCGGCAATCCCCGAGTTCATAGTGGAGCAGGGGTCTGCGCCCAGGCCCAGCCGGAGGAGCCATGCAGTGGAGAAACCGGCAATGATATTCGCAAGCACGACCGTCCGCATACGAGTGAGCAGGTGTGCAGGCTGTACATGAGTGAGTTGGATACACATAGAAAAGATCTCCCTTCCAGTGAAGATTGACCCAAAGAGCCGCAGAGAGAAGCTACAGGCAAAAGCGGGGCGGCTCTCTGGAGTGGGCACAATCTTACTTCCGGGTGGTCAAAAAGTCAATCGTCCTTTTTGGACGGAAAAAAGAGGGCGAAAGCGATTTTTTACGTCTATATCGTCAAATGTTCTGACGGGACCCTTTACACAGGAAGTACCACAAATGTACCTCGCCGTATCCGCACCCACAATGCCGGGACGGGGGCAAAGTACACCCGCAGCCGCCTTCCCGTCACCCTGGTCTACCAGGAGGAGGCGGAGAGCTGGAGCGCCGCCCTCCGCCGGGAGGCGGCCATCAAAAGGCTCACCAGGGCACAAAAAATCGCCCTCATCCAGAGGGCGGAGCCGGAGGAGCCCTCTCCCCCGCAGCCGACAGAACCGGATACCAAAACGTGCTGAACCCCTGTCCGTTCTTTTTTCTCTGAAGGACAGGGGTTCAGCGGTGCTGCTTGATATCCAACATCGTTTTCATTTACCTCACTTTCGTTGATTTGTGAGTGCCCTCCGTTCCTTTGGCTGTTGCCCGGAACCTGCTCTGACCTCTCCGGTGCAGCGCCGGTAAACGGCTCACGCTCGGTCATCCTTTTCAGTGAATCACCGAAGGGCTGACTTCCTGTACATTGGGATCACCCTTTCTTGATGTGCCTTTATTTTACCAGCTCGTTTCAATTTTGTCAAGCTGTTTTTCGATATATTTTCAGAAAAGTTTTTAACGCTCCGGTTTCTCTTTTTCATCTCCCCATGAAGGATGACTTGCATTTTTACCACGGCAGCGCGATAAATGGTGTGAAACTTGCGAAAGCAGATTGAAGAAAGGTAGAAAATCACGTTTCAGGCCACTTTTTCCGAAAAAATTTCGGCAGCAGATGAAATTTTACTTGAAACGAATTGCAGAATTGAGTATAATAGCAATCGAGCGGCAACGGGGCCGGTGTGCAAAGCATTTCTTCCGGGAGAATCGTTCTGCCTGACGACGGGCAGCGCATGGAGGAGTGTAGGAGTGGTACCCCCTATGCCCTCGTGCGATGAAGGGGCACGTGCCAATGTCCCCCATCTCTATGGAAGGAATGATTTTTTATGGCCATCAAAAACGCGTATCTCAACAGCGTCTATGAGGATCTGGCGGCCCGTTACGCCGAGCAGACCGAATTCCTGGAGGCAGTCCATGAGGTGCTGGAGACTCTGGTTCCCGTGGTGGACTCTGACCCCCGCTATGAGGAGCAGAACATCGTCGGCCGCATGGTGGAGCCGGAGCGCA
>JAJQFJ010000053.1 GCA_021201185.1 Clostridiales bacterium
ACCTTGGGATGCTGGCGCATCCACCAGTTGTTGGCCTTGTCCCCGGCCAGACGGGTGCAGTGGATACGGCTCTGCTGACCCGCCCCAACGCCGATGGTCTGGCCGTCCTTGACGTAGCAGACGGAGTTGGACTGGGTGTATTTCAGGGTGATGAGGGAGAGAATCAGGTCGGTTTTGGAGCTGTCAGGGAGATTTTTGTTCTCGGTGACGATGTTGGACAGCATTGCCTCGTCGATGGTCAGGAAGCTGTGGCCCTGCTCAAAGACCACGCCGAAGATCTCCCGCTGCTCCTGGGCCTTGGGGACATAGCTGGGGTCCACCTGAATGACGTTGTAATTGCCCTTCTTTTTGCTTTTCAGGATCGCCAGGGCCTCGTCGGTATAGCCGGGGGCGATGATGCCGTCGGAGACCTCGGCCTTGAGATAAGCGGCGGTGGCGGCGTCACAGACGTCGGACAGGGCGGCCCAGTCGCCGTAGGAGCACAGCCGGTCGGCGCCCCGTGCCCGGATATAGGCGGAGGCGATGGGGGAGACCTCCGCATCCTTGTCCACAAAATAGATGTGCCGGTAGATGTCGGTCAGCGGCTTTGCCACGGCAGCCCCGGCGGGGGAGACGTGCTTAAAGGAGGCGGCGGCGGGCAGACCGGTGGAGGCTTTCAGCTCGCTGACCAGCTGCCAGGAGTTGAAGGCGTCCATAAAGTTGATATACCCCGGGCGGCCGTTGAGCACCGTGATAGGCAGCTCGCCCCCGTCCGCCATGTAGATTTTGGACGGCTTTTGGTTGGGGTTCAGACCGTATTTCAGTTCCAGTTCCTTCATGACAGTGCCTCCTCACCGGGTATGCTTGTTGATGATCACGTCGTCGGTCTCCTGGGTCGCCAGGTCGATGGTGCGGACAAAGAGGGAGACCTTGTTCTCCCCGTTCAGGCTGTCCCAGATCAGGTCCGCCAGCTCAGCGGCGGAGCTTACCGGGATGCCCACCAGCTCCGGCTCCCCCTCAAAGGAGGGAAGGGGGCTGCCGTCCCTCTGATAGGTGTGGATAAAGTGACCGTACCCGGCGGGAACTCCGTCATACTCGAAGAAGTACCGGTTGCAGAAGGCCGGGTCGCCGTTAAAGCTCTTGAGGATGGAGAGATTGTAGCCCCCGTCCGGCTTTACCACACCGGAGATACGGGGGGTATAGTTGGGGCCGTCCGGCTCGAAGGTGCGGGTCTGCAGGGCATGACGGTAGCAGTGGCCCTGGTTGAGCGCCTCCATAATGGTGTCCGTCTGGTCGCCGTTGGTGACGATGGTCAGCTCCCCCACCTTGCGCACAGGATGGTAGATGATGAGGGAGGGGTCAACCATCTTGGAGGGGTCGTATGCCTCGGTACGGATGCCGTCCTCAGTGACGGAGAAAATACGGTTCCGGCTGTTCTCGCTGCGGCCCATGATGAAATAGGCGATGACGGCCTTTTCGCCGTCGGCGCTCCGGCCCAGGACGATGCCCCGCCCGGGATAGGGATTGCGCCGCAGCTCCTGCATGAGATCAAGGGGTTTCATGGCACACCTCACTGTATCAGAATGAAATCAATTATCGGGCAAAATGTGGACGATCCGCCCCTCCACCCGGAGCCTTCCCTGGCAGAACAGGCGCACCGCCTGGGGCAGCAGCTTCCACTCCGCCTGCTCCATAATGCGCCGCTGGAGGGTCTGGGGGGTGTCCCCCTCCTCCACGGGGACCGCCCGCTGGAGGATGATGGGGCCGCCGTCGCACTGCTCGTTGACAAAGTGGACGGTGGCGCCGGAGACCTTCACCCCATAGGCCAGGGCCATCTCGTGGACATGGAGGCCGTAGGCCCCCTCTCCGCAAAAGGAGGGGATGAGGGCGGGATGGACATTGATGATGGCGTTGGGATAGGCCTCAATCAGCTCCTCTGTGAGCACATAGAGAAAGCCCGCCAGCACCACCAGGTCGATCTCCAGCTCCCCCAGCAGCCGGGCGAGGCTGGCGGTCATGGCCTGGTTGGAGGGGAAATCCTTCCGGCTGACCACATAGCCGGGGATACCGGCCTGCTCCGCCCGGCGGAGGGCATAGGCCTCCGGGGAGGAGGAGATGACCGCGGCGATCTCTCCCGGCCCCAGCTCCCCCCGGCTCTGGGCGTCGATGAGGGCCTGGAGGTTGGTGCCTCCACCGGAGACCAGAACGGCGATCCGCTTCACAGCAGCACCTCTACGCCGCTCTCCCCCTTGCAGCCGTGGCCGATGACCGAGACCCGCTCTCCGTTCTGGACCAGCAGGTTCATAGCCTCTCCCGCGTGATCTCTGGGGACGGCCAGCACCATGCCCACGCCCATGTTGAAGGTGTTGTACATATCATGGGCGGGAATGTTCCCGGCCTGCTGGATGATGGAGAAGATGGGCATCTGAGGGATGGAATTGACGTTAATGCGGGCGGTGAGGCCCTGGGGCATCATCCGGGGAACGTTTTCATACAGGCCGCCGCCGGTGATGTGGCTCACCCCGTGGATGTCGATGCCGCACTCCATCAGGCAGCGGATGGCCTGGACATAAATGCGGGTGGGCTTGAGCAGCTCCTCCCCCAGGGTGCAGCCCAGCTCGCCGTAGTACCGGTCGTAGGTGTTGTTGATGTCCAGCACCTTGCGCACCAGGGAATAGCCATTGGAGTGGACGCCGGAGGAGCCGAGGCCCAGGAGAATGTCGCCCTCCTCCATCCGGTCGCTGGTGATGCGCTTGTCGTAGTCCACCAGACCCACGGAGAAGCCCGCCAGGTCGTACTCGTCCTCCGGGTAGAAGCCGGGCATCTCGGCGGTCTCCCCGCCGATGAGAGCGCAGCCCGCCCGGCGGCAGCCGTCGGCAATGCCGGAGACGATGGCCTCGATCCTGGCCGGCTGGTTTTTGCCGCAGGCGATATAGTCCAGGAAGAACATGGGGAGCGCGCCGGAGCAGACGATGTCGTTGACGCACATGGCCACGCAGTCGATGCCCACGGTGTCATGCTTGTCCATCAGGAAGGCCAGCTTGAGCTTGGTGCCCACGCCGTCGGTGCCGGAGACCAGCACCGGGCGGCTCATGCCCTGCATCTGCGGCTCGAACATGCCGCCGAAGTCCCCGATACCCCCCAGGACGCCGGGGACCACCGTAGAGGCCACCAGGGGCTTGATACGGCTGACCGCTTCATAACCGGCGGTGACATCCACACCGGCGGCGGCGTAGGAGGCGGACTGACTGCTGTTGCTGTTGGGATTCATCTTTCGGGTTCCTCCTGTCATTCTAAGGCTGGAAAAATGGAGAGCTGACGTGGGTCGGCCTCCCGGACGGGGAGCACATAGTCCCCGGTAAAGCAGGCGTCGCAAAAGCCCAGCCCCTCCCGTCCGGCCAGCCGTTTCAGGCTCTCCAGAGAGAGGTACTGGAGGGAGTCCGCCCCGATGATACGGCAGACCTCCTCCGGGGTGCGGCCGCTGGCCACCATATCCTCCGCCGGAGGAGTGGCGGTGCCAAAGTGGCACTGATACCGGAAGGGGGGAGAGGAGACCCGCATGTGGACCTCCTTCGCCCCGGCGTCCCGGGGGAGCTTGACGATCCGGGCACAGGTGCGGCCCCGGATGATGGAGTCGTCCACCAAAATCACCCGCTTGCCCCGGACGGTGGCGCTGACGGCGTTGAGCTTGATACGCAGGCTCTTTTCCTGCTCCCATTTCTGGCTCTGGATAAAGGTCCGGGCGATGTACCGGTTTTTCATCAGGCCGATGTCATAGGGGATGCCGGACTCGCTGGCAAAGCCCATGGCGGCGGCGATGCCGGAGTCGGGGACGCCGATGACCAGATCGCCCTGAACGGTGTTCTGCCGGGCCAGCTCCCGGCCTGCGGCCTCCCGGACGGCCCCCACGGCGCAGCCGTCGATGACCGAGTCCTGCCGGGCAAAGTAGATCAGCTCGAACAGGCACAGGGAGCGGCGGGCGGCCCGGATACGGCAGTGGAAGCTCTTCAGCTCCCCGTCCTGGGCCACCACCACCTCTCCCGGATCCACGTCTCGGAGAAAGACGCCGCCCAGCGCCTCGATGGCGCAGGACTCGGAGGCGAAGATGTACGCGTCGCCGATGCGCCCGATGCACAGAGGCCGGAAGCCGTTGGGGTCCCGGGCGGCGATGAGCTTGTCCGACTGGAGCAGCACCATGGAATAGGCCCCGATCATATACTCCATGGCGTTGATGACCGCGTTCTCCAGGGTATGGGTGCGCAGATGCTCCCGGACGATGAGATAGGCGATGACCTCGGCGTCGTTGGTGCCCTGGAAAATACCGCCCCGGTTCTCCGACTCCGCCCGGAGAGAGCGGCCGTTGGCCAGGGTGCCGTTGTAGCACAGGGCCATGGAGCCGGAGGCGTGGCGCACCAGCAGGGGCTGGATGTTGGCGGGGTTGACCGAGGCGGCGTTGGTGGAGTGGCGCACGTGGCCGATGGCCACGTTGGCTCCCCGGAAGGCCTCCAGGTCCTGCATGGTGAACACGTCGGGCACCAGTCCCTTACCCTTGTGGACCCGGAGCTGTCCCCGCTGGGCGACGGCGATGCCGCAGGAGTCCTGTCCCCGGTGCTGGAGGGCGTAGAGGGCGTTATAGGTGTCAAAGGCAGGCTCCCGGTGACTGTCCGGCCCGGTAATCAGCCCAAAGACGCCGCACTCCTCCCGCAGCTTGCCCTCATCAGGGAAATGACGGTTCTCTGCCATCAATCCTGATCGCCCATCAGACGGCGCATGACCTCCTGATAGGCCTCCTCAGCGCCGCCCATATCCCGGCGGAAGCGATCCTTGTCCAGCTTCTCGTGGGTGGTCTCGTCCCACAGACGGCAGGTGTCCGGGCTGATCTCGTCGGCCAGGACGATGGTGCCGTCCGGCAGCTTGCCGAACTCCAGCTTGAAGTCCACCAGGTCGATGCCTACGCTCTTGAGGAAGCTCTTGAGCAGGTCGTTGACCTGGAAGGCGTATTTCTTGATGAGGTCGATCTCCTCCCAGGTGGCGGCCTTGAGGGCCACGGCGTGATAGGCGTTCATCAGAGGGTCGCCCAGCTCGTCGTTCTTGTAGGAGAACTCGATGGTGGGCTCGTCAAAGACGATCCCCTCCTCTACGCCGAAGCGCTTGGCGAAGGAACCGGCGGAAATATTGCGGATGATGACCTCCAGAGGGACGATCTGAACCTTTTTGACGGCGGTCTCCCGGTCGGACAGCTCCTCAATGTAGTGGGTGGGGACGCCTGCGGCCTCCAGACGACGCATCATGTGGTTGCTCATCCGGTTGTTGATGACGCCCTTGCCTGCGATGGTGCCCTTTTTCAGGCCGTTAAAGGCGGTGGCGTCGTCCTTGTAGGAGACGATGACAACATTGGGGTCGTCAGTGGCAAAGACCTTCTTGGCCTTGCCCTCATAGAGCTGCTGGAGCTTTTCCATGGCAATGACTTCCTTTCCTGTGACGAAATATGAGGTAAATGGATGGGAAAATGACGACGGATGAGGGTCAGTCCTGAAACTGGGCGCGGACCTTCTCGTCCTTGGCGGCCACCGAGGCGGCCATCTCCTCCTTGAAGGCGATGAGCCTGGCGGTGAGGGCCTCGTCTCCCACGGCCAGGAGCTGGGCGGCCAGGATACCGGCGTTGGCCCCGGCGTTGACGCCCACCGTGGCCACCGGGATGCCGCTGGGCATCTGGACCATGGAGAGCAGGCTGTCCAGTCCGCCCATCATGCTGGTCTTGATGGGGACGCCGATCACCGGCAGAGTGGTGTAGGCGGCGAGAACGCCCCCCAGATGGGCGGCCTTCCCCGCTCCGGCGATGATGACGCCGAAGCCGTTTTCTGCTGCATGGGAGGCGAATTCCTCCGCGGCCCGGGGCGTCCGGTGGGCGGAGATGACCCGCACCTCTACCGGGATACCGAAGAAGCGGAGCTTGTCCACCGCCTCCTGCATGACGGGCAGATCGCTGTCCGAGCCCATAATGACGGCGACTTTTTTACTCATATCAGATACCTCCCAGTGTAGAGCAGAGACAGAGCGTGGGACAAAAATGCAGACAGATAGATACTATCTGCCTGCATGGTGAGCCCGGCTCTTCGGAGGAAGAACCTGCAACGGTATCCACGGTGCCGGAAACGTGCTGCAAAATGAGCCGCTGCGCCATTGCGGATCCCTCCTACCCTTTATTCAAGTGTATTTTAGCCCATATTATGGGGAGTTTCAAGGGAAAATGGACGGGAAAAAGTTTTTTGTAACGCTTGTACAACGGAACCGGTTTTTTTAAGCGGGGAATTGGTTTTTCTGCGGACACGGGGCAAAACGGGGGGCGGTCACAGGAGACTGTTGCTCTCCAGGATACGCTCTGCCTCCCCAGCACGGGAAGACCAGTCCGCCTGCTGACCGTAGCGTCTCCGGGTGGCGGGGGCCCAGGCGCTGTTCTCCATCAGGGCCTGATAGCAGGCGTCCACGAACTCCTTGGGGTCACGCCCGGAGTAGATCACGTCGGAGTACACCGGGATGAACCGGAGGGGATACATGGCGGCGATGGGCTTGCCGATGACCAGATACTCATAGATCCGGCTGGGCACCACGTCCTCGTCCGGGTCGTCCGTCTCCAGCAGGTCGATGAGCACGTCGAACTGTGCGCCGTAGGCGGGCAGCTCTGCCGGGTCGATCTTTCCCAGGAAATAGACGTTGGGCAGGGCGGTCATCTTCTCATAGAGAGGATTGACCCGGCTGCACCGCCCGGCAAAGACAAAGCTCCAGGCGGGGTGCTGTCGGGCGGCCCGATAGGCGGGGCGGAGATCCAGCCGCCCGCTGGCATCCCCCAGAAAGCCAAAGAGGGGCCCCCGAATCTTGAGCAGGGGAGAGGGGACCTGGAGGGTCAGGTCGTCCGCCCTGGAGAACAGCTTCACGTCGCAGCCGTTGGGTATCAGGGCGATGTTGGAGTTGCAGGGGGCCAGATGCTCCACCAGACCGGGAGAGGCGGCAAAGAGCACGTCCGCCCGGGTGGCCAGGATGCTCTCCCAGCGGATGTCGAACTGGGGCCAGTCCTGATAGCAGTCATAGACGATGCCCCGATAGTCCAGCTCGTCCAGCAGGGTGGCGTACAGGGGGGAGCATACCCAGAGCAACGGCTCCTGTGCGTGGGCTTTGGCGGCCTTTTCCGAGATATATTTGCTCAACCGCTTCACATTGGAGCGGAGCATGCGGGGGTGGTCGTAGTCCACCAGATGATAGATGGGGGGCAGGGTGTAGACGGTGATGTTGGGCTGGGGGTGAAAGCCCTTTTCCTTGTAATCGTTCCGCCGGGGGTCCCGGGTGAATCTGGCCGGGGCGGGCTGGAAGTAGAGGATCTCGTGTCGATGACTGAGCTGCGTCAGCAGCCACTGGGTACGGGTGGGCTGTTTCAGCCAACGGGAGCTGCTCAGACAGAGAATGTAAGACATGTTGCTCCCTCCTTTCCCGAAAAAAAGACAAATGACCCGAGATGAATCCGGCGGGATGCCGACCTTCGGGAGATCATCTCACACAATGTTATTGTATCCGCTTTTCCTCCGGAACGCAAGCAGAGATGGGAGAAGTTTATATCGTTTTTAGGATTCGGCCCTGGGCCGGGGAGAGGCGGCGACGGGCAACGGATAAAAAATCTGCCGGAGGGGGACCTCCGGCAGAGAGAAGAAAGGTTAAACGGTTTTGACATACCGGCGTTCATACCGATAGATCAGACTGACGCCGATGGCGGAGAGGACGAGCCCAATGGCCAGCCAGATAAAAAACCAGGCAAGGTCAAGGCCCTCTCCATAGAGAAGAACGTGGCGGGACTGGGCGATGATGAAGGCCATGGGGTTGAACCGCTCCACCAGCACGCCCAGCATCCCTTCCAGCTTGCCCTCCAGGTCGTAGAAGACGCCGGAGATGAAGAACATCAACCGCAGGACGATGGGGACGATGCTGGCCATATCGTCTACGAACACGCCGGTGTGCATCAGGATGCAGGAGATGCCGAAGGTCAGCAGGAAGAGCAGAAGCAGCAGAGGGATGAACAACAGCATCGTCCAGGACAGGGGGACCTGATAGACGATCATGGAAATAATGATCAGTCCGATAGACACCAGCAGCTTGAAGCCGTTGACCAGCATATTGGAAAGGATAAAGACGTATTTGGGCACATACACCTTGGAGATGATGCCCTCATACCGTTTGATCGTCCGTACGCTGCCGGAGACGCAGGCGTTGAAGAAGTTCCAGCTCGCCATGCCGATAAAGACGAAGGCGGCCAGGTATTGGGTGCTTCCCCCAAAGACGATGATCTGCACGAAGGCGTAGACCAGCATAAACATGACCGGGTTAAGAATGAGCCATGCCCAGTTGAGAAACGAACCGGCCACCTCATCCTTCAGGGAACACTTTGCGGAGTAGAAGATATAACCTTTATAACGCCGGAGGTCCGACAGAAAACGTTTTATAGAGAAAGCTCCACCCTTCCTGGACTGCGGGGCCTCCACCCGCCAGTAGATGACGAGGGCGAGCGCAACCAGCAGCCCCAGAAGTATTATGCCAACAGTATCCATCAACTGCCCTCCTTTCCTGGTGTTTGGGTGGCAATATCGTATAGTATACGACGCAGGGTGGCTTTTGTCAATAACTGAGAAAATGGCACATCCCGAACGGCTCCGGCCGCTCCGGTGGACGCTTGCGCGTCGGACAAAGCTGTGTTATCCTTGGGATATCCCCCGCGCGGTATCCGGTGGCTGTGCTCTGCCAGTCGCGCCTGCTGACCGGCGCGGAGAAGTACTGAGGCGTAAGGTGAGTCACAATGAAGAACAAACCGGAGAAGACCAATGTGATGCGGATTTTGGACCGGGAGAAGATCCCCTACCAGGTCAGGACCTACCCTCACGGAGACGGTGCGGTGGACGGGGCTGAGGTAGCCAGACTGCTGGGGGAGGCCCCAGAAAAGGTGTACAAGACGTTGGTAACGCAGGGGGCCAGTCGGCAGTACTACGTCTTCGACATCCCAGTGGAGGCGGAGCTGGACCTGAAAAAGGCGGCCAGGGCCGTGGGGGAGAAGTCTGTCGCCATGCTCCACGTGAAGGAGCTGCTGCCCCTCACGGGCTACGTCCGGGGCGGGTGCAGCCCCGTGGGGATGAAAAAGGCGTTTCCCACCACCTTCCACTCCGGGGCGGAGGAGCTGGATGAGATCGCCGTCTCCGCCGGGAGAATCGGCGTCCAGGTGGTCCTGTCCCCAAAGGAGCTGGCCCGGCTGGTCCGAGGGCAGTTTGCGGATATCATCTGTGACTAGCAGCCGGGCTCCGGCCCCTCCGAGATTGCAAAAAATGGGGCTGACCGCCCCATTTTAAGGTGGAGGCAGCGAGTTCGAGGCGGTTTTGGGGCAAAAAAAGAAACCCGACTGCTCGGGTTTCTTTTAAATAAGCGGAAGACGAGGCTCGAACTCGCTACCGATTCCCGGAAAAGCGCGCTTTTCTGGGCTCCGGCCCCTCCGAGATTGCAAAAATGGGGCTGACCGCCCCATTTTAAGGTGGAGGCAGCGAGTTCAAGGTGATTTTGGGCAAAAAAAGAAACCCGGCTGCTCGGGTTTCTTTTAACTAAGCGGAAGACGAGGCTCGAACTCGCTACCTCCACCTTGGCAAGGTGGCGCTCTACCAGATGAGCTACTCCCGCAGGACGTGGGTTATTATATCCGCTGTGGGGAAATTTGTCAAGAGAAATTTCGAAAATCCGACGGAGCAGATGAATCTGCCGGGCCGGTCAAAAAATATGGCGAGGCATTGGCTTCAAAGGTACGGCTCCCCGGCGGCAGAGACTGCCGGGGAGCCGTATTCGTTTCATGCTGTTTGTCCGTTTGCGGTGCCGGAGGCTCAGTCGATGGTCTTGTTGTCCACGACGTCCTTGAGCAGGGCCAGGAAGTCCTCCTGGCTCATGGCCCCCAGGTCCTTGCCAGAGCGGTGCCGGATGGAGACGGTCTGGTTCTCCATGTCCTTGTCGCCCACCACGATCATATAGGGGATCTTCTGGCCCTGGGCCTCACGGATCTTGTAGCCCAGCTTCTCGGAGCGATGGTCCACCTCCACCCGGTACCCGGCGGCGGTGAGCTTCTGCTCCACCTGATCGGCGTAGTCGGCGGCCCGGTCGGTGACGGGCAGAACCTTCACCTGGACGGGGGCCAGCCAGGCGGGGAAGTCCCCGGCGAAGTGCTCGGTGATGACGCCGATGAACCGCTCGATGGAGCCCAGCACCACACGGTGGATCATGACGGGGCGGTGCTTCTCTCCGTCGGGGCCGGTGTACTCCAGCTCGAACCGCTCCGGCAGCTGCATATCCAGCTGGATGGTGCCGCACTGCCAGGTGCGGCCCAGAGAGTCCGCCAGGTGGAAGTCCAGCTTGGGACCGTAGAAGGCCCCGTCGCCCTCGTTGATGGCGTATTCCTTGCCCATCTCGGTGACGGCCTGCTTCAGCGTCTCGGTGGCGAAGTCCCAGTCCTTCTCGTCGCCCATGTGGTCCTCGGGCATGGTGGAGACCTCGATCTGGTAGGTCAGGCCAAAGACGGAGTACACTTCGTCAAACAGCTTGACCACGTTTTTGATCTCATCCTTCATCTGGTCCCAGGTCATGAAGATGTGGGCGTCGTCCTGTGTGAAGCAGCGGACCCGGAACAGGCCGTGGAGGGCGCCGGAGAGCTCGTGCCGGTGCACCAGGCCCAGCTCGCCCATACGCAGAGGCAGGTCCCGGTAGGAGCGGGGCTCGGACTTATAGACCAGCATGCCGCCGGGGCAGTTCATGGGCTTGATGGCGTAGTCCTCGCCGTCGATGACGGTGGTGTACATGTTCTCCTTGTAGTGGTCCCAGTGGCCGGAGCGCTCCCACAGGCTGCGGTTCAAAATCATGGGGGTGGAAATTTCCACATAGCCGTAGCGCTTGTGTACCTCACGCCAGTAGTCGATGAGGGTGTTGCGCAGCGCCATGCCCTTGGGCAGGAAGAAGGGGAAGCCCGGACCTTCATCCGTCAGCATATACAGGCCCAGCTCCTTGCCCAGCTTCCGGTGGTCCCGCTTTTTGGCCTCCTCCTGCTGCTTCAGGTACTCGTCCAGCTGGTCCTTCTTGGGGAAGGCGATGCCGTAGATGCGCTGAAGGGTCTCCCGGTTGGAGTCGCCCCGCCAGTAGGCGGCGTTGCAGGCGGTGAGCTTGATGGCGTTGCCCTTCACCCGGCCGGTGGAGTCCAGGTGGGGACCGGCGCACAGGTCGGTGAACTCCCCCTGACGGTAAAAGGAGATGACCTCGTCCTCAGGCAGGTCGTTGATCAGCTCCACCTTATACGGCTCGTCCTTCATGAACTCCAGAGCCTCGGCCCGGGGCAGCTCGAACCGCTCCAGCTTCAGCTTTTCCTTGCAGATCTTCCGCATCTCCGCCTCGATCTGCTCCATGATCTCCGGGGTGAAGGAGAAGGGGGCGTCCAGGTCGTAGTAAAAGCCGTTCTCAATGGAAGGGCCGATGGCCAGCTTCACCTCGGGGTACAGACGCTTCACCGCCTGGGCCAGAATGTGGGAGCAGGTGTGCCAGTAGGTGCGGAGATACTGCTCGTTGTCAAAGGAATACTGTTCGTTTGCCATGGAAATGTTCCTCCTTACAGTGTGCGGGGCGAGGTACAGAAAAATCCCACCCCTGACAGAATCAGGGGTGGGATGAAAAATCATCTCACGGTTCCACCCTGCTTGGCCTGTCCGGATAGAGGACAGACCCGCTCATTGGCCGCGGTAACGGGCGGCGCACGGCAGGCTTTGTCACCTGCGGCTCCGGGGCGGTGTCACCGGTTCGGGCGGAAAGCGCTTGCAGCACAGGGCGCTTCTCTCTGGCCGACCTCTGCGGATTCGTCCCCTTCATCGCCAAATCACAGGATGAATATAGCACGATTTTCCCACCGTGTCAAGGGCGGGGGCGGGGGAGCATCCGTGATGCAAAAATTTCTTGACATCCTTCCCCGGCACGTTTAAAATGAATGCCGTACAAAACGTGCAAAACGGCAATGCGGAAACCAGCCGGGAGCGCGGCGTCCAGAGCGAGCGGGGGAGAGTGCAAGCCCTGCGGAGGCCGTCCCGGACAGCCACTTCCAAGCCGGCCGCGACGAGCGGCACGACTCATCCCCGTTACCGGATGACCGAGATTCCCCTCTGTGCGGGGGAAAATCAGGGTGGTACCGTGAAGCGACGCTTCGCCCCTGAACCGGGGGCGGGGCGTTTTTTTGCGGCTCCCATTGCCCGGCAAGAGACAGATAAAAGAAATTCACTGGAGGTCCTGAACGTGAAAAAGCCCACTCCCTACGGGCTGAACGAGCTGCGAGAGATGTTCCTGCGCTTCTTTGAGAGCAAGGGGCACCTCCGCCTGCCCAGCTTCTCCCTGATCCCTCAAAACGACGCGTCCCTGCTGCTCATCAACTCCGGCATGGCGCCCATGAAGCCCTGGTTCACCGGGGAGCAGGTGCCTCCCCGCCGCCGGGTGACCACCTGCCAGAAGTGCATCCGCACCGGCGACATCGAGAACCTCGGCAAGACCGCCCGCCACGGCACCTATTTCGAGATGCTGGGCAACTTCTCCTTTGGCGACTACTTCAAGCACGAGGCCATTGCCTGGTCCTGGGAGTTCCTCACCAGCCCGGAGTGGGTGGGTCTGGACCCGGACCGGCTGTATCCCTCAATCTATGTGGACGACGACGAGGCGTTTGAGATCTGGAACAAGGAGATCGGCATCCCCGCCGAGCGCATCTTCCGCTTCGGCAAGGAGGACAACTTCTGGGAGCACGGCTCCGGCCCCTGCGGCCCCTGCTCTGAAATTTACTACGACCGCGGCCCGGAGAAGGGCTGCGGCAAGCCCACCTGCACTGTGGGCTGCGACTGCGACCGGTATATCGAGGTCTGGAACAACGTGTTCTCCCAGTTCAACAACGACGGCCACGGCAACTACACCGACCTGGCCCAGAAGAACATCGACACCGGCATGGGCCTGGAGCGGCTGGCCTGCGTCTGCCAGGAGGTGGACTCCCTCTTTGACGTGGACACGGTGATGAACATCACCCACAAGGTCAGCGAGATCACCGGCGCCCACTACGGGGACAGCGACAAGACGGATGTGTCTCTGCGCATCATCACCGACCATATCCGCTCCGCCACCATGATGATCTGCGACGGCGTGCTGCCCTCCAACGAGGGCCGGGGCTACGTCCTCCGGCGGCTCCTTCGCCGGGCGGCCCGGCACGGACGGCTGCTGGGCGTCACCGACCCCTTCCTGTACAAGGTCTGCGACACCGTCATCCACGAGAACCAGACCGCCTATCCCGAGCTGGTGGAGCGTCAGGGCTATATCACCCGGGTCATCCGGTCCGAGGAGGAGAACTTCTCCAAGACCATCGACGGCGGCCTGAAAATTTTCGCCGACCTGCTGGCGGCCCACAAGGCCAAGGGGGAGAATGTGTTCTCCGGGGCGGACGCTTTCAAGCTGTACGACACCTACGGCTTCCCCATCGACCTGACCATCGAGATGTGCCAGGACGAGGGCATCACCGTAGACCAGGAGGGCTTCCAGGCGGAGATGGAGGCCCAGAAGGTCCGTGCCCGGGAGGCCCGGAAGGCCCTGGGCGATCTGGGCTGGGCCCACATCGACCTGGGCGACATCGACAGGACCCCCACCGCTTTCCTGGGCTATGACCGGCTGGAGGCCACCGGCCATATCCAGGCCATCATCGAGGACGACGAGCTGTCCGGCAGCATCAACACCGGCAAAAAGGGCATCCTGGTGCTGGACCGGACACCCTTCTATGCGGAGATGGGCGGCCAGGTGGGCGACCACGGGACCATCACCTGCGGCGAGGCCGTCTTTATGGTCACCGACACCCAAAAGACCAAGGCGGGAAAGTACCTCCACTACGGCGTCATGACCGCCGGGCGCTTCTCCGTGGAGCAGCAGGTCACCGCCTCGGTGGACCGGGAGCGCCGGAGAGCAACCGCCCGGGCCCACTCCGCCACCCACCTGATGCAAAAGGCCCTCCAGACCGTCCTGGGCGACCACGTCCAGCAGGCGGGCTCTCTGGTGGAGCCGGACTACCTCCGCTTTGACTTCACCCACTTTGACGCGGTCAAGCCCAGCGAGCTGCTGAAGATCGAGCAGCTGGTCAACGACGCCATCCTGGACGGCCTGGCTATCGAGACGAAGGAGATGCCCATCGACGAGGCCAAGGCCATGGGGGCCATGGCCCTGTTCTCCGAGAAGTACGGCGACGTGGTCCGGGTGGTGAACATGAGCGACTACTCCGTGGAGCTGTGCGGCGGCACCCATCTGACCAACACGGCCCTGGTGGGCTCCTTCCACATCCTGTCGGAGAGCTCCATCGCCTCCGGCGTCCGCCGCATCGAGGCCACCACCGGCAAGCGGAATGTGGCCGACCGGCTGACCATGCAGCAGCGGTTCAACGAGGCCGACTCCGTCCTCAAGACCAAGCCGGAGAGCCTGGCCCAGCGCATCACCGCTCAGATGAACGAGATGAAGGAGCTGCGCAAGACCATCGCCCAGTTCCGGGACCGGGAGGCCGCGGCCGAGGCCAAGCAGTTCCTGGCCGCCTCCAAGCATGTGGGGAGCCTCCATGTGCTCACCGCCAACCTGGGCAGCGTGGAGGTGCCCGAGCTGCGCAAGATGGGCGACGTCCTCCGTGACCGGGACGAGAACATGGTGGCCGTCCTCTCCGCCGTCAACGGGGAGAAGATCTCTATCCTGGCCGTCTGCGGCAAGGGGGCCGTCCGGGCCGGCATCAAGGCCGGAGAGCTGGTGAAGAAGGTCACCGGCATCTGCGGCGGCTCCGGCGGCGGCAAGCCCGACTCCGCCATGGGCGGCGGCAAAGACATCCTCAAGCTGGACGACGCCCTGGCCTCGGTGGACGACTTCGTGGCGGAAAAGCTGGGGCTGTGAGCCGGACCGGGAGAGCGGATTGGAAGAGATCATCGAATACTGGAGCAAGCTGTTCGACCTGAGCCGGTATGATGTAGGCGAGCTGATCGACCTGGGCACCGTCGCCCTGTACTGTGTCCAGCAGATCAGTGTGGGCCTGTTCCTGCTGTGCGCCGGGAAGGTGAGGAGAAAATGGCTGCTCTGGGTGGCAGTCCTCCTGGGCTGTGTGCCGTTCCTGTTGCTGGGAGACGCCTGGTATGAGCTCCAGCCCTGGCGGGCCGTCTTCTACCTCATTTATTACTTCCTCGTTATCTGGGTCTGCTCCCTGGAGCCGCCCCGGCGGAAGCTGGGCCTGTTCGGCATCCTGCTGGCCTGTATGATGACGGCGGATACCATCGCGTCGGCCATGGGCGCGCTGGCTGCCGGGATCGGGCTGGGTGATATCGTGGGCCAGGGATATGAGCCGGGCATCCTGCTGGGTACGCTGTTGTATACTGTGGAGTTCATGGCCCTGGGCACCGGCTGCCTGACCTTTTACAACCGTCTGGAGCGGGCGGTCCGGGGGAAAATCATTGGCCTGACCCTGGCTTTGGCGGTGAATCAGAACGTCCTCATGGTGGCGATCTTCGTCGCCGGAGGGGCAGAGCTCTGGATGAGAAACCGGGGCTGGCTCAGCGCCCTGGTGTCCCTGACCTCCATCGTGACCCAGTACTACGCCTATCAGGTCATCGTCAGCGCCGCAGAGGCGACCAAAGCCCAGCAGGAGCTGGAGCAGCTCCAGCTGCAACGGGAGCAGGCGGTGAAATACTATCAGCTGGCACAGACCAGCGCCAAACAGATGTCGGACTTCCGTCACGATATCAAAAATCAGCTTCAGGTGGCCTACGGCCTGACCCGGGAGGACCCGAACCGGGCCGCCGGGCTGCTGGGGGAGCTGGAGGAGCGGCTGGACGCCATTCACCCCGCCCGCTACTGCGACGACCCCACCGTCAACATTATCCTCACCGTCAAGGCAGACCGGGCGGCGGAGGCGGGCATCCGCTTCGACGCGCAGATGGGGGTGAGCGGCTGGAGCCTGGAGGCGGCAGATTTGACCAGCCTGTTTGCCAACCTGCTGGACAACGCCATCGAAGGCTGCCAGCGCAGCGGCCAGCCTGACCCGTCTGTCTGCATCACCGCCGGAGAGCGGCAGGGGTTCTATCTGGTGAAGGTGGTCAACACCTGCGGCCCGGAGGCGGGGGAGTCCGGCTCCAGCAAGGGCGAGGGCCACGGCCTGGGGATGAACATCATCCGGGCAGTGGCGAGAAAATACAACGGCTCCTTTGACACCCGGGCGGAGAACGGGTCCTTTACCGCTCAGGTGGCACTGGAGAAGAAAACGTCGCTTTGACAGCATACGGTTGCGAAAGGAGCTGAATCCATATGAGCTGTCTGTTTTGTTCCATCGTCAACGGGGACATCCCCTCCAACAAGGTGTACGAGGACGAGCTGGTCTATGCCTTTTACGACATCGACCCCCAGGCCCCGGTCCACTTCCTGGTCATCCCCAAGGAGCACATCCCCTCCGCCGGGGCGGTGACGCCGGAGAACTCCGCTGTCGTGGCCCACTGCTTTGAGGTCATCGCCCAGGTGACAAAGGAGCTGGGTATCACCGATTTCCGGGTGGTCTCCAACTGCGGCCTCCAGGCGGGACAGTCTGTGCCCCACCTCCACTTCCACGTGCTGGCGGGCCGGGATATGACCTGGCCTCCGGGCTGATGCGCCAAAGGCAAAAAAACAGAGCCGCCGTTCTCCGATCGGGAGGACGGCGGCTTTGGTGTGTCGGGGAATAGTGCCAGGCCCTTGCCTCCCTCTTTGAGGCGAAGTGCCGCCGTTAGGCGGTAGAGGTGGCACGGCGAAGCCGTGACGGAGGGAGAGCAGCACGCACTGACAACAAGCAAAAGCTCACGGCGAATTCGCTGGAGATTGGTGCGAATTCGCCGAAGGATTTCTGATGGGGGATAGTGCCTGCTGCACTCCCTCAGTCTGCCCTGCGGGCAGCCAGCTCCCTCAGAGAGGGAGCCAAGGGGTTGTGCCAGACCCTTGGCCCCCTCCGTGAGGCAGGGAGCGAAGCGGAAGTGCCGCTTGACGGCGGGGCTGTCAGCGGAGCTGACTGGGGGAGAGCCGCACGCACTTACGACAAGACAGGCACCCGGGCGAATTCACAGGAACCGCTACGGATGCACCGAAAGCCCTCACCCCAGCCGGAACTCCCCCTGATAGGGCAGCTCCAGGGCCTCGCCCTCCAGGGCGGCGTAGGCCAGGCTGTCCCCATGGTATTCCAGCTTCAGGGAGAAGAAGGGGGCCTCCGTCTCCAACAGGTCGAGAAAGATATGGTCCCCCTCCCACATGGGGAGGGCCCGGAGGTCGTCCTTGCCGATCCACTCCAGCACCCCCTCATTGCAGGGGCCTACTGTCCCGGTGAAGCCCTCGGCGGTGAACAGGTGCATATACTCCCCCTCCCACTCGTCGGAGACAAAGGTGACCAGTCCCCGGTAGCGGTAGTCGGTGAGGGTCAGGCCCGTCTCCTCCCGGCACTCCCGGAGCAGACACTCCTCGGGGCTCTCGTTTTCCTCGCACTTGCCGCCCACGCCGATCCACTTGTCATGGTTCAGGTCGTGGGCCTTTTTGACGCGGTGGAGCATCAGGTATTCGTCCTCCCGCTGGATGTAGCAGAGGGTGGTATTTTTCATAGCAGTCACTCCTTGGGCGGATTTGTCTGGTAGCTGCGGATGGCCTCCAGAAAGGGGGCGGCGTATCGCTCCGCCTTTTTCGCCCCCACCCCCCTGACCTGGAGAAATTCCTCCCGGTTTCGGGGCTGCACCCGGCACAGCTCCCGGAGGGTGGCGTCGTTGAAGATGATAAAGGCGGGGACGGACTCCGCCCTGGCCAGCCGGGCGCGCACCTCCCGGAGAACGGGGAACAGGGGGCTGTCCAGGCTGCCGGAGGCCTGGGCCTGCACCTTGCGGCGCTCCTTTTTGGTGGTCTGGGCCTTGATGGTGAGGCGGGCCTTGCCGGAGACCAGGGACGGGGCCAGCCGGGTCAGCTCCAGCACCGGGCGCTCCCCCTCTGTCCGGCGGAGAAAGCCCTGGTCCTCCAGGGCGGCGGCCACCCGGCGGAGCTTGGCCGGAGAGCTTCCCGCCAGCGCCCCCCAGCAGTCCAGCCGCCGGGGCCGGAGCCAGTCGATGGCGGGGTCCTCCGTGCCCAGCAGGATTTTGATGATCGCCCCGGAACCGAAGGCCCGCCCCTCCCGGGAGAGAAGGGCCACGCAGTAGACGAACTGCCGCCCCTCGGCGGTCACGTCCTCCGGGGCCTGTCCCCCCAGACAGTTGGAGCAGTTGTCGCACCGGTCGGGGGACGACTCCCCAAAATAGGCGAGCAGGGCGTGGCGGAGACAGCCGGGGGCGGAGCAGTACTGCACCATCTGCTGGAGACGCTGGAGGTCGTGCTGCCTGAGCTGCTTTGACTGCTCCGGGGTGAGGTCGCCCCGCTCGTCTCCCTGCTCGATGAAGTAGCGGTTGGTGGCGATGTCCCGGCGCTGAAAGAGCAGGATGCACTGGGCGGGGCTGCCGTCCCGACCGGCCCGGCCCGCCTCCTGATAGTAGCTCTCCAGACTGCCGGGCATGCTGTAGTGGATGACAAAGCCCACGTTGGACTTGTCGATGCCCATGCCAAAGGCGTTGGTGGCCACCATGACGGTGCGCCGGTCGTAGAGAAAGTCCTCCTGATTTTGTCTTCGCTCCTGAGGGTCCAGCCCGGCGTGGTATCGGGTGGCGGAGTAGCCGTTGTCACAGAGCAGCTGGCACAGCTCCTCCACCTTCTTCCGGGAGAGACAGTAGATGATGCCGGAGCGGTCGGGGAAACGGGCCAGGGTCTCCAGCACGTCCCGGTCCCGGTGGGAGGACTCCCGCACCTCAAAGTACAGGTTGGGCCGGTCGAAGCCGGAGACGAAGGTGAGGGGGTCGTTCAGCCCCAGGGAGCGGACGATGTCCTCCCGGACGGACTGTGTGGCGGTGGCGGTAAAGGCGGCCACCGGAGGCCGCTGGGGGAGACAGTCCAGAAAATCGGCGATCTCCAGATAGCTGGGGCGGAAGTCGTGGCCCCACTGGGAGATACAGTGGGCCTCGTCCACCGTCACCAGGGAGATGGGGGCCTGTTGGGCGAACTGCCGGAAGCCGGGCAGACTCAGCCGCTCCGGGGCGACGTAGATGATCTGATACGCCCCCTGACCGGCCCGCTCCAGGGCAAGCTGCTGCTGCCGGGGGGTCAGGGTGCTGTTGATCCAGGCCGCCCGGATGCCCGACTGGAGCAGGGCCTGGACCTGGTCCTGCATCAGGGAGATGAGGGGAGAGACGACCAGGGTGACGCCCTCCATCATGACGGCGGGGAGCTGATAGCAGACGGACTTTCCCGCCCCGGTGGGCATCACCGCCAGCACGTCCCGGCGGCGGAGGATGGCCCGGACCACCTGTTCCTGATAGGGCCGGAACCGGTCATAGCCAAAATATTGTTTGAGGGCCTGTTCCGGCGTCATGGCGTGGTTCCTTTCTGACGGGCGGGGTCATAGGACATCCCCGCCTCTGCATACCGTCTCCCAGAGGGAGGCGGGACGATGGAGAGCAATCTGGAGGAGCTGCGGTTCAAGGAGGTCATTTCCGTCACCGACGGGAGCCGGTTTGGATATGTGGGGGACCTGAACATCGACCTGGACACCGGGCGCATCCTGTCCCTGGTGGTGCCGGGGCAGCGGCGGTATTTCTTCGGCCTGCTGGGCAGCCGGGAGATACGACTGGTCCCCTGGGGACAGGTGAAGCGGTTCGGCCCGGACGTGATTTTAGTGGAGGGCGAGCCCCTCCCCCGGGAACGCCCCCGGCGGCGCAACTGAAAACCGCCGCCCCGGCGCAGTTCGGGACGGCGGGCCAGTCTATCAAAAAAGTCAATCCGTAAAAGTAGGCTAAAAGTTACGGAAGCCCTCCGCAGGAGTTTTGTTGCTTTAGCAACAAAATAAAATGAAATACGCCTTTTTAGCCGGGCGTGTACCGGCAAAAAGACACAGGGAGGCGACGACTGTGCGAGCGAAGCGAGTGCGGAGAGGAGCCGCATTTCGAACCAAATGCTTGCATTTGGTTCGAGAGCCTGTCGTTATACGACAGGCTCAGCCGCCGCCCCGGCGCAGTTCGGGACGGCGGGAAGCGGTTGGAAAGGGTCAGGCCAGCAGCTCATCCGCCAGCTGCTCCAGCTTGGGAAGGTCGGCGTCCTTCAGGGTGGACCTGACGGTGACGACGGTGGGGCAGAGGGTGATGTTCTTCATCTTCTCCACATAGCCCTTCATCACCCGGCCGGCGGAGGGGGCCCAGGAGCCGTTCTCCACCAGGGCGACCTTCCGGTTCTGGTAGGCCTTGGCGGTGAGAGTGCACAGGAAGCTCTCCATGGGCGGGAACACCCCGCCGTCATAGGAGGCGGCGGCCAGCACCAGACGGCTGTAGCGGAAGGCGTCCTCTACCGCCTCCGCCTTGTCGTCCCGGCTCAGGTCGAACAGGCTGACCTTTTTGGCCCCTTTGGCGGTGAGAATCTCCGCCAGCTGTTTGGCTACCTGGGCGGTGTTGCCGTGGATGGAGGCATAGGCAATGGTGACGCCCTCGTCCTCCGGCTGATAGCTGGACCAGATCTGATATTTCTCCAGATAGTGGCCCAGATTTTCGGTGAGGATGGGGCCGTGGAGGGGGTAGATGGTCTGAATGTCCAGCTTGGCGGCCTTTTTCAGCAGGGTCTGGACGGGGCCGCCGTACTTGCCCACAATGTTGAAGTAGTACCGCCGGGCCTCGCAGTCCCAGTCCTCCTCCGTGTCCAATGTGCCGAACTTGCCGAAGGCGTCGGCGGAGAACAGGGCCTTTTCGCTGGATTCATAGCTGACCATGACCTCCGGCCAGTGGACCATGGGGGCCATGACGAAGGTGAGGACGTGGCTGCCCAGGGAGAGGGTGTCCCCCTCCTTGACGGGGATGACCCGGTCAGAGAGGTCCAGGGTGAAGAACTGGGGCAGCATGCTCACCGCCTTGGCGGAGGCGACGACGCGGAGGTCCGGATAGCGCTCGCAGACCCGCTGGATGTTGGCAGCGTGGTCCGGCTCCAGATGGTGGACCACCAGATAGTCCGGAGTGCGGCCCTCCAGGGCGGCGTCCAGATTGGCCAGCCACCGGTCGGTGACCCGGCGGTCGGCGGTGTCCATAATGGCGATCTTGTCGTCCAGAATGACATAGGAATTGTAGCTGATGCCGTTGGGAACAAGGTATTGGCTCTCAAACAGATCGATGGTCTTATCGTCGCAGCCGATGTAACGGACAGCGGGGGAGACACTGGGAACAGACATGGCTCATACCTCCTGATGAAACGGTTTTTGATCGACAAAGTTATATCATATTGGGGAGGGAAAGTAAACAGGGAAATGACGAGGGCTTGCCTTGAGGCGGATTCGCTGAGAGTCGGTACGAATTCGCCCAACGCTTTTCGCCAGTCGGTAGCCCCTACCGCTCTCCCTCAGTCAGCTTCGCTGACAGCTCCCTCAGAGAGGGAGCCAAGAAGGGTGCACAAACCTCTTGCCTCCCTCTTTGAGGGAGGTGGCACGGCGTAAGCCGTGACGGAGGGAGAGCAGTACGCACCCACGACAAGACAGGCACCCGGGCGAATTCGCCGAAGGTTTTCAGCGCTTCGATAGCCCCTCTCTTATACCCTACTCCCCCCGCTCTCTTCTCTTGATGGCCTGGTCCACCATGATTTTGAAGTAGTGGTGGACGGAGGGGTCGGTGGTCATCTCCGGGTGGAAGGAGGTGACCAGCTGGTTTTCATATCGGGCGGCGGTGACCTCCCCCCGGGTCAGGGAGAGGATCTCCACCTCGTCGTCCATTTCGGTGACCACCGGGGCGTTGAGGAACCGCATGGGGATGCTCCGGATGGCGGCAAAGGCTCCGTTCACCTGGAAGGAGGGGAGCTGCCGGCGGCGGACGGTGATGGGCATGGTGCCCAGATAGTAGGGGGCCTTGCTGTTCTCCACCTGCCGGGCCAGGAGGATCATGCCGGAGCAGGTGCCCAGCACCGGCATCCCCTGACTGATGCGCTCCCGGATGGGCTCCATCAGCCCCCGCTGCCGGAGGAGTCTGCTCTGTTTATCACAGTCGCCACCGGGGAGGATGAGCCCGTCAAAGGGCCGCTCCAGGTCCGCCTGCTCCCGGAGGGGGAAGGACTCCACGCCGATACGGGTCAGAAGATTCTGGTGCTCCAGAAAGGTGCCCTGGACGGCAGAGACGGCAATGATCATGGTTGCTCACTCCTTTGGGGAAAATGGGGAATCGTCCGGCGGCTGTTTGAGCAGCTGCCGCCGCTCCAGATGGTCGGGGAGGACGGAGGCCACGAACCCGTGAAAGGCGGGGCTGTGGTTCTTGTGGCGGATGTGGGCCAGCTCGTGGACCACTACATAGTCGATGGCCGCCTCCGGGTAGGCCATCAGCCGCCAGGAAAAGCAGAGCCGGTTTTTCGGGGAGCAGGAGCCGAACCGGGTCCTGGCTCCGGTGACAGTGATGCCGGTGGGGGAGACCCCCATGATGCTGGCATAGTGGGCCACCTTTCCCGGGAGGATGTCCCTGGCCCGCTGAATGAGGGCCTCGGCCTGTTCCCGGGTGGGCTCCGGCCGCTGGCGGGCCTGCACCTGGGGCATATGCCGGTCCAGCCAGTCCTGGTGGCGGAGAACAAAGTCCCGAATGTCTGCCTCCCGCATCTCCAGGGGCGCACGGACGAGGACGGAGCAGTCCGGGCGGATCTCCAGAGAGACGGTTTTCCGCCGGGAGCGGACGATCTGATAGGGATACATGGCGAGGCCTCCTCTTTCCCCCTATTATGATTTCATTCGGGGAAAATTGCAAGGGGATTTTCCGGGAGGGAAGGAGGCGCGGCCCGGGAGCGGCGCGGAGAGACTGGAAAAAACTGGCGGAGAGAATTCAGGAAAAAAGGACGGATTCCGCCCATGAATGTGGGGGGAAAGTGTAAATAAAACGTGAATAACGGCATTGATTCATTGACGAATGCGAAAATGAGGTCTATGATAAATAGCAGCGCAATGGCGTTCGTGAGCCATAACCTCAAGGGGGAATCAACCATGATGACCGAAAAAGCAAACCAGATCCTCCATGCCTTTTTAAAGGCCAGCAGACAGGTCTCCGTCCGTTCTCAGGGCTATCTGGGACGGATGAATCTGACCTATCCCCAGACGGTCACGTTAATGATCCTGGACGCCGACGGACCCATGCCCATCAGCGAGCTGGCAAAGGCCACCGGCAGTGCCAACAGCACCACCTCCGGCGTGGTGGACCGCCTGGAGCGGATGGACCTGGTGCAGCGGGTGCGCTCCGACCAGGATCGCCGGAAGATCTTTGTGGAGGTCACCGACCATTACCGGGAGGTCCGGGCAGAGACGTCCAGCTATGCCACCGACCGCTTCGCCCAGGCGATGAAGGACCTGAGCGAGGAGGAGCAGGACGCGGTCCTGAAGGGGCTGAACGTCTTTGCAGATGCCCTGAGCAAATGAGAGAGACATGGGGAAAAACGGCCGGAGATACGGCTATGTGCGGGAACAGAATGCAGGAACGGTCTTTCCGTCCTGCATTTTGTATTTTGAACTGTTTGTAAACGAACGAACTTCCGGTTGCTTTTCTGTAAAGAGGTTGCTATAATGAAGAATGTTCAATAGAATGGGTTATTAAATCGTCCCGGCCGGAGAGAAGCGGCTCCGGCGGACTGAACAGGGGACGAGTATGAACAATCCAAACAGAAAGGCGGTGAGACGATGTCTTTGGAAGCAGTCAAGCAGGTCACTCTGGCAGAGGAGCAGGGCCGGACGGAAAAAGCCCAGGCCGCTCAGGAGGCCAAAAGCCTGATCGCAGAGGCGGAGCGCGCCGGGCGGCAGGCTGTGCAGGATGCCCAGGCCGGGGGCGACGCCCTGGCAAAGCAGATGCTGGCCCAGGCGGAAGAAAACGCGGCGGGCGAGATCGCGCAGATCCGCGCCCAGGCCGCTGCGGACGCCGACGAGCTGCGCAGCAGGGCCGGGGGACGGCTTGAAGAAGCAGCGTCACTGATCGTAAGAAAGGTGGTGGATGCCTGATGGCTATCGTCAGGATGAAACGCCTGCGGCTGATCGGACTGACAGAGGAGCAGGAGCCGCTGCTCAATGAACTGCTCCGCATCGGCTGCGTTCAGGTGACCACCCCGGAGGCAGACCCGGAGGACCCGGACTGGGCGGCCCTGCTGAGCAACCGGGGCAGCAGCGACCTGAGCCATGTCAGGGGGGAGATCGGCGAGCTTCAGACGGCGCTGAACGCGCTGAAGGAGTTTGCCCCCGCCAAGAGCGGGATGCTGACCCCCCGGCCCCTGGTGACCCAGGAGGAGCTGTTCGACGACGAGGCCCTGGGCCAGGCGCTGGAGAGCGCCCGGACGGTGAACCGTGCGGCGGACGAGGTGTCCCAGACCCTGGCGGCGGAGAACCGGCTGGAGAATCAGAAGGTCAGCCTTCTCCCCTGGCTGGAGCTGGACCTGCCCCTGAACCAGGAATCCACTGAGCACACCGAGCTGGTGCTGGGCACCCTCCCGGCGACGGCGGAGTTGGAGACGATCAGCGCAGAGCTGGCGGAGCAGGCTCCCCTGTGTCAGATCGTGGAGGTCAGCCGGGACAAGGAGCACATTTACATCCTCCTCCTGTGCCACAAGGCGGATTTCCCCGCGGCCCAGGCGGCCCTCCGGCCCAAGGCCTTCTCTGCTGTCCGGTTCAAGGACATGGAGGGCACGGCAAAGGAGTGCCTGAAGGAGACGGAGGCCCGGCTGGCGGAGGAGGCGGCCCGGAAACAGGCGGCCATCGACGTCATCGTGGGCCAGAAGGAGCATCGGGAGCAGATGAAGCTGGTCATCGACCGGCTGACCTCCGAGGTGACCCGGGAGGAGGGCAGGGAACGCACCCTGGCCACCGACCGCACCTTCCTGATGGAGGGCTGGTACACCGAGCCGGAGGAGGCGGAGCTGCTCCGGGTGCTGGAGCGGTACACCTGCGCCTGGGAGACGGCGGAGCCGGAACAGGAAGAGTATGACCGGGTCCCGGTGAAGCTGAAAAACAACAAGCTGACCAAGCCGCTGAACATGGTGACAGAGATGTACTCTCTGCCCCGGTACGGCTCCCTGGACCCCAACCCCCTGATGTTCCCCTTCTTCGTGGTGTTTTACGGCATGATGATGGCGGACATGGGGTACGGCCTGGTCATGATGATCATTTCCCTGGTGGTGCTGAAAAAGAAGCACCCCAGAGGAAACATCTTCCAGCTGATGGGGCTGTGCGGCATCAGCACCTTTATCTTCGGCGCTATGACCGGCGGCTTCTTCGGGGACTTTGTTCCCCAGCTGCTCAAGCTCATCGACCCGACCAGCACCTTTGAGATGCCCGCCCTGTTCACCCCCCTGAACGACACGCTGATGATCCTCATCGGCGCAATGGTTCTGGGCGGCGTGCAGGTCATCACGGGCATGGCGATCAACTTCTACAAGCTGACGAAACGGGGCCAGTTCTGGGACGCCGTGATGGACGTGGGCTCCTGGTGGTTGCTGTTTCTGGGGGTCGGCGTGGGCGTGCTCACCGGTTCCTGGTGGGTGGCCATCGCAGGCGTGCTGGCGCTGGTGCTCACCCAGGGCAGGAGCAGTCCCACCATCATCGGCAAGCTGACGGGCGGCGTCTCCAGCCTGTACGACATCACCAGCTATTTTGGCGACGTGCTGTCCTACTCCCGTCTGATGGCGCTGATGCTGGCCGGTTCGGTCATCGCACAAGTGTTCAACACCCTGGGCGCGATCCCCGGCAACATTGTCTTCTTCATCATCATCTCCCTGGCGGGGAACGCACTCAACCTGGCACTGAACATTCTGAGCTGCTTTGTCCACGACCTGCGGCTCCAGTGCCTGGAATATTTCAACAAATTCTACGAGGACGGAGGCAGCCCCTTCCGGCCTATGGCAGTCAAAACCGAATATGTGGACGTAGTCGAAAAATAAGGAGGTCATTACTATGTTAGAAACGATTGGCGGTCTGCCCTTTGCCCTGCTGGGCGCAGGTCTTGCGGCAGCTCTCAGCGGCATCGGCAGCGCAAAAGGCACCGGCATGGCCGGCGAGGCGGGCACCGGCCTGCTGAGCGAGGACCCCAGCAAGTTTGGTAAGGTCATGATTTTGCAGGTCATCCCTGGCACCCAGGGCCTGTACGGCCTGGTGGTGTGGTTCTTCGCCATCTTCAGCATGGGTCTGATGGACGGAAGCGCAATGAATATGGACGTGGCCACCGGCATGCAGTATTTTGTCGCCTGCCTGCCCATGGCTCTCGGCGGACTGTTCTCCGCCATCGCCCAGGGCCGGGTGGCCGCGGGGTCGATCAACATCCTGGCCAAGAAGCCGGACGACTGGTCCAAGGGCATGGTGCTGTGCATCACCGTGGAATTCTATGCCATTCTGGCCCTGCTGGCCTCCATGCTGATGATCATCTACATCAGCTGATGACCGCAGGAAAGGGAAAGGCGGGAAGACGATGAACGGAATTGATAAAATCACCCAGCGCATCGCCGGGGACGCCCGCCAGGAGGCGGAGGAGATCCTGGCCCAGGCCAGAACCCAGGCCGGTGAGATCTCCGCCCGTTATCAGGCCCAGGCGGAGCAGATCGCTCAGGACGCGAAGGCCCGGGGCGAGGCTGCCGCCGCCGAGCGGGAGAGCCGCCTGGTCAGCGCCGCCGAGCGGGAGGGCCGCCAGCAGCTGCTGTCTGCCAAGCAGGAGATGCTGGACAGGGCCTTTGACCTGGCCCTGGAGCGGCTGTGCAGCCTGCCGGAGAACGACTATGTGGACCTGCTGGCGAAGCTGACGGTGTCTGCCGTCTCCACCGGCCGGGAGCAGCTCATCCTCTCCCAGACCGACCGGGCCCGCTACGGGGTCAAGGTGGCCACAAAAGCTAACCTGCTGCTGGCCAAGTCGGGCAAGGTCGGTCTGCTGACCCTGTCCCAGGAGTCCAGAGGCTTCCGGGGCGGCGTGATCCTGGCCGACGGCGATGTGGAGATCAACTGCACCTTTGAGGCACTGGTCCGGGAGGCTCGGAGCAGTGTCTCCGGCGAGGTGGCCGGGGTGCTCTTTGCCTGAGCCACTCCTGTATAAGGAGGGAACGAATTGTCTAAAAAAATCAAGGATACCGACTATCTGTTCCTGTCCGCCCGTATCCGGGCGCTGGAGAACGGGCTGCTGACCCGATCCAGGATGGAGCGGATGCTGGAGGCCTCCACCAACGAGGAGGCGGCCAAGGTGCTGACGGAGTGCGGCTATGAGGAGCTGACCGTGGTGGATGTGGACGCAGTCAACCGGATGCTGGCCCACGCCCGGGACGAGGTCATCGCCGACGTCACCCAGTTCGTGCCGGACCGCCGTCTGGTGGACGTGTTCAAAATCAAATATGACTACCACAACGCCAAGGTCCTGCTCAAGAGCGAGGCCAGGGGAACGGACGCCAGCCGCCTTCTGGTGGACACCGGCCGGGTCCCCGGGGCAGCTCTGGCAAAGGCCCTGGCGGAGGGGGAGCTGAGTGATCTGCCCAAACCCCTGGCCCAGGCCATGCTGGAGGCCCGTGGGCTGCTGGCGTCCACAAAGGACCCGCAGCAGGCGGACTTCCTGCTGGACCAGGCCTACTTCCGGGAGATGGCGGACATGGCGGCGGAGACCGGCTCCTCCTTCCTGGAGGGGTACGTGGCCCTGATGGTGGACGCCGCCAACCTGCGCAGCCTGGTCCGGGTGCGCCGGATGGGAAAGGACAGCGACTTCTTAAAGACCGTCCTCTTCCGGGGAGGCAGCGTCCCTCCGGAGCGGGTGACGGCGGCGGCAGACGGCTCCGCCAAGCTGGAGCAGATCTACGGCTCCGGCCTGCTGGCGGAGGCCGCTGCCCTGGGGCAGACCGCCGCCCAGGGGGGCAGTCTCACCGCCTTCGAGAAGGCCTGCGACAACGCCCAGGCGGCCTATCTCTCCACCGCCCGGCAGGTGGCCTTTGGAGAGCAGCCGGTCATCGCCTATCTGGCGGCCCGGGACAACGAGTTTACCGCCATCCGTATTATTATGACCGGTCGTCTGGCGGGCCTGCCCGTCAGCGTCATCCAGGAAAGGCTGCGTGATGTCTATGTATAAGATCGCCGTACTGGGGGACCGGGAGAGCGTTCTGGGCTTCCAGGCGCTGGGTCTGGACGTCCACACCGCCGAGACGGTGGAGGCCGCCAAAAAGACCCTCCACCAGCTGGCAAGGGACGGGGAGACCGCCATTATCTACCTGACGGAGCAGCTCGCCGTCCAGATGCAGGACGAGATCAACCGATATAAGGACGAGGTCATGCCGGCCATCATCCTCATCCCCGGCAAGGACGGCTCTCTGGGCATCGGGATGCAGAACATCACCGATTCCGTGGAGCGGGCCGTGGGAGCCGACATATTATAACGAAGGGAGCCGGGGGACCCCGTTTCCCGGCGAACCGATAAGAAAGAAGGTAGAAAACCTATGGGCAAGATCGTCAAGGTGTCCGGCCCGCTGGTGGTCGCCACCGGCATGGCGGACGCCAATATGTCCGACGTGGTCCGTGTGGGTGAGCAGCGGCTGATCGGCGAGATCCTGAACATGGAGGGGGATTCCGCCTCCATCCAGGTCTATGAGGAGACCTCCGGCGTCGGGCCGGGGGCAGAGGTGGTCACCACCGGCACCCCCCTGTCCGTGGAGCTGGGTCCCGGTCTGCTGGAGAATATCTATGACGGCATCCAGCGCCCGCTGGAAGGCATTATGAAGGTCTGCGGCCACAACATCCGCCGCGGAGTGGAGGTCCCCGCCCTGGACCGGGAAAAGAAGTGGGACTTTGTCGCCACCGCCAGGGTGGGCGACCGGGTCGTGGGCGGCGACATCATCGGCACCGTCCAGGAGACCGCCTCCACCGAGCACCGCATCATGGTGCCCGTCAAGCTCAGCGGTAAGATCGTCTCCATCTCCTCCGGCTCCTACACGGTGCTGGACACCGTGGCCGTGCTGGAGACCGCCGACGGCGAGCGGGTCAACCTGACCATGATGCAGAAGTGGCCCGTCCGTGTGGGCCGCCCCTACAAGAAGAAATATCCCCCCAGAGTGCCTCTCTGCTCCGGACAGCGGGTCATCGACACCCTGTTCCCGGTGGCAAAGGGAGGTACCGCCGCCGTCCCCGGCCCCTTCGGCTCCGGCAAGACGGTGGTGCAGCACGCCCTGGCCAAGTGGTCCGACGTGGACATCGTGGTCTACATCGGCTGCGGCGAGCGTGGCAACGAGATGACCGACGTGCTCCGGGAGTTCCCCGAGCTCATCGACCCCCGCACCGGGGAGACGCTGATGAAGCGGACGGTGCTCATCGCCAACACCTCCGATATGCCGGTGGCCGCCCGTGAGGCGTCCATCTACACCGGCATCACCATCGCCGAGTACTTCCGCGACATGGGCTACGACGTGGCCGTCATCGCCGACTCCACCTCCCGCTGGGCCGAGGCCCTCCGCGAGATGTCCGGCCGTCTGGAGGAGATGCCCGGCGAGGAGGGCTATCCCGCCTACCTGACCTCCCGTCTGGCCCAGTTCTACGAGCGGGCGGGCATGGTCTCCTGCCTGGGCGGGGAGGAGGACCGCCGGGGCTCGCTGACCGCCGTGGGCGCCGTGTCCCCTCCGGGCGGCGATCTGTCCGAGCCGGTGTCCCAGGCCACCATGCGTATCGTCAAGGTGTTCTGGTCCCTGGACTCCTCTCTGGCCTATCGCCGTCACTTCCCGGCCATCAACTGGCTCAATTCCTACAGCCTTTATCTGGACTCCCTGAAGCCCTGGTTTGACGAGCATCTGGGACCCCAGTTCATGCGCCGCCGGGAGCGGGCCATGGCTCTGCTCCAGGAGGAGTCCAGCCTGAACGAGATCGTCCAGCTGGTGGGCAAGGATTCCCTGTCCCCCAACGACCAGCTCACCCTGGAGGTGGCCAAGATGATCCGGGAGGACTTCCTCCAGCAGAACGCCTTTGTGGACATCGACTCCTTCTCCGAGTACAAGCGTCAGGACCTGATGCTGGGATTGATTTTGGACTATGAGACCCTGTGCCGGGCCGCCCTGGAGAAGCATGCCGACCTGAACGAGCTGTTCGAGATCGACGCCCG
The DNA here is from genome assembly GCA_021201185.1 of Clostridiales bacterium. Classification (GTDB taxonomy): domain Bacteria; phylum Bacillota; class Clostridia; order Oscillospirales; family Oscillospiraceae; genus Onthomonas. The sequence continues at coordinate 30,237 of JAJQFJ010000053.1, forward strand.
GGTGGGCATCGGCCGGGCCAAGACGGTGAACCCCGACCAGTATGAGGAGGTCTACGCCCGGATTCGCAGCGATATGGAGGCCCAGATCACCGCCATCGCAGAGAAGGGAGAGGAGTACTGATGATCAAGGAATATAAGACGATCAGTGAGATCTCCGGCCCGCTGATGGTGGTGCGCCGGGTAGAGGGCGTCACCTATGACGAGCTGGTGGAGATCGCTCTGCCCGACGGGGAGCGCCGCCGGGGCAAGGTGCTGGAGGTCAACGGCGACAGGGCCGTGGTCCAGCTCTTCGAGCCCTCCGCCGGCATCAACCTGGCCCAGTCCAAGGTCCGCTTCCTGGGCCATTCCCTGGAGCTGGGGGTGTCCGAGGATATGCTGGGGCGGGTGTTCTCCGGCATGGGCGAGCCCATCGACGACGGCCCCGCCATCCTCCCGGAGGAGTACAAGGACATCAACGGCCTTGCCATGAACCCCGCCGCCCGGGACTACCCCAACGAGTTCATTCAGACCGGCATTTCCGCCATCGACGGACTGAACACTCTGGTCCGTGGACAGAAGCTGCCCATCTTCTCCTGCTCCGGCCTGCCCCACAACCAGCTGGCGGCCCAGATCGCCCGGCAGGCCAAGGTGCTGGACGACTCCTCCAAGTTCGCCGTGGTCTTTGCCGCCATCGGCATCACCTTCGAGGAATCGGAGTACTTCGTCCAGGAGTTCCGGCGCACCGGCGCCATCGACCGGGCGGTGATGTTCGTCAACCTGGCCAACGACCCCGCCGTGGAGCGTATCTCCACCCCCCGTATGGCCCTGACCGCCGCAGAGTATCTGGCCTTTGAGAAGGACATGCACGTGCTGGTCATTCTGACCGACATCACCAACTATGCCGAGGCCCTGCGGGAGATTTCCGCCGCCAAGAAGGAGGTCCCCGGCCGCCGCGGCTATCCCGGCTATCTGTACACCGACCTTGCCACCATGTACGAGCGGGCGGGCCGTCAGCAGGGCAAGCCCGGCTCCATCACCATGATACCCATCCTCACCATGCCCGAGGACGACAAGACCCACCCCATCCCCGACCTGACGGGGTACATCACCGAGGGCCAGGTCATCCTGTCCCGGGAGCTGTACCGGAAGAACGTGATGCCCCCCATCGACGTGCTGCCCTCCCTGTCCCGTCTGAAGGACAAGGGCATCGGCGCAGGCAAGACCCGTGAGGACCACTCCGGCACCATGAACCAGCTGTTCGCCGCCTATGCCACCGGCAAGGAGAACAAGGAGCTCATGTCCATCCTGGGCGAGGCGGCCCTGACCAAGACCGACCTGCTCTACGCCAAATTCGCCGACGAGTTCGAGCGCCGCTATGTCTCCCAGGGTTCGGACGAAAACCGCTCCATTGAGGAGACCCTGGACCTGGGCTGGGAGCTGCTGAGCATCCTGCCCAAGACCGAGCTGAAGCGGATCAGGCCGGAGTATATCGACAAGTACCTGCCCAAACAGGACCAGCAGTAAGGGAGGGATCGCAGGATGCCTGCCACCACAGTCAACGCCACCCGCATGGAGCTGACCCGGCTGAAAAAGAAGCTGGCCACCTCCACCCGGGGCCACAAGCTGCTCAAGGACAAGCGGGACGAGATGATGAAGCAGTTTCTGGAGATGGTGCGGGAGAACCGCGCCCTCCGGAAGCGCGTGGAGGAGGGGATGATCCGGGCCTACGGCTCCTTCACCGTGGCCTCCGCCCTCATGTCCTCCGAGATGCTGGAGCAGTCCCTGCTCTATCCCAAGCAGAGCGTGGAGCTGGACATGAAGTACCAGAACATCATGGGGGTGAACACCCCGGTCTACCAGTTCTCCACCCGGAGCGACGCCAGCGGGGGAGATATCTACCCCTACGGCTTCGCCACCACCAGTGGCGAGCTGGACGGGGCGGTGGACGCCCTGTCCTCCGTGTTCCAGGATATGCTCCGCCTGGCCCAGATCGAGAAGGCCACCCAGCTGCTGGCGGAGGAGATCGAAAAGACCCGCCGCCGGGTAAACGCCCTGGAGTATGTGGTCATCCCGGAATGTCAGGAGAACATCAAGTATATCACCATGAAGCTGTCGGAGAACGAGCGGAACAACACCATTCGCCTGATGAAGGTGAAGGACATGATGCTGGCCGAGTCCCTGGAGGAGAAGCGACAGGAGACCGCCAGGGCCCTGAAGCTGTTCGACAGTCCGACGCAATAACCGAACATGCCGGACAGATTTGTCCGCCCGGATCGGGGTCAGGTCGTATGCCTGGCCCCGATTCGTTCCGTACTGCCCCGGAGACGCGTCTGAAGGCGCTTTCCCATGGGGTGCGGGCTCCTTTCCCCCCGGAAGCTCTGACCCGTCTTACAGACAAACACATCCCCTCTGGTGGGGCGGTCGGCCCGGCGTGGGGCCGACGCGGTGGGGCCGCCCTTCTCTCCTGCGGCAGCAGGGAGAAGCCCGGTTTCGGCTTCGGCTTCGGCTTCGGTTTTGGTTTTGGTTTTGGTTTCGGCTTTGGTTTCGGTTTGGCCATTTTTGCTATCCGATCGCATGGCATTGCTATCCGATCGCATGGCGTTGCTATCCGATCGCATGGCGTTGCTATCCGATCGCATGGCATTGGCATCCGGAGAGGCAGAGATACCCCACCTGGCCTCCGCCCCCTTTTTCCCGGCCTCGGAGCGCTTGCGCTGCAGGTCCGCAAAGCCTTCCCGGAACCGGTCCTCCCGATTCATCACCCGGCGGGTGTAGAACCGCAGATTGCCCTCCGGCCGGATGGGCTCCCCCTCCATGCTGTATCGGAGCAGCACCCGGCACAGTCTGCCAAATTCCTCGTCGGACAGGGCCTCCATCTCCTCCAGATACTCATAGGGGAGGGCCACAAAGTTCCTCGTCATCTCTCTCCGCTCCTTCCAATGCGCACGGTTTCTCCTGCCAATAGTATAGTACAAATGTTCTATTTGGTCAATGCAATAATCCGGTTTTTTCGAGGAGGAGCTGCCGCCTCAGCAGGAGGCCCTGGCAGGCGACAAATGAACAAATGAAAGTGCCCGGCCCCTGGGAGAACCTTCCCCCGGGGCCGGGCTGTTTGCGTTTCTGTTGGTGCTGCTTTGACGGTCAGACGGTCTGCCCGTTAAGGCCGGAAGGATTTATTCTTTATAAAAACCTTGGCCTTCTCCATCCCGTTATTTGCCGCCTTCTCCATCCAGTCTCTTGCTTTGAAATAATCCGGGCTTTTCAGCGCTTCGCCGTTGTAGTACAGGATGGCCAGGTTATACTGGGCATACACATTTCCAGACTCCGCGGCGCGTTTCAGCCAGTAAACCGCCTGTTTGTAGGTATCTCCCGAGAGGTATTTACCATTTTGCGCGTAGCACATTCCCAGGGCATACTCTGCGTCGTGATCGCCCTCCTGTGCCGGCTTTTTATACCAGTGCATCGCCATCTCACGGCTGGGACACGAACCCTTGGCCTCGCAGCAGCTTCCAAAACGGTACTGCGCCCTTGTATGGCCCAGGTTTGCGGCCTTCCGGAACCAATACTCGCTCTGCGCCGCGTCCTTTTCCACCCCAAAGCCCTCGTAGTAGCATTCCCCCAAACGGTACTGCGCTTCCGCGTACCCCTGCCTGGCCGCCAGTTCATACCAGCGGACGGCGTCCTGCTGGGTAGAGTGACTGAGGGACATCTCTCCCAGATAATACTGCGCCTTTGCATGACCTGCCTCGGCAGCGTCGAAAAAGCACGCCGCGGCGTTCATGGAACGCCCGCCGTTAGCATAATGCTTCCCCTCCTCAAAGGTTTGGATCGCCTTTAGATATTGTTCCGCCTTTGCACAGCCACGGCTGGACGCCTTTTTGAGCCAGGCCTCCGCCTTTTTCCTGTTCTCCTTCACCCCTCTGCCCAGGTCGTAGCAGACGCCGAGGTCATACTGGGCCTGTGCGTCGCCCCGCTTGGCAGCCCGTTCGAAATCGTCGAAGTCGGTCATGTCCTTCAGAAAATCCAGATTCTCCGCCGCCTTTTCATGGCCCAGCCGGGCGGCCTTTGCGTACCAGCTGGCCGCCAGCTTTTTGTTTGCGGAGATGTACTCGCTGTCATATTCGTACACTCTGCCCAGGAAAAACATGGCCTGCGCATTTCCCTGGTCTGCGGACTTCTTCCACCACCGGATGGCCGTTCCGTTATCGTTTCGTGATGATTTCGCGATAAATATGTCAGAAAACTCCGGATATTCCAACTGCTCGCAGAAGCTGGCGCCATACCAGCACTGGGCCGCCGAATGTCCCTGCCTGGCGGCCTTCTCATACAGGGAGACAGCCTGTGACGCAGACTGTTTTACGCCCAGGCCGTACCGGTGGCAGTTGACCAGCCAGAACTGTCCGTCCGCAGAGCCGCGGTTGGCGGCCAGCTCAAAATAATAGGCCGCCTTTCCGTATTCCCTGTTGGTATACGCCGCCATACCGGTCTGGTACTGCTCCTTCACGGAGAGGGACGCGTCCGGGTTTTTCCCGGCGGCCATGGCCTTGGCAGTGTAATAGATCTTGGGAAGATATTCCGCCTCCTCGTCTTCTTCGGCGCTGATGGCAGCTGCGGTATACAAAAGCGCCTTCAGGCCTGGGATGTCCTTTTCTTCCGGCACGAACACCGTGACATCGCGGCCCCTGTTGTATGCAACAACGCAAAACGTCCCGAATTTGTCGCGCGCCTCTGTCTCCTGATTTGTTGCCATTCTCACATCGAGAATCCCCTCCAGGGGGATGTATCCGTCGTTCATGCCGCCAGAGCGGTTATAAGTGTAAAAGCTGCGGTTGAACAGCCTCGAACAGGTCAACACATACGCGTTCTGGTCGTTCCTGGAAGCGGACTTGTCGTAAAAAGCGTATATGCCCTCTCTCTCCGCCTTGTAGTGGACAGACGCTTCTTTAATGACGCTTTCCTTGACCTCGCCCACTGGCTTCATATTCCAGCCCGCTCTGTTGGCAGCGTCCATCATCTGTTTCAGTGAATTCTCCGATAATCCCATCTTTGTTCCCCTCCTGTATGTGTTTCTCTCTGTACTGCGTCCGGATGCGTCCGCATACGATTCCATATCCGGTCAGCCCGATATCTTTATTATACACGATGAATTGCCCGGCGACAAGGCAGAAAACCGGATTTTTTGAGAAAAACAGAGGACGGGGGCGGCCACGGGGCCCGGCGCAAAAACAGCCCGACAGGCCGCCACGGAAGCTCCATGGCCAGCCTGCCGGGCTGTAGTACGTTACTCGTTTACTTCAAAACGCCATACTGGCTGTCGTCCACCGGCTCCAGCCACTCGTTGGAGCAGTTTTCGCCGGGCACCTCCACCGCCAGATGGGAGAACCAGCTGTCCGGGGCGGCCCCGTGCCAGTGCTTGACCCCCACGGGGATGTTGATGCAGTCGCCGGGATGCATCTCCACCGCCTCTTTGCCCCACTCCTGATAGTAGCCACGACCGGCCACGCAGACGAGGATCTGCCCGCCGCCCTGGTCGGCGTGGTGGATATGCCAGTTGTTGCGGCACCCCGGCTCAAAGGTCACGTTGAAGATGCCCACCTGGCTGGTGGATACCGGGGCGAGGTAGCTCTGGCCGATGAAATACCGGGCAAAGGCGTCGTTGGGTGCGCCGATGGGGAAAACCATCTGTGCGGCGTGGGCGGCCTTGGCGTCCGCCGGGGCCTCATCCTCCGCCCAGACCTCTTTCGCCATGTAAAACACCGCCCAGCCCTTGGGCCAGCCCACATAGAAGGCGACGTGGGTGATGATCGCCGCGATCTCCGCCTTTGTCACCCCGGCCTTTTTGGCGTTCTCCAGGTGGTATTTCAGGGAGGAATCGGTGACGCCGGAGGACATCAGGGCCACCACCGTGATGATGCACCGGGTCTTGTGGTCGATATCCCGGTTGTTCCAGTTCTCGCCGAAGAGCACGTCGTCGTTGAAGTGGGCGAAATCCGGCGCAAAGTCGCCCAGGGTGTTCCGCCCCGCAGTCTGTACGATTTTTTTCATACGAAATCCCTCCTGTGATTCAGGACCCCGCCGAAATGGCAGAGGCGTCTCTTTTGATTCACTGGTATCATAGCACACCCGGTCATAAATGACAAATACCTGAAAAGCAGCTCTGATTATGCTTCTGGGGCATACCTGATCGCAAAGAGATGCACCGCCCCGGTCGGGACGGTGCATTTTGTATCAGCTGGATGAATCACGTCCCCAGCCATTGGATGTGGAAAAAGGGGAAAAAGACGCAAATCGCCTTGCCGATGATATACCCCTCGTCCACCAGGCCCAGGGCCTGGGTGAAGCGGCTGTCGGTGGAGTGGTTCCGGTTGTCCCCCATGACGAAGACGGAGCCCTCCGGGACGACGACGGTGGTCACGTCTCCCTTCACCTCCATGATGTCCTCGTCCTCCTGGTTCAGATAGTCCTCCACCAGCAGCACGCCGTCCACATAGACCTTGTTTTCGGCGTAGTCGATCTCCACCGTCTGGCCCCCTGTGGCGATGATGCGCTTGACGATGGTCTCCTGGATGGCCTCCGTCTCCTTGTGGATGATGACCACGTCTCCCGCCTGGGGCTCGTAATTCAGCCGCCAGGCCAGGAGCAGGTCCCCGTCGTGGAGGGTGGGGTACATGGAGCTGCCCACCACCACAATGAGCTGGGTCATAAAGTGGAACAGGACGATGACCACCGCCAGCACCACGGTCAGAATTTTCAGCTCGCTGTACACATCCTGCTGCCAGGTGTTTTTTTTCGCCTCCGGCCCATCGTCGGGAAGGGTCTGCTTTTCCTCGTCTGCCATGCTGTCTGTCTCCTTACCTGTGGCGGCTGCCGTCCAGCCGGAGCTGCTTGACGCCGACACATTTCCCGCTGGCGGTATCCAGGGTGAACACCGCAGCCTCCAGCTTGCTGGGGCCATCCGCCGCCTCGTACTTCTGGGGCAGGCCCCCGAGAAATTTGTTGATGGACTGCTCCGGTTTGATGCCCAGTACAGAGTGAGCGGGGCCGGTCATGCCCAGGTCGGTGATATACCCGGTGCCTCCGGGGAGCACCTGTCCGTCCGCCGTGGGGACGTGGGTGTGGGTGCCCCACAGGGCGGAGACCCGCCCGTCCAGATACCAGCCCATGGCCAGCTTCTCGCTGGTGGCCTCGGCGTGGAAGTCCACCAGGACCACGTCCGCCTCCATCTGCTTTAAGACGGCGTCCGCCGTGGTGAAGGGGTTTTCCACATTGGGGTCCATAGAGACCCGGCCGATCAGGTTGATCACCCCGATGCGCAGTCCCCTTGGCCCGTCGTAGACGTGCCAGCCCCGGCCGGGGGAGCGGGGGGCGAAGTTGGCAGGCCGGAGGAGACAGGGGTTGTCGTCCAGGGTGTCGGCGATGCGGAGCTTCCCCCAGGTGTGGTTGCCCAGGGTGATGACGTCCGCTCCGGCGTCCAAAATCTCCTCCGCCTGATGGGGGAGCAGGCCGTTTCCGGCGGCGTTCTCCCCGTTGACCACGGCGAAGTCGATGCTCTCCTCCCGCCGGATACGGCGCAGGTTGCGGCTGAGGCAGTCCAGCCCGGACTGGGCCACCACGTCCCCCACCGCCAGAATGTTGACCGTCATAAGGCGCTCTCTCCCTCTTACGGAATCCGCTTCTTCGGCTTGATGTACCGCTCCTCCTCGGAGAAGATACAGCCGCAGTATTTCTGCATATAGAACCCCAGCTCTCTGGCCCGGTCCTGCCCCTGGCGGAACAGGGGGCGGAAGTCCCGGTAGAGGAACTCCACGTGATATGCCTCTCCGGCGGCCTGGGCCACCTGGCGGAGCAGGTCGTGCTTCTGATAGGGGCTGATGAAGAGACTGGAGGTGAAGCGGTCAAAGCCGTTTTCCGCGGCGTACTCCGCCGCCCGGTACAGCCGCATCTCGTAGCACTTGACGCAGCGGTTTTCGATGTCCTCCGCCACTGCCCGGACAAAGGGCCGGAGGGCGTATTCGTTGATCACCACCAGAGGCAAGTCGATGGTTTTGGCGTACGCCTCCAGGGTGTTCCGTCTGGCCCGGTATTCCGTCACCGGGTGGATATTGGGGTTGTACCAGAAGCCGGTGACCTCCCGCCCCTCCTCCCGGAGGGTGTCGATGCACATATTGGCGCAGGGGGCGCAGCAGCAGTGAAGCAGAGTCTTCATGAATGGGCCGTCCTTTTTGCCCGTTGTTCGGGTCCAACAGAAAATTTCAATATAGCGATAGTATATCATATTCTTCGCGGATTGAGAAGGGGAGAGGCGCCAATTTGACAGACTGAAAACGCCCCCGGAGAAGGCTCCGGAGGCGTTTGACAGGCCGTTATCGACTGGGTGCGTCTCAGCGCTCGCCGCGCATTCTGGCGAAGCACTCGCTGCAATAGACAGGACGGTCGCTCTTGGGCTCGAAGGGAACCCGGGCTTCCTTGCCGCAGCTGGCGCAGATGGCGGTGAAGAACTGACGGGGAGCGCGGGTGGCGTTCTTCCGGGCGTCACGGCAGCTCTTGCAGCGCTGAGGCTCGTTCTGGAAGCCCCGCTCAGCATAGAACTCCTGCTCGCCGGCAGTGAAGACGAACTCCTTGCCGCAATCCTTGCAGACCAAAACCTTATCTTCGTACATAATTGAGATCCTCTCTTCTCAAAAATTGCCCGAACGGGCGTTATGATATAGATACAGCTGATTACGGCCGAATCTAACGGGGTGATTGCAGCTTCCTTCTGATTCGCTGCACGGCGTTGTCCACCGACTTGACGCTACGGTCCAGGCTCTGGGCGATCTCCTGATAGGACAGCCCCTGTAAATACAGGGTCAGCACCTGCTCCTCCAGAGGGGTGAGCTGCTGCTGATACTGCCTCAAACGTTCCTGAAAAGTCTCCCGGTCCACCACCAGCGTCTCCGGGTCGTCCTGATAGGACAGCCAGGCCGGATCGTCCGGCTCCAGAGGCACTGCCTCGTTCAAAGGCGCGTGGGTGGTGCTGGAGGCGTCCCGAATGGCGGTATACAGCCGGGTACGGATGCACCGCTCTGCGTAAGTACGGAAGGAGGCGTTTCGGCTCTCGTCGTAGCCCCGGATCGCCACCGTCAGCCCCAGCATACCCTCCTGAATGAGGTCCTCCTGGTCGCCCCCCATGAGAAACAGAGGACGGCAGCAGCACCGGACCAGGCGGTTGTATCGCCGAACCAGCAGTTCTCCGGCGGCGCTGTCCCCCTGCGTGGCCAGACGGCACAGCTCCTCATCGGTGGAAGCGGTTTCAGCCGTAATCAAAACATTACGCATCAAGAACAATCTCCTTGTATATTAAAGCGAAAGCCGCCGGATGTCAAGGTTCTTTTCAGGTTTTTTTCCGTTTTCCGTTAAAATCCCGTAAAAAGTCCATCGGTTCAGATATGTTTCGGGGGAGTGGCGGCAAAAGAGAAAAATTAAAGGCTCAGCTGCTGGCCGGGATAGGAGATGTGGAGATGGTCATAGGCGGCCTGAGTGACGCACCTGCCCCGGGGGGTACGGGTGAGAAAGCCGTTTTGCAGCAGGTATGGCTCGTACATATCCTCCAGGGTGACGGCGTCCTCGTTGATGGTGGCGGCCAGGGTCTCCAGACCCACCGGGCCGCCGCCGTACTGCTCGATAATGGCCCGGAGCATCCGGCGGTCGATCTGGTCCATGCCCAGCTCGTCCACCTCCAGGGCGGTGAGGGCGGCGTCCGCCACCTCCCGGGTGATGACGCCTCCCGCCCGGACCTGTGCAAAGTCCCGGACCCGGCGGAGCATCCGGTTGGCGATCCGGGGGGTGCCCCGGGAGCGCCTGGCAATCTCCATGGCCCCGGACTCCTCGATGGGGACGTCGAGCAGCCCGGCGGACCGCCGGACGATGAGGGACAGCTCCTCCGGGGTGTACAGCTCCAGCCGGAGATTGACGCCGAACCGGTCCCGGAGAGGGGCGGACAGGGAGCCTGCCCGGGTGGTAGCCCCGATGAGGGTGAACTTGGGCAGGTCGAGCCGGATGGAGTTGGCGGAGGGCCCCTTGCCGATAATGATGTCGATGGCGTAGTCCTCCATGGCGGGATAGAGGATTTCCTCCACCGCCCGGTTCATCCGGTGGATCTCGTCCACAAAGAGGATGTCGTTCTCCCCCAGATTGGTCAGCAGGGCGGCCAGGTCCCCCGGCTTTTCAATGGCAGGGCCGGAGGTGATGCGGATCTGGACCCCCATCTCGTTGGCGATGATGCCCGCCAGGGTGGTCTTGCCCAGACCCGGGGGGCCGTGGAGAAGGACATGATCCAGCGGCTCTCCCCGGAGCTTGGCGGCCTGGATAAAGATTTCCAGGTTGCTCTTGGCCTTCTGCTGGCCGATATATTCCGACAGTCGCTGGGGCCGGAGGCTCAGCTCCGCCTCGTCCCCGGGGGACAGGGTGGAGGTCACCAGCGGCTCCGGGCGGTATTCGGTATCTGCGTAGTCAATGCTCATGCCCACACCCTCACTTCATCATTTTTTTCAGCGCTTCCTTGATGATCTGCTCCAGGGCCAGCTGCTCCAGGTCGATGCCCTTGAGGGCCTGGCTGATCTCGCTCTGGCTGTAGCCCAGCACCGCCAGAGCGGCGGCGGACTCGCTCCGCTTGTCCTCCCCCAAAGCCAGACCGTTCTGGGGCGGCGTGTACTGCTCCAGAGCCTCTCCCTGCTCCTTGGCCAGCTTGTCCTTCAATTCCAGGACGATCCGCTGGGCGATGCGCTTGCCCACCCCCGGAGCGGCCACCAGAGGCTTGGTGTCCCCGGTGATGATGGAGAGGGCCAGGGAGGACGGATTGGAGGCGGAGAGAATGGACAGCGCCGCCTTGGGCCCCACTCCGGAGACGGACAGGAGCAGCCGGAACAGGTTCAGCTCCTCCCGGCTGGCAAAGCCGTACAGGGTCATGTCGTCCTCCTTCACCGACAGGTGGGTGTAGAGGGTGGCCTGTTTCCCCTGGGTCAGGGCGGCGAGGGTATAGGCGGAGGTGTTGCAAGCAAAGCCCACCCCGCCGCAGTCGATAACGGCCAGCTTCGGCTCCACATGGGCCACCGTGCCGGAGAGATAGTAGAACATGGAGGTCTCCTTATCTGTCTGAATGGAAAAATACGAAAGGCTTGGGGCGAATTTGTACCGACTCTATGCGAATTCGCCGGAAGATTTTAGCAAATCGGTAGTGCCTACCGCAACCCCTCCACCGCCTGGCGGCGGTCCCCCTCTACCGCTTTGCGGCACTTACGCCCTTTCAGGGGAGGTAAAAGTGTACGCACGATTCTGGCTCCCCTGAAAGGGGAGCTGTCGCCGCAAGGCGACTGAGGGGTGCGGCACGCACTCACGGCAAGATTTGCACTCCCGGCGACTTCGCACCAACCCCCCCCTCACCGTGTATCATACTTCTTTGGGTCAAACTCCCGCTCCCGGTTGAGCAGACTGGTGGCGGACCGCCCGTGACAGATGGCCAGGGCCAGGGCGTCGGCGGCGTCGTCCGGCCGGGGGATGCGGTCCATCCCCAGCAGCCGCTGGGTCATGAGCATGACCTGTTTTTTCTCCGCCTTGCCGTAGCCTGCCACCGCCTGCTTCACCTGCATGGGGGTGTATTCGTAGATGGGCACCCCCAGCTGCTCCGCCGCCAGGAGGATGACCCCCCGGCCGTGAGCCACGGCGATGCCGGTGGTCAGATTGGTGTTGAAAAACAGCTCCTCCACCGCCATCTCCTCCGGCTGGAGGGTGTGGATCAGCTCCACCATGTCGGCGTAGATCTGGGCCAGCCGTTTGGAGAGGGGCAGCCCCGCCGGGGTGGTGATGACCCCGTAGCGGAGCAGGGTGGACTTCTGCCGCTGGGCCTCGATGGCCCCGAAGCCGATGGTGGCCACCCCGGGGTCGATCCCCAAAATCCGCATATGACTCGCCTCGCTCCCAGCTCCCGATTTCAAGGGCTATTATAACACATTTGTTCGTGTCTGGCAATCGGTTTGTGCAGGGGAAGATGGGGGAGAACGGGCGGAAAAGAAACGGAAAAAGCCTCATCCCTCCTCTGGCAAAAGCGTATCCGGTATGGTACAATAATCCTGTCGAAATGCAACCTGTACGGGAGGAAATATTATGTCAATCGGTTTTATCAAGTCGCCTCTGGAGATCATGGAGCTGATCCTCTACATCCTGGCCCGGGTGGACGGCCCGGTGGGAATGGGGGATCTCACGGACTTGGCCCTGTGTGACGAGGGCGTGGACTATTTCCAGTTCGCCGACGCCCTGGGCAAGCTGAGAGAGACGGGCCATGTCACCGCAGACGGGGATGGGCTGATCTCCATCACGCCCAAGGGCCGGAGCAACGGGGAGACCACCCAGGAGGAGCTGCCCTACTCCGTCCGGGTGAAGTGCGACCGGAATGTAGCCGCCCTGAACCGGCGGCTCCAGCGGGCCCGCCAGGTGCGGACCCAGGTGACCCCCCGGCCGGACGGCTCCGGCTACACCGCCCGGATGGTGCTGGACGACGAGCAGGGGAACGTCATGACCCTGGAGATGATGGCCCCGGACCGCACCCAGGCGGAGCTGCTCTGCCGCAGCTACTCCGCCCAGCCGGAGCGACTGTACAACCGGCTCCTGTCCCAGCTGCTGGAGCGGGGGGAGAACTGAATCAAGGCGTCGCCGCAACGCCCCGCCGGACGGCCCGGTCTGGCGGGGCGTCCGTCTGCCGCCCTGCGTCCCGCCGGAGCCGGGACGCGGAGAGAAAAATCAGCGCCGGACGCGCCGTGTCAAATCGTCGAAAAAAGATGTCTGATACCCGGACGGTTTCCCCCAAAATGCCAATTTTGCCGATGAAGGGGCAAAACAGGTTGCTTTTTTCGGACGTCTGGCTATAATTACTAATTGTGTTGTTATGCGTATTCACTGACTTTAAAGGAGGAGTATCCTCATGCAGCAGACCAAGCTGAGAAATGTTGCGATCATTGCCCACGTTGACCACGGAAAGACCACTCTGGTGGACGCCATGCTCCAGCAGAGCGGCG
>JAJQFJ010000033.1:0-34434 GCA_021201185.1 Clostridiales bacterium
CGGGTGACGTGGAACTGCTTGCCCACCTCCTCCAGGGTGCGGGTGCGGCCGTCCTCCAGGCCAAAGCGGAGCTTGAGCACCTTCTCCTCCCGGGGAGTCAGGGTGGAGAGCACCTCCGTCAGCTGCTCCTTGAGCAGCGTATAGGAGGCGGCCTCCGCCGGCTCGCAGGCGTCCTCGTCCTGGATGAAGTCTCCCAGATGGGAATCCTCCTCCTCGCCGATGGGGGTCTCCAGCGAGACCGGCTCCTGGGCGATCTTCAAAATCTCCCGCACCTTGTCCACCGGCATATTCATCTCTTCGGCGATCTCCTCGGGAGAGGGGTCGTGGCCCAGCTCCTGGAGCAGCTGACGGGAGACACGGATGACCTTGTTGATGGTCTCCACCATATGGACGGGGATGCGGATGGTGCGGGCCTGGTCAGCGATGGCCCGGGTGATGGCCTGACGAATCCACCAAGTGGCATAGGTGGAGAACTTATAGCCCTTGGTGTAGTCGAACTTCTCCACCGCCTTGATGAGGCCCAGGTTGCCCTCCTGGATCAGGTCGAGGAAGAGCACCCCCCGGCCCACGTACCGCTTGGCGATGGAGACCACCAGGCGCAGGTTGGCCTCGGCCAGACGCTGCTTGCAGTCCTCACCGTGCTTGATGGCCTTTTCCAGCTCCTGTCGGACCTCCTCCGGGATCTCCTCGCCGGACTCCTCCAGCTCCTCCAGCTGTTCCTTGGCGGCGTTTCCGGCGCTCATCCCCTTGGCCAGCTCGGTCTCCTCCTCCGGAGTCAGCAGGGGGACCTTGCCGATCTCCTTCAGGTACATCCGCACCGGGTCGTCGATGCCGTAGTTGTCCACCAGAGTGTTGGGGTCCACCACCTCTTCCTCGGCCAGCTCCTCGATCTCCTCCTCCGGAGGCTCCGTTGTCTCCGGCAGCTCCTCGTCAGAGACCAGCTCGATGCCCTGGTTCTCCAGAATGTCGTAGAAGCGGTCCAGGGTGTCGCTGTCCAGCTCCACACCGTCCAGCTCCATCATCTCCATGGCGGTGAGCTTGCCCTTCTTCTTGCCCCGCTCGATGAGCTCGTTGAGCTTCTCTGCGCCGGGGACGCCGTCAGGGATACGGGCCTTTGTGTCCTTGTTCTCCTTGTTCTCCCTGCTCTTCTCGGAAACGGGCTTTTTCTTGTCACTCATTTTGGTTCCTCCAAGACTTTTTTTCTCTGAATGCCATCAGTGCGTCGTCGTCCAGGTCGGACGTTCCGCCGCCTTTCAGGCCCTCGGTCTGTATAATATTGATGTAGTCCTCCATGGCCTGCTCCTGGTTGCTCTGGGAGATGGGCTGCTGGAGGATGGAGACCAGGTGGTTCATCTCCTCGCCGGTCAGCTCCGGGCCAAGGGCGTTGAGGGAGACGGGCCGGTCATCCGTCCACCGCTCCCAGATCAGCTGATAGATGCGGCCAAACACAGGGACGGTAAAGTCCTCCGGGCTCAGCCCCCGGACCTTTGAGAGCAGATTCGGGTCGTTCATCAGCAGGGCGATGACCCCCTCCTCCGCCTTGCCGGAGCGCATATTGTCATAGCGGAGGGCCCGGCTCTCCGGTTGGTTCATCTGCACCGGCTGGAGCACCTTCCTGGCCTGCTGCTTTTCCTCCCAGCGGGTCTGGCGCTTCTGGCTGCGGCGGATCTCCCGCTGCATGGTCTCCGGGGTGATTTCCATCTCCCTGGCCATCCGGTTGCCGTACACCTCCCGCTCCGCCGAGCCGGGGAGCTGGGATATCACCTCCGCCAGCTCCTGGATGCAGGCCACCTTCTGGTCGTCCTGGGTCAGGTCATACTTTCCCTTCACCTGGAGGAGGCGGAATTCCACGTGGTTTTCCGAGCCGTCGATGAGCTTCTGAAACGCCGCCGCCCCGTACTTTTTGATGAATTCGTCCGGGTCCTTCGCTCCCGTGACCTTGAGCACCTTCACCCGGATGCCCGTCTTATCCAGCAACTGGATGGCCCGCTGGGCGGCGTTGACCCCGGCGCTGTCGCTGTCGTAGGAGATGACCACCTCCTGGGTGCGCTGGGCGATCATCCGGGCGTGGTCTGGGGTGAGAGAGGTGCCCAGAGAGGCCACGGCACAGTCAAACCCCGCCTGGTGGAGAGCGATGGTATCCATATACCCCTCGGTGAGGATGATACGTCCCTGCTTGCTCTTTCGGGCCAGATTCAGGGCAAAGAGGTTTTTGCTCTTGTTGTAGATGATGGTGTCCGGGGAGTTGAGGTACTTCGGCGTGCCGTTGTCCAGCACCCGGCCCCCGAATCCGATGACATTCCCCCGCAGGTCGATGATGGGGAACATCACCCGGCCCCGGAACCGGTCGTAAAGACGGCCCTTGTCGTTCTTGACCACCAGTCCGGCGTCCAGCAGCTCCTGCTTGCTGTACCCCTTCTCCCCCATGGCCTGGATGAGCATATCCCACCGGTCATAGGAATAGCCCAGGCCGAAGTTCACGATGGTCCGTTTGGAGAGGCCCCGGTTGGTGAAATACTCCAGGGCGAACCGGTTCTCCGGGGCCATCAGGTTCTGGTGGAACCACCGGGCGGCCTCCCGGTTGAGCTGGTAGAGCCGCTCCCGCCGCTTCCGGTTGTCGCCGCTGCCCCGGGTCTCCGGGACGGTCATGCCCGCCCGCTGGGCCAGGATGCCCACGGCGTCCGGGAAGCCCCCGCCCTCCTGCTCCATCACAAACTGGACGGCGCCGCCCCCCTTGTGACAGCCGAAGCAGTAGTACATTTGCCGCTCCGGGGAGACGGAGAAGGAGGGGGTCTTTTCACTGTGGAAGGGACACAGCCCCCAGTAGCGATTCCCCTTTTTGGTCAGCGTCACATAGCCGGAGATCAAATCCACGATATCTGTTCTGGCGTTGAGCTCCTCCAGGAAGCTCTCCGGGATCGCCATGGCGGTTCACCTCCCCTTCTGTGAGCCTTTGGCACCAAATTTCCCATAGGATAACCCTTTTTACCTCACTTTATCCGAAAAAGGGCGAATAGGGCCGCTCACTTCACCGTCCACGCCCTGGGGATAAAAAGCTCGCCGTATTTTGACACGGCATAGGGGTCGGTCATGCCGGCGATATAGTCGCACACCGCCCGCTCTACCCCCTCCTCATAGCGGATATCCTGAAAGTCCGCCGGGAGCAGATCCGGGTCCTTCACATAGGCCTCAAACATTCGCCGGAGCATCTCCTGGGCCTTGCCCTCCTCCCCCTTCGCCTGGGGATTGCGGTAGACCATCTCAAACAGGAACTCCCGCAGCTCGTTCATGGCCGCCCCGATCTCCGGAGACTGACGGATGGTGTCCCCCTCCTGACTGCTGTCGATGACGTCCTTGACCAGCGTGTCGATGCGCTGGCTCTTGTTGAAGCCGAGGATTTCCCGGAGGTGGATGGGGATGTCCAGGGGGTAGATGATGCCGCCCCGCATGGCGTCGTCGATGTCGTGATTGATGTAGGCGATCCGGTCGGCAAACCAGAGGATCTGTCCCTCCAGCGTCTCCGCCTTATCGCTGCCCGTGTGGCAGAGGATGCCCCGCCGGACCTCATAGGTCAGGTTGAGGCCGTCCCCCTCCTTCTCCAGCTTGTCCACCACCCGGAGGGACTGGACGTTGTGCCGGAAGCCTCCCGGCATGATTTCATTGAGCACCCGTTCCCCGGCGTGACCAAAGGGGGTATGCCCCAGGTCGTGTCCCAGGCCCGCCGCCTCCGCCAGGTCCTCGTTCAGGCCCAGGCCCCGGGCGATGGTCCGGGCAATGCGTGTGACCTCCAGGGTGTGGGTCATCCGGGTGCGGTAGTGGTCGCCCTCCGGCTGGAGAAAGACCTGGGTCTTTCGCTTCAGCCGACGGAACGCCTTGGAGTGGACGATGCGGTCCACATCCCGCTGAAAGCAGGTGCGCACCTCGCAGGGCTCCTCCGGGCGCAGCCGCCCCCGGGAGTCCGTACTTTTACAGGCTCTGGGAGACAACAGGACATTCTCCGCCTGCTCGATCCGTTCTCTGGCCGTCATCCGAACGCCCCCCGTTTTTCGCCCTCATGGGTCGTTTTTTTGCCTTCTCGATGAAGATATACGCAAAAGAAGGGAAAAATCCTGCTGCAAGGTGAAATTTTACGCAAAAATTTAATCGATGCGCTTTTCCATCAGCTCCAGAGGCACGGTGCTGTCCCCGGCAGCCCCCAGGCTGTGGAAGCCGTACTTGAGATAGAAGTGCATCCCCTGCTCGTTGTCCTCCGAGCAGCGGAGGCGTATCCGGTCCCGTCCCAGAGGGCGGAAGGTGGCAACCGCCTGGCCCAAAAGCTGGATACCCAACCCCTGCTCCCGGGCCTCCGGGGTGACGTAGTAGAAATAGATGAATCCGGCGTTGTCCTCCTGATACCGCTCCAGGTCCATCTGGAGCAGACCGGCAATTTCATCTCCCCGCATGGCGCAGACCACCGACCAGGGATTTTCCAGAGCGGAGCGGAGGGCTTGCCGGTAAAAGGTCTCCCCGTCATAGGGCAGGCCGGGGTGGACCCGCTCCCAGGTCTCCCGGCGGAAACGGTCATAGAGGTCCCGCTCCCCCACCGGTTCCCAGGGGCGATACCACAGGTTGGCCGCCGGCTCGGAGACGTTGCCCACCGTCTTCCACTTCTGGTTGGCCAGAGTGGACAGCTCTGTAGACAGGTGGGAGTTGTCGCAGGCAAAGACCACCTTCACCTGATTTCCCTCGATCTCCAGGCAGGAGACGCCGGTGTTGTCTCAACGGGGGATTTTCTGATTGATCTCCTCCACCGGATAGCCGTAAAAGACGGACAGGGCGGAGCGGAGGGCGATATAATGGGTGGAGATGCCGATGGTCTGACCCGGGTGCCGGGCGGCCAGCTTTAAAATCGTGCCGCTGACCCGGGTGCGCAGCTCCTCATAGCTCTCCCCACCGGGGGCGCGAAAGGTCGGGGAGCAGGTCTGAAAGCCCTCCATCCCCTCCGGGTCGGTGCGGCGCACCTCTCCCCAGGGCCGGTCCTCCCACTCTCCCAGGTCCATCTCCCGGAGGCCCGTATCCAGCTGGAGGGGCAGTCCCTTGTGCCCATAGAGCGCCCGGGCGGTCTGGCGGCAGCGGCGCAGGTCGCTGGAGTATACGGCGTCTAAGTGGATGGGGCGAAACCGCTCCTCCAGCGCAACGACCTGACGGAGGCCGTTCTCCGTCAGGCTGCTGTCATACTGTCCGTGGATGCGGCGATAGAGGTTGCCCTCCGCCTCCCCGTGGCGGACGATGTAAACGGTCGTCATGGTGATTTGTTCCTTCTTCTCTGTTTCTTTCTCTCTCTGTATTCCTGCCATTACCAGGGCTTTACCCCGCCGGTCAGCTCCGACACACGGGCCAGCCCCTGTTCTGCGGCGATTTTTTCCAGGCCGTCCCGGACCTTGAGGGGGGCGTAGGGGTCGGCAAAGCAAGCCGTCCCCACCGCCACGGCGGAGGCCCCCGCCAGCATGAGCTGGGCTGCGTCCTCCCCTTTGGACACGCCGCCCATCCCCAGGATGGGCAGGTCCACCGCCTGGGCCACCTCCCAGACCATGCGCACCGCCACCGGCAGCACCGCAGGCCCGGAGAGTCCCCCGGTGTTCATTTTCAGCACCGGGCGGCGGGTGCGAACGTCAATTCGCATCCCCCGGATGGTGTTGATGAGGGACAGAGCGTCCGCCCCGGCCTCCGCTGCCGCCCGGGCGATGGCGGTGATGTCGGTGACGTTGGGAGAAAGCTTCACCATCACCGGCACATCCGAATGGCCCCTGACCTCCTCCGTCACCTGGGCGGCCATCTCGGGCACCACCCCGTATTGCAGCCCTCCCGCCTTCACGTTGGGGCAGGAGATGTTCACCTCGATCATGTCCACCCCCGCCCGGGAGAGCTTTTCGCACATGATGCCGTACTCCTCCGGGGTGTTGCCGGAGATGTTGGCGATGATCTTTACATCATGCTCCCGGAGCCAGGGCAGCTCATGGGCGATAAAGCCGTCCACGCCGGGGTTTTGCAGCCCCACCGAGTTCAGGATGCCCATGGGGGTCTCGGCGATGCGGGGAGGCGGGTTGCCCTCTCTCGGGTGGAGGGTCAGTCCCTTGACGCAGATGCCCCCCAGCTCACTCAGGTCGTAGAACTGCCTGAACTCCCGGCCAAAGCCGAAGGTGCCGGAGGCCATCACCACCGGATTTTTCAGGGTCACACCGGCGAGATCGACGGAGATGTCCATTTTTTCCATCACCAGTCCACCTCCTCGGAGTTGAACACGGGGCCGTCCTTGCAGACGTGCCTGTAATGTCCCCCCACGGAGCAGGCGCAGACCAGGCAGGCCCCGACACCGCAGCCCATCCGCTCCTCCATGGAGACGAAGCAGGGGGTATTTCCCTCCTTCGCCGCCCGGGCCACGCTTTTCAGCATGGGCCGGGGACCGCAGGCGAAGACGGCGGCGTAGCTGTCCTCAGAGAGGGCCTGACGCACCAGGGCATCTACAAAGCCGTGGACTCCCAGCGTCCCGTCGTCGCTGGCGATCATCACCTTTCCGCAGACGGCGTTCAGCTCCTCCAGCAAAATGGCGTTGTCGGCGCTGCGGAAGCCCACGCAGGCGTCCGCCTCCTGGCAGCATTTGGCGGCATAGAGCATGGGGGGCACGCCGATGCCGCCCCCCACCACCAGGACCTTTCCCCGGGGAATGTCGTAGCCGTGGCCCAGGGGCCCCAGCACATCCAGCTCCTCTCCCGTCTGACGCCGGGAGAGCCACTGTGTCCCCTCTCCCTTGACCTGGAACACCACGGTCAGCAGAGAGCCCTCCACGTCGCAGACAGAGATGGGGCGGCGGAGCAGCAGGCCCTCGCCGCACCGGATGTTGACAAACTGGCCGGGCCGGGTCGTCCGGGCCAGTTCCCCCGCCTCCAGGGTGAGGGAAAAAACGTCTCCGGTCAGCTGCCGGAGATCGGCGATGGGGCAGAGCTTTGTCATTGGCATAGGCTCACCTGTTCCTTTACAAAATGGGCGTGACCGCACGGATGGCGTCCCGCATCTCCAGGGCGGCATCCCGGGCCGCCTGAGCGTAGTCCTCGCCGTTGTGGCCCGTCTTTTTCCAGGCGCACATAATGCTCCGGGAGGCGTTGATGACGGCGCCCCGGCCGTACCGGTCGAAGGCGTAGTGAACGTCCTCCGCCGTGCCCCCCTGGGCCCCGTAGCCAGGCACCAGGAAGAAGGTGTGAGGCAGCATTTTGCGCAGCTGGCGCAGGTCGGAGGGATAGGTGGCGCCGATGACCGCCCCCACCCGGTTATAGCCGTACTCCCCCACCGAGGTGGTCTTGCCCCAGCGGTCTACCAGCTCGCCCATGACCTTGTAGACCACCCGGTCACCGGCCACCATGTCCTGAAGCTCGATGGCGGAGGGGTTGGAGGTACGCACCAGGGCAAAGACGCACTTGTCCTCCGCCTCAGCGTCCTTGAGGAAGGGCTTGATGGCGTCGCTGCCCATATAACCGTTCAGGGTCACGCAGTCGGCGTCGAAGCCGGGGATCTGCTCCTCTCCCACCTGGCTCTTGCCCAGCCAGGCCTCGGAGTAAGCGGCGGCGGTGGAGCCGATGTCTCCCCGCTTCACGTCGGCGATGACGAAAAAGCCCTTGCTCCTGGCGTAGCGGATGGTGCGCTCCAGCATCTCCATCCCCTCCCAGCCCCAGTTCTCATAGTAGGCGGACTGGGGCTTGACGGCGGGGACGATGTCGCTCAGTGCGTCCATCAGTCCGCAGTTAAACTCAAAAATGGCCTCCACAGCGGCCTTCCGGGTCTCCCCATAGGCCTCGATCTGCTTTTGGACGATGGCGGCGGGGACGTATTCCAGCCGGGCGTCCAGTCCCGCCACTGTGGGGTTCTTCATGCTGCGTATTTTGCTCTGGAGGGTATCGAAGGACATAATGATCTTCTCCTCTCTGAACGTGTCTCAGGCGGCTGTCTCACGCCTGATAGATGATGGTTCCGTCTGAAATGGTGTAGCGCACCCTGCCCTGGACCTCCATGCCGCCGAAGGGGGTGTTTCTCGCCTTGGAGACGAACTGGTCCGGGTCGATGGTCCACTTTTCGTCCGGGTCGAAAATGGTGATGTCCGCAGGCGCCCCCAGGGCCAGGGAGCCACGGCGGATACCCAAAATCTTGGCCGGGTTGATGGTCATCTTCTGGATGATGTCCGCCAGGGACATCTCCCCGGTGTGGTACAGGTAGGTCAGGGCCAGGGCCAGGGAGGTCTCCAGTCCCACCATGCCCGCCGGGGCCTCGGTCAGGGGCTTTGCCTTCTCCTCGGCGGAGTGGGGGGCATGGTCGGTGACGATGCAGTCGATGGTTCCGTCCTTCAGCCCGGCCAGGATGCCCGCCCGGTCCTTTGTATTGCGCAGAGGGGGATTCACCTTGGCCAGCGTCCCCTGGCGCAAAATCTCCTCGTGGGTAAAGACAAAGTACTGGGGGCAGGTCTCGCAGGTGATGCGGACGCCCCGGCGCTTGTACTGCCGGATGATGTTCACGCTGTTGGCGGTGGAGACGTGGCAGATGTGGACGGCGGTGCGGATCTCCTCCGCCAGCATGGCGTCCCGCATGACCATCAGCTCCTCCGCGATGGCGGGTCGGCCGGGCAATCCCAGCTGCCGGGAGACACGGCCCTCGTTCACGCTGCGTCCACGGACCATGTTGTCGTCCTCGCAGTGGGAGAGGACGGTGAGCTTGTTCCGGTGGGCCCGCAGCAGGGCGTCCCGCATCAGGTTGGCGTTCATCACCGGCATCCCGTCGTCCGAGATGGCCACCGCCCCCGCTTTTTTCAGAGCCCGGGCGTCGGTGATCTCCTCCCCCCGCTCTCCCCTGGAGAGGGCCCCGATGGGCCAGACGTGGACACCGCAGTTTTCCGCCGCCCGTTTTTTCACATACTGTATCGTTTCCGGGCTGTCGATGGTGGGGACGGTGTTGGGCATACAGGCAATGGAGGTAAAGCCGCCGTGGGCCGCCGCCGCAGAGCCGGTGAGGATGTCCTCCTTGTAGGTCAGGCCGGGGTCTCGCAGATGGACGTGCATATCGATCAGTCCCGCGCAGACGCAGAGGCCCCTGGCATCCAGCACCAGGGCGTCGCTCTCCTCTACGTTATTGCCGATCATGACGATCACACCGTCCTCGATGAGGACATCCATCACCCCGCCAATCCCACAGACCGGGTCGATCAGCGTGCCGTTGCGAATGAGCAGCTTCAAGGTACAACACTCCTTTCCAGGGGTTTGCATAGTATTCTAATTTGCATTATACCGCAACACCCCTTTTTGCGCAACGGATTCCCGGAATTTCTCAGAGTGTTTTTTCTGTCAGCGGGCACACTATCCGGGCGAAAGGAGGCGAACCAGGATGAGTTGTTCCAAATTTCTCAGCGGTGTTGGCATCGGCGTGGCCGTAGGCGCGGCCATTGCCATGTCTGTCTCTCCCAAGCCCCGCTGCATCAAACGCTCCCCTGCCGGGAAAGCGATCCGGGCCGTGACCGAGGTCATGGACCACGTGGCCGACGCCATGGGGCTGTAACTGAAAAAACTCCGGACAGCTATTTGTCCGGAGTCTTTTGTTCTTATTCGGATGGTTCATTGCTTTCCTCTGTTCTTTTTTCATCCCGCTCCTTTTTATAGCGGAGGTAGTCCGGGATATACAGCAGCCCGGCGATCACAGCGCAGATGACGGCGACCACCAGCATCAGAGTGGTACACCAGTCCGGGATGGAGGGGAACAGGACGATCAGAATCATCACGGTGTAGAAGACCACCGTAGCCACCTTGCCGAACCAACGGGAGCCTTTCAGCCGCACGCCGCCCTTGGCGAGGTAGCCCCCCAGCACCAGCATGATCAGATCCTTGATGATGAGGGCCGCAAAGAAGAACCACAGCGACGGGAACCGTATCATCAGGCAGATGGAGACTGCCGTCTGGGTCAGCTTATCCGCCACCGGGTCCAGCACCTTTCCCAGGTCGGAGATCCAGCCGAATTTCCGGGCCAGATTGCCGTCCAAAGTGTCTGTCAGCCCGGAGGCGATGAGGATCAACCCGGCGTTGAGCGTATTCCCAGCCAGCATCTGCCAGACAAAGAACGGGATGAGGACGATACGAAATGCCGATAAAATGTTGGGGATGTGTCTCATGCGTCTACTTCCTTTTTCTCATCTTTCTCATCCAGGGTCGAGACAAAGAACCGCTCCGCCAGCCGCTGGTAGTGCTTATACAATACGCCGAATCTGTGCCGATACAACGGCTTCCACGGCTTGGCCTTGCCGCAGAAGTGAAGCATCGCCGTGTGCTCCATGACCCAGCTGACATCTGACTCTCCGGCGCTGCGGAACTGATAGCTGCTGTACTTCCGGGCGTCGTAGTTCCAGATGTAGTCGTCCAGCGGCTTGATACGGTCGCCAAACATCACATTCAGGATGTCCTGGTCCGGCAGAATCAACCCCTTGGGATGCTCCTTCGCAAACTGGAAAATCTGCTCCGGGACGATCTCCTCCCGCCCCCGGACCAGGTCGATGAGCAGGACGCCGGAATTGTAATACTCATTCTCCATCTGGAGCCGGATGCGGTTGACGTCGTTGGCGATTTCAGTCTTTCCTGTGTGAGCAGCGGCGGCAAACAGGTTTCCCTCCAGGTCCAGCTCCCACAGGGAGCGGATGGGGTTGATGACCAGAATGTCCGGGTCAAGATAGAGGATGCGCTCCAGGGTCTCCGGCAGCAGCTGGGGGGCCAGGAGCCGGTAATACATCTCCTGGGGATACTGCCGGGTCACGGGAGCGTCGGCGAAGATCGTCTCGTCCACGTGCACGGGGAACAGCTCTACATTCCACTGCCGACACCGACTGTCCAGCTCCTCCAGCCGCTCCGCGGAAAAGGAGCGGTGAATCAGATAGAGCTGGAACCGCTCGCCGGGATTGTTGAGCAGGACGGAAGTCAAAAGCACCTCCAATTGAGGCAGATAATTCTCGTTGAGGGTGGTGAGCAGGACCATGGGCTCACTCATACCATTCCACATCCTTCCCCAATCTATCCATTCTCTGTCTTCCCGGGCGCAATCATTTCAAAATAGTTTAGCACAAACCCTGTCTTTCGTCCAGTGCTCCAACCGGAAATTTCCCTTTTGTCACAAATTGTTAAAAAATTACGAACCCGAATCAACCTCCGCCTCTTCTGACAGAGATGCCACCACTGTCACCGTGCCCTGCTCCGATGTCCCATAGAGAGTCGCTCCCGCCTCCAGGCACCGGGCGATCGTCTCCGGGGTGGGATGTCCATAGCTGTTCTCTCCCACGGAAAACAGCACTGTCTGGGGCGACAGCGCCTCCAGCAGGGCCTCTCCCGTGGCGTAGGCGGAGCCGTGATGCCCCGCTACCAGCACCTCCATCCGGGGCAGGGCATGGGTTTCCAGCAGCATCTCCTCCGCCTGAAAGCCTGCGTCTCCTGTCACCAGCAGGTCGAACTCGCCATAGCTGACCCAGATGCACAGGCCGTCATAGTCGCCGCCGCTGACCGGCAGGACAGAGAGGGTCAATGCCCCGGCGGACAGCTCCGTCTCCCCGGACAGAATGTCCACCTCCGTCCCGGCCTTCTCCACCGCCTGAAGCAGCGGTTCCGCCGCCTCCGGATCGCTGTCCGGCTCCGGGACCAGGAGCCGCTCCACATATCCGTCCTCGCACAGGGAGAGGACGCCGTTCACATGGTCTGCGTCATAGTGGGTCAGGACGAGCACATCCACCCCATCCAGTCCCCGCCGGGCCAGGGCGTCGGTCAGCACCGCCCCGGCATCGTCGGTGAGGCTGCCGCAGTCGATGACGGCAGTCATCTCCCCACTGCTCACCAGGACGCACTGTCCCTGTCCCACGTCCAGCAGATCGACGGTGAGCGTCCCCGTCTCAGGGAGAGCTGTCAGGCAAAGGCAGACCGCCAGCCCGCCCAGGAGCAGTCCAAGAGAGGCGTATCCCGTTCTCCGGCTGCACCGTCCGGTCAGAGCCAGTATCCCCACCAGATAGCAGAGCAGCACCCACACCAGGCAGACGGGAAGCTCCGCCGTCAGGAGACTGTTGGGGATCCCCGCCAGAGCGTAGATCAGCCGGATGGCCAGCTGGGCCAGCCACTCCGTGGGGACCGCCAGCAGCGCCGCCACTCCCGGGCAGAACAGCCCCAAAAGGCCGCAGAGCATCCCCAGGGGCAGCAGGAAGGGCAGCAGCCAGGAGACAGCGAGATTCGACAGCGGCGTCAAAAGGGACAGCTCCCGGAAGTAGTACAGTACCAGGGGGACGGTAAGGCAGTTCGCCCCGGCAGTCAGGGCAAGGCCGCTTTTGACATATCGCAGCACCCGGCCGCCCGCTTTCACCCGGATGTGGGGACAAATCACCAGAATCCCCAGCATGGCGGCAAAGGAGAGCTGCAGGCTCACCGAGGCGATGGCATAGGGGTTGGCCGCCAGCAGCAGCGCCAGAGCCAGGGAGAGGGAGGTCAGGGCATCCTCCTGCCGCTCCAGCACCGGGGCCAGGAGCAGGATCGCCTGCATGACGATCGCCCGGCAGACGGAGGGTGGAAACCCGGTCACCGCCCCGAAGGCCGCCAGGGCGGGGAGCAAAATCAATCCCTTTCCCTTTCTGCTCCCGGGCAGCAGGAGGAACAGGGCGGAGGTCAGCAGGGTCACATGGAGGCCGGAGGCCGCCACGATATGCCGCAGTCCCGTCTGGGTCAGGGCCTCGTTCAGCTCGTCTGTCAGCCCACCCTTTTGCCCGGTGGTCAGGGCCAGGAGGAAGCCGGCAGTCTCCCCGGAGAACAGAGCTTCCAGGGAGTCCCGCAGACTTCTGGCCCACACCCTTGGCAGCAGCGTGACCGATATCTGCTCTGCATGGGTGACGGCGGCATCCGAGGCCGACCCGGTCATCCAGACGCCATCGGCATAGTCGGACAGCGCCCAGATACCGTCCTCCTCCCGGGCAGTCTGGAAGCGGACCTCTGCCGTCACCCTGTCGCCGGGACGGATATCCTCCCCCGACTCGTCCAGCCAGAGCAGGAGCCTCGTCCCCACCGGGCCGTCTCCGTCGGTCACTGTGCCCTCCACATACCAGCCGTACTGGCTCTGGGCAGAATAATCTGCGGCCTCCACCGTCACGGAGGCCGTCTGACCCACCCAGTTGTTCTCCAGGTCGGTCACCTGATAGAACCGGCACCAGAACAGCCAGAACCCCGCCGTGGCCGCCAGCAGGCAGGCCCCCATAAGAAACCGCCGGTTGATACAGCAGGCCAGACCGCACAACAGGCACAGCGCCCCCAGCAGGAGCATCTGCCACCCCACCAGGGCATAGACAGAAAGACACACCCCGGCGGCAAAGGAAAGGCAGAAGCAGGCCAGCGGCCGCTTTCTTCCGAAGTCCTTCCCTGCACGCAGGGCGTGTGTTCCCAGTTTCATATTGACTTCCCTTCTCTACAGGGGTCATGGGGATGTCTCACACATCCCGTACGGAGTCCCGCTCCACCACACAGGTGGCGATCTTCAGATGGTCGCTCTCCGGCTCAATGCCGGAGACCATGTCCGCCAGGGCCCGGACCGCCGCCTGAGCCTTTTTGTCCAGGCTTTGATGCACCGTGGTCAGGGCGGGCCAGGCGGTTTTGGCGTAGACCATATCGTCAAAGCCGGCCACCGAAAGTTCCCCCGGCGTCTCCAATCCCGCCGCCCGGAGCCAGTTGAGCGCCTCCGCCGCATGGAAATCCGAGCTGAAGCAGAGGGCGGTCTGCTGCCGCAGGAGCGGGAGCTTTTCCTCATACTGGGCCAGCCGCTCCTCCCTGTCGCCGGAGACCCGCAGACACATGGCGTCCACCTGCTCCATATCCGCCTCTTCCATCGCCTGGCGAAAGCCCAGCCAGCGCAGCCGGTCGTTCTCCTGGTCGTCGGCGGTGATGAACAGGATGTGCCGGTGGCCTCTGGAGAGAAGATAGCGGCCCATCTGATAGCCGCCTCCCGCTTCGTCTGAGCTGACCTGGCAGACATTGGGAACGCTCCGCTCCAGGTTGGAGTCGATGAGCACCAGGGGCTTTTCATAAGAGCTGTGGAGGGCTTCGATCTCCTCCTGGGTCAGGTTGCAGGCGATCAGCCCGTCAAAATTCCAGGCCTGGCTCTCCTGGAGGATCTCCTCCACGCTGCGGCGGGTGAGCAGCATCATGTAATAGCCTTCGCTGTGGATCGCCTCCTCCAGATAGCCCACCAGCCCCGCCGCCAGAAGGCCGTCCCGGGACCGGAGGGACTCCTCAGGGGAGTAGCCCATGACAACGCCGATAATATGAGAGCTGTCCCTAGCCAGCATCTGTGCGCTCAGGCTGGGGATATAGCCCATTTCCTCGATCAGCTTGCGAATCCTCTCCGCCACGACAGGAGAGACCTTGCCCTCCTTCTGGTGGATGACGTTGGAGACCGTGGTGGTGCTCACACCAGCCCGCTCTGCAATGTCCTTGATCCGAACCAAAGTAACCATCTCCAAACTGGCAACCTCAAAATAACGTTACCAAAATAAGTTTTCAGGACTTTAGTATATCATATGGAATCAGAGTACGCAAGAGAAAAAGCAAACGTTTCCAGAGGCCAATCCAGGCATTTTTCAGTCTATTTGACCGTCTTTGTCGTCAGGCGGACGGCCCCTTTCCGCCGGTCAGCCGCTCCAGTGCCGACGCCAGTGCGTCCATATCCCCGTCGGTGCCGATGGTGATACGGAGGAAGTCGGCAATACGGGGCTGATCGAACCAGCGGACCAGGATGCCCTCCCGCCGCAGGCCGGAGAACAGCTCCCGCCCACTGACGGCGGGGTGGGAGGCGAAAATAAAGTTGGTCCTGGAGGGCAGGACGGTAAAGCCCAGCTCCTTCAGCTGTCCCACCGTCCGCTCTCTGGTCGCCATGACCTGGCGGCGCCGGGCGTCGAAGTAATCCACGTCCCGAACGGCGGCGGCGGCCCCGGCGATGGCCAGACGGTCCAACGTATAGGAGTTGACCGAGTTTTTCACGCAGTTCAGCCCGGCGATCAGGTCAGGATTTCCAAAGGCAAAGCCCACCCGGAGCCCCGCCAGAGAGCGGGATTTGGAGGCGGTCTGCACCACCAGCAGGTTGGGATAGTCCCGGATGAGCGGCACCACCGACTCGCCGCCGAAGTCCACATAGGCCTCGTCCACGATGACCACCCGTTCCGGATTGCCCTCCAGAATCCGGCGGATGCCGTCCGTCCCCAGCTCTATGCCGGTGGGGGCGTTGGGGTTGGCGATGACCACGCCGTCATTCCCGCCCAGAAACGGCTCCATCGGGAGGGTGAAATCGTCTCCCAGGGGCACCGTCCGGCAGCGGATGCCGAACAGGTTGGCGTAGACGGGGTAAAAGGAATAGGTGATATCGGGGAACACGATCTCGCTCCCCTGGTCGAAGAATGCCTGAAAGGCAAAGGATAGCACCTCGTCGGAGCCATTGCCCACGAAAATCTGCTCCTCCTCCAGGCCGTAAACCTCCGCCAGCGCCTGCACCAGCTCGGCGCCCGCCGGGTCCGGGTAGAGGCGAAGGGCTTCCCCCGTTCCCTGCCGGATGGCCTCCAGCGCTTTGGGAGAGGGGGGGTAGGGATTCTCGTTGGTATTCAGCTTGATAAATTTCCGCTCCCGGGGCTGCTCCCCGGGGGTGTAGGGGGTGATGCTCTGTATCCTGCCGGACCAAAATTCCTTCATGGCGTGTCACTGCCTTCCCGGATGATTTTTTTGATGGAACGCTCCGCCTTGCTCCGGGGGATCATCATCTCCCGGCCGCAGGTGCGGCACCGGAGGCGGAAGTCCATGCCAATGCGCAGCACGTCCCACTCCCTGCCGCCGCAAGGATGGGGCTTTTTCATCTGGAGGATGTCGTTGACCTGAACGTCCATGCTGGCCTCCTGTCTCTCGCTCTGATGCGCTAACACGTTATCATGTTGAATGGTGGTTGTCAATCCCTTTTGACCCGTTCCCAGTAGGCACGGGCGGCCTGCTCCTGCTTGTTCTCCCCGAACTCGTAGTATTTCCGGCCCACAAGGGCGTCCGGGAGATACTGCTGCTCCACCCAATGGTTCGGGTAGTCGTGGGGGTAGAGATAGCCCTGCTCCCGCTCCATGCCCGCACTGTCGGCGTGGACGTTTTGCAGGTGCCGGGGATAATCTCCCGTCTTTCCCGCCGCCACGTCGGACATGGCGGCGGAGATGCCCTTGTAAACGCTGTTAGACTTGGGAGCCGTAGCCAGCAGCACCACCGCCTGGGCCAGAGGCAGCCGGGCCTCCGGCAGGCCCAGCATGTTGGCGTTTTCCACGCAGGCGTTGACGATGGACACCGCCTGGGGGTAGGCCATGCCCACGTCCTCACTGGCGGAGCAGAGGATGCGCCGGATGGCAGTCACCATGTCCCCCGCCTCCAGCAGCCGGGCCAGATAGTGGAGGGCGGCGTCCGGGTCGGAGCCACGCATGGACTTCATCAGCGCCGAGGCGATGTCATAGTGGTCGTCCCCCGCCCGGTCGTAGCGCATGGCAGAGCGCTGGGCCAGCATTTGGGCGTCCTCCAGGGTCAGGGTGATCTTGCCCCCTGTGGAGCGGGCGGCGTTCACCTGAAGCTCCACCGAGTTCACCGCCTTGCGCACGTCTCCGCCGCAGGCGGCGGCGATGTGGTCCACCACTTCGGGGGGGCAGTCGATCTCCACCCCACGCCGTTTCGCCAGCAGAGCCACCGCCCGCTCCACCGCCGGGCGCACCTCCTCCGCCGTCACCGGCTTGAACTCAAAGACGGTGGAGCGGCTGAGCACCGCGTTATAGACGTAGAAGTACGGGTTTTCCGTGGTGGAGGCGATGAGGGTGATCTTGCCGTTTTCCATGAACTCCAGCAGGGACTGCTGCTGCTTCTTGTTGAAGTACTGGATCTCATCTAAGTAGAGGAGGACGCCGTTGGGGGCCATGAGGGTGTCCACATCGGCGATGACCTCCTTGATGTCGCTGATGGTGGCGGTGGTGGCGTTGAGCCGGTGGAGGGTGCGGTCCGTCCGCCGGGCGATGATGTTGGCCACCGTGGTCTTTCCCGTTCCGGAGGGGCCGTAAAAGACCATGTTGGGGATATTCCCGCTCTCGATGATGCGGCGCAGGATGCCGTTTTCCCCCAGAATATGCCGCTGGCCCACCATCTCGTCCAGGGTCTGGGGGCGTATCTCATCCGCCAGTGGGCGGTTTGCCATAGGTGCTCATCTCCCCTTGATTTTTCTGCCGTCGGAATAGACCGCTGTGATCTGCTCCTTTTTGGCCCGGTAAATGGCCCGTTCCAGCCGCAGGGGCAGCTCCATCTCCCCCTTTGGTCCCAGGGTGCTGTCGTCCACCACCACGGCGTGGAGCCGGTCGCCCACGGCGAAGCCGTCTCCCGCCCCGAAGTAGCGGTGTCCCGCCGTTGTCCCCAGATAGTAGGCCTCTGCTGCGCTCAGTGGGGCGTCCCCGGCCGTCATGTAACGCACCTTGGAGATACGCACAGCGCTGGACATGACCTCCAGCATGGGGAGGTGGTCTCCCCCGGCGATGTCGGAGCCAAGGGCCACCCAGACTCCCTCCTCCAGCATCCGCCGCACAGGAGCCACCCCGCTGCACACATTGGTGTTGGAGTCCGGACAGTGGACCGCCAGAACATTGGATTCTCTCATGGCCCGCCGCTCCGTCTCATCGCTGTAGACGCAGTGGGCCATGACGGTGTGGTCCTTCCACAGGCCGTATTTGGCGTAGGTCTCCCAGTAGCGCTGGCAGTCCGGATGCAGCTGGGACACCCAGGCCAGCTCGCTGGTGTTCTCAGACAGATGAGACTGGACATACAGTCCCCGCTCCCCTGCCAGCTCTCCCAGCCAGGCCATCAGCTCGTCGGTACAGCTGGGGGTAAAGCGGGGTGTGAGGATGGGTTTGATGTGGGAGAAGCGCTCACAGCCCTCCAGCCAGCGGAGGGTCTCCCGTTTGGACTGCTCCGTGGTCTCCTGGAGCACCGGGGAGCCGTTGCGGTCCATGTTCACCTTACCCACATAGCCGGTGATGCCTGCCCGCTCCAGGGCCTCCATCAGCAGCCAGGTCCCCTCCGTGTGGAGGGAGGAGAACATGACCACCCGGGTGGTTCCGTTTGCCACCAGCTCCGCCGCCAGCATGGCATAGACCTCCCGGGCATAGTCCGGGTCGGCAAAGCGGCTCTCCGTGGGAAAGGCGTAGCGGTCCAGCCCCTCCAGCAGCGGGACGTCCATGCAGGTCCCCAGCAGAGGGTACTGGGGGCCGTGGAGGTGCATATCCGCAAAGGACTGCAAAATCAGGCAGTCGCCATAATCGGTCACCGGCAGCTCTGTGCCCTCGGGCAGCGTCTCCAGCACCTCCCGGATGACGCCGTCCTCCAGCACCAGACAGCCCCCGGGCAGGTACCGCACCTCCCCCAGGGCCGGGGCGTCGATGATAGTTCCTCGAATGATTTCTTTCATAACAGTTACTCCACAGCGCGCGAGGCGCGGATATTTTCTTGCTAACAGTATAGCATTTTTGGGTGGATTGTCAATTTGAAGGCGTTCCAGCCCTCCACACTCTCCCCATAAATTTTCTTCATTTTCCTATTGACATTATCCATATATCGTCTATAATAGAATCATCAATTGAACAGTTGTTCATATGATGATTTGATATTTAGGGAGGATGCTCACCATGAAAAAGACCTACAAGATCGACGTGGACTGCGCCAACTGCGCCAACAAAATGGAGGAGGCCGCCAACCAGACTCCCGGGGTGGCCAAGGCCGTGGTCAACTTTATGACCCTGAAAATGGTCGTCGAGTTTGAGGAGGGTCAGAACCCCAAGACCGTCATGGCCCAGGCGCTGAAAAACTGCAAAAAGGTGGAGGACGACTGCGAAATTTTCCTGTAAGACAGGCAGTCTGTCCTGAAGGAGGCGTAGACGTGAACAAAAAGCAGAAAAAGATGCTGGCCCGTATCCTGGTATCCGGGGTACTGATGATCGTCCTGTCCCTGCTGCCGGTGGAGGGCATCCTGCGGTTTGCGCTGTTTCTCATCCCCTACCTGATCGTCGGCTATGACATCCTGCGCAAGGCATGGAAGGGTATTCTAAACCGGCAGGTCTTTGACGAGAACTTTCTCATGGCGGTGGCCACCGTGGGTGCTATGGCCCTGGGGGAGTACACCGAGGGCGTGGCGGTCATGCTGTTTTACCAGATCGGCGAGCTGTTCCAGAGCTACGCCGTGGGCAGGAGCCGCCGGAACATCAGCCAGCTCATGGACATCCGCCCGGATTACGCCAATATCCAGGGGGAGGACGGCCTGGAGCAGGTGGACCCGGACGAGGTGGAGCCGGGCACCGTCATCGTGGTGCAGACCGGAGAAAAAATCCCCATCGACGGCGTGGTGGCGGAGGGGCAGGCCTCCCTCAACACCAGCGCCCTCACCGGGGAGAGCCTGCCCCGGGAGGTATCCGCCGGGGACGAGGTCATCAGCGGCTGCATCAATATGACCGGAGTGCTGAAGATCCGCACCACCCGGGCATTTGGGGAGTCCACCGTGTCCAAAATTCTGGAGCTGGTGGAAAACTCCAGCTCCCGCAAGTCCCGCTCGGAGCAGTTTATCTCCCGCTTCGCCCACTACTATACCCCCATCGTCTGCTACAGCGCCCTGGCTCTGGCCATTCTGCCGCCTCTGGTGCTGCTGCTTTTGGGTCAGGGGCCGGACTGGGGCACCTGGGTCTACCGGGCGCTGACCTTCCTGGTCATCAGCTGTCCCTGTGCTCTGGTCATCAGTATCCCCCTCAGCTTCTTTGCCGGTATCGGCGGAGCCAGCCGGGCGGGCGTGCTGGTGAAGGGCTCCAACTATCTGGAGGCCATGTCTCAGGTGCGGTACATCGTCTTTGACAAGACGGGGACGCTGACCAGGGGCGTGTTCCAGGTGGTGGGTGTCCACCACAGTCAGATGGAGGAGCAGCGGCTTTTGGAGTACGCCGCACTGGCGGAAAGCTTCTCCTCCCACCCCATCAGCCGCAGCCTGAGAGAGGCCTGCAAAATGCCTCTGGACGCCGCCCGGGTCTCCCAGGTGGAGGAGATCGGCGGCCACGGCGTCACCGCCCTGGTAGACGGGCACGCCGTCGCCGTGGGCAACGCCAGACTGATGGAAAAGCTGGGCATCCAGCCGGTGGACTGCCACAGCGTGGGCACCGTGGTCCATGTGGCCATCGACGGAGCCTATCAGGGACACATCCTCATCTCCGACGTGCCCAAGCCCACCTCCGCCCAGGCCATCCGGGAGCTGAAGCGCTCCGGCGTGCGCAAGACCGTCATGCTCACCGGAGACGCCGCGCCGGTGGCAAACCAGGTGGCTCAGGAGCTGGGAGTGGATGAGGTCTACAGTCAGCTGCTCCCGGCGGACAAGGTGGAGCAGGTGGAGCGGCTGCTCACGCAGAAGGACGGCCGGGAGAAGCTGGCCTTTGTGGGTGACGGCATCAACGACGCCCCCGTGCTGGCCCGGGCGGACGTGGGTGTGGCCATGGGCGCTCTCGGCTCAGACGCCGCCATCGAGGCCGCCGACATCGTCCTTATGGACGACGACCCCATGAAGCTGGTCACTGCCATCCGCATCTCCCGGAAATGTATGGGCATCGTCACGGAGAACATCGTCTTTGCCCTAGCGGTCAAGCTGGTCTGTCTGCTGCTGGGGGCAATCGGTGTCGCCAATATGTGGGTGGCCATCTTCGCCGACGTGGGCGTTATGGTGCTGGCCGTGCTCAACGCCATCCGCGCTCTGCGGGCGCCAACGAAATAAAGCAGAAAATAACCGGCCCTGTCTGAGCGGATTCAGGCAGGGCCGGTTTTGTTAAGCGTAATTCAGGACCTCGTGATGGGTCCGGGAGACAATGACCTCCAATTGGGGGAATCCCTCCTCCAGCCAGCCTTGCAGCACCGGGACCACCACGTTCTCCGTGGGGAAGTGGCCCGCGTCGATGAGGGTCAGGCCCAGCTCCCCGGCGTCCAGGAAGTGGTTGTATTTCAAATCGGAGGTGACAAAGGCGTCGCATCCGGCGGCCCGGACGGCCTCCAGCATACTGCCGCAGGCGCCGCCGCCCACTGCCACCCGGCGAATGGGCCGTCCCCCGTCCACATATCGGAGGCCGTTGGGCCGGAGGGCGATCTGCACCCGCTCCAGCAGCGCCTCGGCAGTCACTGTCTCCGGCAGCAGTCCCACTCGACCGATACCGGCGGGCCGCCCCTCATCGTCCGCGCCGCTGACCTCCAGCAGAGACACCTGCTCCAGCCCCAGCGCCTCCGCCAGGGCGGAGTTCACCCCGCCCTCCACGGCGTCCAGGTTGGTGTGGCAGCAGATAGCGGCCAGCCCCAGCCGGGCCATGCTCCACAGCTTCCGGCCCACCAAATCCTCCGGGGCCAGAGTGACCCGGCGCACCGGGTTGAAAATCAGGGGATGATGGCTAACGATGAGCTGGGCGTCCCCCTCCGCCGCTTCACTAATCACCTGGTCGGTGATATCCAGAGCCACCAGCACCCGCCGGACCTCTCCCGCCGGGTCGCCCACCAGCAGCCCGGAGTTGTCCCAGCTCTCCTGGAGCCGGAAGGGGGCCCTTTGGTCCAAATACACTCTGATCTCCTCTACCGTTGTCATGGCAGCTCTCCCCTCTCTGCGGCATTTTGCCACTGTTCCAGCTCGTTTTCGGCCCTTGTCAGCTCGTCCAGCCGTATTACATCCGGCCGGGCGGCGTGGAGCAGGCCCTCTCTCTGCCGCCGGAGCCGTTCCAGCTCGTGGCGGAGATAATCTCCCCAGGGGCAGCCCGCCGCCCAGGTCTCCGGCCGTCCGGCGATGCGGGTCCCCGGCGTCCAGCGAGTATCGCTCTCCCCGCCAAGAACCACCAGGACGGTGTACCACCGCTGTTCCTCCCGGACGCAGTACTCCTGCCAGATGGCGTATCCGTTTTCCGTCAGCCACTCCCGCAGCTCCGGCAGATTGCTCTGGGGCTGGAGCAGGAGGCGGACGTTCTCCCGTGTCCAGGGGGCAGCGGACAGGATGCCCCGCACCGTCTCTCCCCCCATCCCGGCCATGGCGATGCAGTCCGCCTCGTGGGGCGCCAGGGCCGCCAGGCCGTCGGAGAGGCGAAATTGAATCTGCTCCGTGCAACCGAACCGCTCCGCCGTCTCCCTGGCATGGGCCAGGGGGCCAGGGCGGAGGTCCCCGGCGATGGCGGTCTCAACGACCCCGTTCCGGAGCAGCCACACCGGGAGATAGGCGTGGTCGGTGCCGATGTCCGCAAAGCGGCAGCCCTCAGGCACCAGGCCCGCCACCGTCCGGAGCCGGGGAGATAATTCCAGTGTCATAGCATACCTCAAAAACTCAAAAAAAAGAAAGGTCGCCGGAGCTTGTTCCGGTGGCCTGAGACTGTCAAAAAACACTTGAGACTTCCGCAACAGAGCAGCGGGGGTGCGGAGGAGGGGGCAAAAAGCCCCCTTCGCGTGCAATAAAAACGATCTTTAGAACTTTTTCAAAGTTCAAAAATCGTACTCAGCGTGGCAAAAGGATTTTTGACACGCTGAGGCCGCCGGAGCTTATTCCGGCGGCCTGTTCGGTCTGGTCTGCCGCCTTACTCCTGAAGGTCGACAATGCTGTTCAGCTCGTCCAGCAGGGTGTCCACGTCCACGCCGTGGACCATGCAGGCCTCCTCTACCGTCTCGCCCATAGAGGCGGGGCAGTACAGGCAGTGCATCCCGATGGACATGAACACCGGGGCCGCATCCGGGGCAATCCGCAGAATATCGCTGATAATGGTATCCTTGGTGATCTCCGTCATGGTGATTCCCTCCGTCATGGTGATTTCCGCCTTTGGCAGCGGTCGATTTTCTGATCGCCCCTATTATACCCGGAAGGGACCGGATTTTCAACCGTTTTCCTCGTTCTGCCCCCGGAAATTTGCTACCGGATATTGATCGTCCAGCACTCTGGGGAGAGGAGTGCCAGGGGATACGTCTCCTCCTGACTGTTGACGCTCTCCGCCCAGGTCGCATCAAAGGGCGCACAGCAAAAACCGTGCGCCCTGAAAACTTGTGTGATTGTTCGGCCTTACAGCATGGAGTAGCCGTTCCGGTTAACCAGCGCGTCCACCGGGACGCCCTGCTTGCAGTAGGGGCAGTTGGTATAGTCGTAGCTCCGGTAGTCCGGCAGCGAGCTGACGTCGAAGATGCTGTCGATCTGCACCCCGTCCATCTGGCTGATGTTGCTGAAGATGGAGGAGACGCCTCTGGGCACGCCGCCGTAGAACTGGATGGTTTCGATGGCCTTATGTACCGTGTAGCCGGTGGTGATGGAGGCCATGAGGACGATGCAGTCCCGGTTCTGGATGAGGGACTTGTAGTTGTCCCGGAAGATGAGCTGACTGGTGTTGGCGTTCTGCTCCGGAGTGACGATGGCCACCTCTTTCTTGGCGTTCAGCCCCCGACCCAGGTGGGAGTCCACCAGCATCCCTGCCAGCAGCGTGCCGATGACCTCGGTGCCGTCCATACAGAGGATGGTGTCCACTGGGATGTTGTTCTTATACTTCCGGGAGAGGACGTCGGCCACCGCCTTGGCCTCCCGGTAGACCGTCTTCATGGAGGTCAGCTCCATAAAATAGTTGATGTGGGAGTGGTTGGTGATAAAATGGCCCGGGATGGCCTTGAGATACAGGTCCGTGTTTTTGTTCTTTGCATAGAACTTGACAATCTTATGGTCCAGCGACATAAGGAGCACCTCCGATATCAGGATGGGAACATTATAAGGCATTCCGGTCAAAAAAGCAAGATACTTTTGAAAAAATGAATGTATCTATTCTGCCGTCAGCCGCTCACGCCGTACCGCTCCGCCAGCTCGCACAGGTATTCCGCCATGGACTGTCCCTCGGGTGGGGTGAACTCCGCCCCGTTGTAGGTGTAAGGCCCGTCTATGGGAAAATCTATCCTGTCCCGTACTGCGAGGATATGGGGGTGCTCGGCCTCCTCCGACTGGACGCCCTCCATCAGCAGGAGCAGGTACTGCTGCCCGGCATCATGGACCGAGGCCATGCTGCCGTCCCGGTTCTGGTCATACAGGGCGTACACATAAAGCTCTTCCTCCGTCCAGGAGCCGTACCGCACCTCGTCCACCTGAAAGAGGTAGTAAACATAATCCTCATATGTCTCCATGCTCTGATAGGTGGCGGAGACGGCCAGATCGCTCTCGCAGACCAGGGCCTCCAGCTCCTCCAGCTCATAGGTCTCTCCGTCCACCGTCGTCTCGGTGGGCAGGGCCGCAATGCTACCGTCGGAGGCCCCGCTGTCGCAGCCGGTGAGTAGCAGGAGCATACACAGTACCGTCAAAATTGCCGTCCATCGAGTCCTGCTTTTCATGTGACACCATCCCTTCCCATTTTCCGTATTCCTTCTTTTCTATTATACTGGGGGGGATAAATGTCAATGACATTTGCTGAACTTCTATTCATATTGGCTTATTTTCTCCCTTCACGAAAGATTTACACATCTGGAAATGTAATTCTCTTGCCATTTGCGCAAATTGTGATAAAATATGACCTGAACGCAATTCCAGGGCAGTCTGCGCCCCTCAGAGGGCAGACGAGCCTCGGGTCTCCCATTCTGAACAAGCGCAGGGGTAATCGCACTATGAGCTATCGCATCGGCATTGACATCGGCTCCACCACCGTCAAGGTAGTGGTGCTGGACGACGACAACAAGCTGCTGTTCCGCTCCTATGAGCGGCACTTTTCCAAGGTCCGGGAGCGGACCTGCCAGACCCTCCGCTCCATCGCCGACCGGTACAGCGGCCAGGACGTGAAGGCGGTCATCACTGGCTCCGCGGGACTGGGCGTCAGTAAGGCCAGCGGGGTGGACTTTGTCCAGGAGGTCTACGCCACCGCCGCGGCGGTGAACACCTACATCCCCGGCACCGACGCCGTCATCGAGCTGGGCGGCGAGGACGCCAAGATTATCTTCTTCGGCGGCGCTCTGGAGGAGCGGATGAACGGCTCCTGCGCCGGTGGCACCGGGGCCTTTATTGACCAGATGGCCACCCTGATGAACGTCACCGGCGACGAGCTGGACCGGCTGTCCATGGGCCATGAGAAGATTTATCCCATCGCCTCCCGCTGCGGCGTGTTCGCCAAGAGCGACATCCAGCCCATCCTGAACCAGGGCGGACGGAAGGAGGACGTGGCCGCCTCCATCTTCCAGGCGGTGGTGGACCAGACCATCGCCGGACTGACCCAGGGCCGGGAGCTGAAGGGCAAGATCGTCTTTCTGGGCGGGCCTCTCCACTTCCTCATGGGCCTGCGGGAGCGGTTCGTGGAGACGCTGCACCTGGACGAGGAGCACGCCATCTTCCCGGAGGACGGGGACTGCTTCGCCGCCATGGGCGCGGCCCTGTGCGCCACAGACTTCGAGGCCCAGCCCTTCGACCAGATCTTGGAGAAGCTGGAAAAGAGTCAGTCCGCCGTCACCAGTGTGGACACCGCCCCTCCCCTGTTCAACAGCCAGGAGGAGTACGACGGCTTCTGCCGCCGCCACAACAGCCAGCATCCCCCCGAGGCGGACATCAGCACCTATGTGGGCGACGCCTATCTGGGCATCGACGCCGGCTCCACCACCACCAAGCTGGTGCTCATCGCCCCGGACGGCGGTCTGCTCTACACCTACTATCACTCCAACCTGGGCAACCCGGTCTCCATCGTCCGGGAGCAGCTGGAGCAGATTTACGCCCTCTGCGGAGATCGGATTGTCATTCGCGGCAGCGCCGTCACCGGCTACGGCGAGGATTTGATCAAAAACGCCTTCCGGTGCGACCTGGGTCTGGTGGAGACCATGGCCCACTACAAGGCCGCCGCCCACTTCAACCCCGACGTGGACTTTATCATCGACATCGGCGGCCAGGACATGAAGTGCTTCAAGATTCGCAACGGCGCGGTGGACTCCATCATGCTCAACGAGGCATGCTCCTCCGGCTGCGGCTCCTTTATCGAGACATTCGCCAAGGCCCTGGGCTATGACATCGCCGACTTTGCCAAGCTGGGCCTGTTCACCAAAAAGCCGGTGAATCTGGGCTCCCGCTGCACCGTGTTTATGAACTCCTCGGTGAAGCAGGCGCAAAAGGACGGGGCCAGCGTGGAGGACATCTCCGCCGGTCTGGCCATCTCCATCGTGAAAAACGCCATCTACAAGGTGCTGCGGATGTCCTCCGCTGACGACCTGGGCCAGCACATCGTGGTCCAGGGAGGCACCTTCCACAACGACGCCGTGCTCCGGGCCTTCGAGCAGGAGCTGGGTCGGGACGTGGTCCGTCCCACCATCGCCGGTATCATGGGGGCCTTTGGGGCGGCTCTGGCGGCGAAGGAGCTGCATCTGGAGCGGTCCACCATCCTCTCCGCCGACGAGCTGGCCCGGTTCCAGCACACCGCCCGGCCCGTGACCTGCAACGGCTGCACCAACCACTGCTCCCTGACCATCAACACCTTCGACGGGGGCCGCCGGTTCATCTCCGGCAACCGCTGCTCCAAGCCTCTGGGCGGCAAAAAGGTGCAGAACCCCGACCTGATGAAGTACAAGTACGACAAGCTGCGCACCATGACCGGCAAGGGGGGCGGCAACGGCATCCGTGGCAAGATCGGCATCCCCTTCGGGCTGAATATGTACGAGAACCTGTCCTTCTGGTACGCCTTCTTCACGGCGCTGAACTTTGAGGTGGTGCTCTCCCCGGAGTCCAGCCGGAAGCTGTACCTCAAGGGCCAGCGGACCATCCCCTCGGACACCGTCTGTTACCCCGCCAAGCTGCTCCACGGCCATGTGGAGAGCCTGCTGGAGGAGGGGCTGGACACCATCTTCTACCCCTGCATGAGCTACAACTTTGACGAGGGCATCAGCGACAACAACTACAACTGCCCCGTGGTGGCCTACTATCCCGATCTGCTCGCCGCCAACCTCCCCGACCTCCAGGGCAAGCGGTTCCTCCACCCCTACTTCGGTCTGCACCGGCCCAAGGACTTTGAAAAGCGGGCGGCGGACTACTTCCTCCAGGAGTTCGGCATTCCCAAAAAGGAGACGGTAGCGGCGGCCCGGGCGGCCTACCAGGCCTATCACGCCTTCCGGGATGACGTCTATCGCACCGGGCAGGAGTACATCGCCTATGCCCGCGCCCACGATATGCCCATTATGGTGGTGGCCGGCCGGCCCTATCACATGGACCCGGAGATCAACCACGGCATCAACGACCTGATCACCGGCTTCGGCTTCGTCCTCATCACCGAGGACGACGTCTCCGGGGAGATGGACCACCAGACCCGGACGGTGCTCAACCAGTGGACCTATCACGCCCGGATGTACAACGCTGCCCGGTACGTCTGCACCCAGGACGATATGGAGCTGATCCAGCTCGTCTCCTTCGGCTGCGGCGTGGACGCCATCACCGGCGACGAGATGCGCTCCATCCTGGAGCAGGGCGGCAAGCTGTACACCCAGCTGAAGATCGACGACATCTCCAACCTGGGAGCTGTCAAAATCCGGGTGCGCAGCCTCATCGCCGCAGTGGAGGCCCGCAAAAGTCAGGAGCAGTCCGGGGACGACGCCCGGCAGCACACCGCCTGAGCCTCCCGGCTAGATTCTCTGTTTTGGAAAGAGGTTTCCCATGGCTGAATTAGTCTATAACAAGGACGGACGTCTCCTGTTCACCAAGGAGATGAAGAAGGAATACACCATTCTCATGCCCCAGATGCTGCCCATCCACTTTGAGATGTTCCGCCAGCTCCTGCTGCTGGAGGGCTACAAGGTGGACCAGCTCAACAACGACAGCCGCAACGTGGTGGATGAGGGGCTGAAATATGTCCACAATGACACCTGCTATCCCGCTCTGCTGGTCATCGGGCAGTTTATGGACGCCATCAAAAACGGCGGCTATGACCCCCACAAAATTGCCCTCTTTATCACCCAGACCGGCGGCGGCTGCCGGGCCTCCAACTACATCCACCTGCTCCGCAAGGCGCTGAAAAAGGCGGGCATGGAGTACATCCCCGTCATCTCCGTCAGCTTCGGTCTGGAGTCCAACCCTGGATTCTCCCTCACCGTTCCCCTGCTGCAAAAGCTGGTGTTCGGCATGATGTACGGCGACCTGATTATGAACGTATCCAATCAGGTCCGGCCCTACGAGCAGAACAAAGGGGATACCGACGCCGCCGTTCAGCGGTGGATTTCCGAGCTGGTGAGCCGCTTCCAACAGGGCAAGGGCATGAGCCGGAAGGCCATGTGCCAGGTCTTTGACGAGATTATTACCGATTTCGAGGCCATTCCTGTAGACCTGAGCCACGAAAAGGTCCGGGTCGGCGTGGTGGGCGAGATCTACGTCAAGTTCTCCGCCCTGGGCAACAACCACCTGGAGGAGTTCCTTCTCTCCGAAGGGACGGAGCCGGTGGTGCCCGGTCTGACCGACTTTATGATCTTCAAAATTTACAACCGGGTGGTGGATGTGGACATCTACGGCGGCAACCCGGCGAAGAAGGCCCTGTGCCAGTTCATGATGGCCTATGTCCAGAACTGCCAGCACGACATGATTCACGCTCTGGAGAAATCCCGGTTCCGCGCCCCCGGGGACTTCGAGCAACTGCGTCAGCTGGTCCAGGGCTATCTGGGCGAGGGCTGCAAGATGGGCGAGGGCTGGCTGCTCACTGCCGAGATGCTGGAGCTCATTCACTCCGGCACCAACAGCATCGTCTGCACTCAGCCCTTTGGCTGCCTCCCCAACCACATCGTGGGCAAGGGCATGATTCGGGCGCTGAAGGACAATTACCCCAACTCCAACGTGGTGGCCATCGACTACGACCCCTCCGCCACCAAAATCAACCAGGAAAACCGCATCAAGCTCATGCTGGCAAACGCCAAGGCCCTGGCCGCCAGAGCCGACGAGGAAAAGGCAGCCCGGGAAAAAGCCGCGGTCTGAATCCACTATCGCATAAAAAGTCTCCCCTTCCCAGTGGAAGGGGAGCTTTTTGCTTTACCTGCGGTGTAAATCAGTCGATCTCATAGCTGATGATGGTGCCTGTGGTGGCGTTGATCTCGTACTCATACTCGGCGGAGGAGGTGCGGAACTCCACCTCGTAAACCTGGATGCCGTCGTCGGTGTCCAGCTTTACCTTCAGGTTGGAGACGCTGCGCTCGCTGACACCGGCGTGGGTGAAGGCGGCCTCCTTGGCGGCAGTCTCGCCGATGACGCT
Source organism: Clostridiales bacterium (assembly GCA_021201185.1). Classification (GTDB taxonomy): domain Bacteria; phylum Bacillota; class Clostridia; order Oscillospirales; family Oscillospiraceae; genus Onthomonas. The sequence continues at coordinate 29,324 of JAJQFJ010000033.1, forward strand.
GCCGGTCTGGGCGCCGTTGCTCTTGCTCTCCACGTCCTTGGAGAGGATGGCTCCGGTGGTGCCGTTGATCTCATACTCATACTCGGCGGAGGAGGTGTAAAACTCCACCTCATAGACGGTGATGCCGTCGTCCTTGTCCTGCTTCACCTTCAGGCCGGACACCTGGCTCTCGGTGAGGCCGGCATCCTCCAGGGCGATCTCCTGGGCGGCGGTTTTGCCGATGAGGGTAGAGGAAGAGGTTCCGGAGGTGCTGCCAGTGCTGCCGGTGCTGCCCGTGCTGCCGGTGCTGCCGGTGCTGCCGGTGCTGCCCGTGCTGCCGGAGGTCTGGGTGGTGGCGTTGTCGTCCGGCTCCACGCTCTTGGAGATGATGGCTCCGGTGTTGGCGTTCACGTCGTAGTCATACTCGTTTCCGCCCTGGCAGAACTCCACCTCATAGATGGTCACGCCGTCGTCCACGTCCAGCTGCACCCGGAGGCCGGTGACCTCGCTCTCGGTAAGTCCTGCGTCGGTCAAGACTGCCTCTTTGGCGGCGTCTTCTCCAATGAGGCCGGTGGTGTCGATGCTGGCGACGTCGTCGTCTACCGGCTCGGTGCTTTTGGAGATGATGTCGCCGGTGGTGGCATTGATCTCGTAATCGTACTCGGTCCCGCTCTCACGGAATTCCACCTCGTACTCCTGAACGCCGGTGTCGTCGTCGGTGTCCAGCTTCACCCAGATATCGGAGACCCAGTCCTCCTCAAATCCGGCGTCGGCCAGAGCGATCTCTTTGGCGGCGGTCTCTCCGATGAGGTCGGAGGCGGTGTCTGCGGTGGCGGTGGCAGTCGTCTCTGCCGCCGTGCTGGTGGTGGAGGCTGTTACTTCCTCAGCGGTGTCGGAGGTGTCCTCGGCACTGGTGGTCTTGGCAGTGGCCTTGGGGGTCACCAGTTCTTCCGAGCTGGCAGAGGCGGCGCTGCAGCCTGCGAACAGGGCGATCATGAGCGCCAGGGCCAGGATCAGGGAGAGGACTTTCTTGTTGTGTGTCATGGGATACCATCCTTTCTGCAACCGTTGGATTTTTTGTTGTTCGGTTGTTATGGCCTTATTATAGCCATGCCAGATTAAGGAAAGATGAAAGGATACAAGTTTTTCACTTTTTTCCGGAAAGATTTTTGGGCGTCTCAGGGAGGCGGAAGGTGAACACGCTCCCCTCCCCCTCTGTACTCTCAGCCGAGACGGGTCCCCCGTGGGCCTGGGCAATATACCGGGCCATGGACAGGCCCAGCCCCGCCCCCTCCCGGCTTCCGCTCCGGGCAGGGTCCGCCTGATAGAACCGCTCCCAGATGTGGGGTAGCTGCTCATGGGAAATGCCGATGCCGTCGTCCCGGACGGCACCCACCAGCTCCTCCCCCTGCCGGGTGAGGCTCACCCACAGGTGGCCCCCCTCCCGACCGTAGCGGATGCCGTTCTCCATCAGGTTGAGCAGCAGCCGCAGGAGCATGGTCTCGTCCCCCTGAAGATACAGGTCAGGCTGAATATCTGTGACGATCTCGATTTGCCGCTCCTCCGCCTGAGGCGTCAGCTCCTCCGCCGCCATCTGGGTCAGGACGCTCAGATTCAGCTCCTCCAGGTTCAGCTTCAGCCGTCCCTGGTCTGCCCGGGCCATGGTCAGCAGCTGGGCGATGAGGGAGGACATCCGCCTTGCCCGCTCCAAGACGGTCTCCAGTGCCTCCCGCTGCTCCTCCGGGGTCTGGTCGCTCTCCAGGGCCAGCTCGCACTGGGAGATGATGACCGCCACCGGAGTCCGCAGCTCGTGGGACACATCGGAGGTAAATTGCCGCTCCCGCTCGAAGGAAGCCTGGAGCCGGTCAAACATGAGGTCAAAGGCGGCAGCCAGGGTGTAAATTTCATCCCGGCCCTCTCCCAGACCGATGCGCCGGGTCAGGTCGTCGCCGCTGCTGATCTGCCTAGCCGTCTCCGCGATCTGCCGCACCGGGCGGAAGGCCCGGACGGTGATGAGATAGCCGCCGATCGCCGCCAGCAGCACCAGTCCGGGGAGTGCAATGAGGGCGATGCGGAACAGGGCGTTGACGGTGGCCTCCGCCTCCTCCCCGGAGATGACGCCCCGCACCCAGACCTGGCCGAAGCCCTCTACCTCAAAGAGGGTGTCGTAGAGATACCACTCATCCACCCGCTGCAGCACCCCGTCCCGGAAGGCCAGCTCATCGGCGTAGCCCAGGGGCATCCGGCCGTGGATAGGGTATCCCTCCCCGTCGTAGACCATGAGATAGACGCCACGGTCAAAGGCGTCCACGTCGCCGGTGTCCAGCTCCCCGTCTGCGGCAGTGAGTACGGCACCGTTTTCCTCCACCGTCTCCATCAGCGTCTCCCGGAGGGATTGGGCCATCATCTCCCGGCCCACCACAAACAGCAGCGCCAGGGCGGCGGCAGCCACCAGCACCATCAGCGCCGTGATCCACAGCGTCACCCGCAGCTTGATAGACATCCGTTTCATTCGTCTGTCCTCAGTACATAGCCTGCTCCCCGGACGGTGTGAATCAGCTTGGGGGTGCGCCCCTCGTCCAGCTTTTTCCGCAGGTAACGGATGTGCACATCCACGATGTTGGAGCCGCCCTCATAGTCGTAATTCCACACGTGGAGCCCGATCTTGTCCCGGGAGAGCACCTTTCCGGCGTTGCGGATGAGATACTCCAGGATGGCAAACTCCCGGCTGGAGAGCGAAATGACCTCCCCGCCGCGCGTGACCTGCCGGGCGTCGCAGTCCACCGTCAGGTCTGCCAGGGTGAACACATTGCTCACATGGCCCCCGCTCCGGCGGATCATCACCCGGAGCCGGGCCAGCAACTCGTCAAAGGCGAATGGCTTGACCAGATAGTCGTCCGCCCCGGCGTCCAGCCCTGCCACCCGGTCGTCAATGGTGTCCAGAGCAGTGAGGAACAGCACCGGGGTACGGTCCTTTCTCTCCCGGATGCTTTTCAGCACCTCAAAGCCGCTGGCCCCGGGAAGCATGATGTCCAGCACCACGGCGTCGTACTCCGCACAGGCCAGGTAGTCCATGGCCTCCCTGCCATCCAGGCAGGCGTCTACACTGTAATGCTCCATCCGGAGCCGTTTGACGATCAGCTCGTTGAGCTTCGGCTCGTCCTCTACCACCAGGATTCGCATGGATACGCCCCCTTTTCCGATTATTTTTCTCCGGCGCAGGCCGGTTCTATCGTATGATACCATTCAAACATGAAGGGAAGATGAAAATGATCGTTTCTTTTCCTCATTATACCTGTTTTTCCACAGGGTGGGAAGATGCTTTCATCCTCTTTTCCCGTTCGAATTTTACTTGCCTCCATCCCCGTATCCTGCTACAATCAGTAGAAGGATCTGTGCAGAGGGGAGGCCATAAGCTGTGTCGGAGGAAAAACGCAGCGCACCAAAGCGCACTGTCACCTGGCCGGTCCTGCTGCTGGTCGCCGCCTTTGTGGGATTTTTCTGCCTGGCCCTGGGGTATGCCCTGGGCAGCCGCAGTCACGGGGATTACACCGTCTACACCCAGACAGACGCCGTTTTTCCCTCTCAGGAGACGGCGGAGGCAGCGGAGTCCGTCCAGGCAGAGGAGGACATCTATCCCATCGACGTGAACACTGCCGACGCCGAGACGCTGGAGCTGCTCCCCGGCATCGGCCCGGAAAAGGCCGCCGCCATCGTCGCCTGGCGGGAGGAGAACGGGCTCTTCACCCGGCCGGAGGACCTGCTGGAGGTCTCCGGCATCGGGGAGGCCACCCTGGAGGAGATTCGCTCCCTCATCGTCTGCGGAGCCGAGACGGAGTAGAGTGTTCATGGAAAGTTTCCTTTTTGTAGCGCCGTTCCTCCTCATGCGTTCTTGCCGTTTTTCCCGGGAAATGGCATAATAATTTTGTTTTAACCGATTTCAGCGCATACATAAAGGAGCGTTTCCCATGAAGCACACGACCTATACCATTCGCTGGACCAGCCCCAAGCAGGAGCGTCCTGCTCCCCTCCGGGTTAAGCTGAAGCGCCGCCAGTGGGCGATCAGCGACGGGATTCGTAACCGGGGCCTGACCACCCCGGAGGATGTCGTCCGCTATGACGATCTGAGTTATGGCCCTCTGGGCCACTGGCACCGGTTCGACCTGTACACCCCCAGGGAATTTACCGCTCCCCTGCCCGTCATCGTCAGCGTTCACGGCGGAGGCTATTTCTACGGTAGCAAGGAGATCTATCAGTATTACTGCATGGATCTGGCCCGGCGGGGCTTCGCCGTGGTGAACTTCAATTATCGGCTGGCTCCGGAGTTCCGGTTCCCCGCACCTCTGGAGGACACCAACGCCATGCTGACCTGGGTCTGCGCTCATGCCGCCGAGTATGATCTGGATACAGGTAATCTGTTTCTGGTGGGTGATTCCGCCGGGGCGCAGCTGGCCAGCCATTACGCTGCTGCCTGGGCGGACCGGGAATACGCCGACCAGCTGGGGCTGAGCATCCCCGACTTCCGCCTGGCTGCTCTGGGGCTGAATTGCGGGATGTACGACCTCCAGGCCCGGGCAAAGAGCGGGCAGGACGGCAATGTCATGACCGACTATCTGGGGCCTGATCTGACGATCTACGGAGACAAGCTGGATGTGCTCTCCCACATCAGTGCAGACTATCCCCCCACCTATCTGATAAGCGCGCCCAACGACTTTCTCTGCGACCAGTGCCAGCCTATGGCGGTGCTGCTCCAGAGCCGGGGGGTAGAGACCCGATGGAAGCTCTACGGAACCGTCTCCCAGCGGGAGGTGGCCCACGTCTTCCACGTCAATCTCAGGCTGCCCGAGGCCACTCAGGCCAATGACGATCAGATCGCCTTTTTCCGGGCGCACCTGCAATAAAACAGGTCATGCGTCTCTCCTCTCCGTAAATAGAGCGGGAGCCGCTGTTCCAAACGGGACATGATCAATGCCGGGGTCAGGCGACCTGACCCCGGCATTTAAGCCTTTCTTTTACGGCACACAGCAGCGAGAGCCGGAGTTTCCTCCGGATCTCGCTGCGGCTAAATAAGATAAAGATGCTTATATTGACGGACAAAGATGGAATAAACCAAGAAAAACAAATCACCGGAA
>JAJQFJ010000033.1:34444-41678 GCA_021201185.1 Clostridiales bacterium
TTTATATACCCCATACCCTGGCGGGGGCCCGCCCCCCTCCCCGTTTTTTTAATGATTTTTTTTACCCCACCACCCCCCCCCGCGCGGTTTTTCCCGCGGGCTCTCGCTGCTGCTATATACGATACGATTGCTTCTCTGCACGGACAATGAGGGATTACACCTCGAAGAGCAGATCGCCGTAGCTGTACATAGGCCACACGTCCTGGTCCACCAGCAGCTCCAGCTTGTCGATGGGTGCCCGCAGAGCGGCCATGCAGGGGACGATGGTGTCGTGGAAGGCGTGGGCCATAGCGCCCATGGAGTCCATGGAGTTGACCTGGGGCAGCTTTTTCTCCAGATCGGTCAGGGCGGCGGATGCCTGCTTGAGCAGGACGTTCACCTGGTCCAGCAGGTCCTTCTGGACAGAGGCGTCGGCGTCCACGGCCTCCAGAGCGGCCACCGTGTTGGCAAGGTCGCCGGAATAGGCCACAACGGCGGGGATGTACGCCTTGGACGCCATATGGATCATGGCGTTGGCCTCGATGTTGATGGTCTTGGCGTAGGTCTCATACTGGACCTCCACACGGGAGGCCAATTCGGCCCGGGTGAAGATGTTAAACTTCTCATACATATCCACCACGTCGTCCTGCACCAGGACAGGGATGGCGTCCACCATGCTCTTGATGTTGGGCAGGCCCCGGCGGGCAGCCTCCTCCACCCAGGCGTCGGAGTAGCCGTCGCCGTTGAAGATGATGCGCTTGTGCTTGGAGATGGACTCCCTGATATAGGCCTTGCAGGCAGTCTCGAAGTCCTCGGCCCCCTCCAGGGCGTCGGCGGCGTTGCAGAAGGCCTCAGCAAGGACGGCGTTCAAAGCGGTATTGGGAGAGGCGATGGAGTCGTGAGAGCCCACCATACGGAACTCGAACTTGTTGCCGGTAAATGCGAACGGGGAGGTACGGTTCCGGTCGGTGGCGTCCTTCCGGAGAACGGGGACGGTGGACACGCCGGTATCCAGGTCGGATTCGGCGGCGGCAGCGTCCTCAGAGCCCTTCAGGATCTGGTTCACCACCTCATCCAGCTGGTCGCCCAGGAAGATGGAGATGCTGGCGGGAGGCGCCTCCTGCGCGCCCAGACGGTGGTCGTTGCCCACGTCGGCGGCGGACTCACGGAGCAGGTCAGCATGGTCATCCACAGCGGCCAGGACACAGGAGAGCACCAGCATGAACTGGAGGTTGTGGATGGGATCGTCGCCCGGCTCGAAGAGGTTCTCCCCCTCGTCGGTGCCGATGGACCAGTTGTTGTGCTTGCCGGAGCCGTTGATACCCGCATAGGGCTTCTCGTTGAGCAGGCAGACCAAGCCGTGGCGGGTAGCCACCCGCTTCATGGTCTCCATGGTCAGCTGGTTCTGGTCTACGGCCACGTTGGCGGTGGAGTAGATCGGGGCCAGCTCATGCTGAGCGGGAGCCACCTCGTTGTGCTGAGTGGTGGCGGTGATGCCCAGCTTCCACAGCTCCACGTCCAGATCCTTCATGTAAGCGCCGATGCGCTCCCGGATCTGACCGAAGTAGTGGTCGTCCAGCTCCTGGCCCTTGGGGGCGGGCGCGCCGAACAGAGTACGTCCGGCATAGACCAGGTCCTTCCGCTTCAGGTACTTCTCCCGGTCCACCAGGAAATACTCCTGCTCCGGGCCGACGAAGGCGGTGACCTTCTTGGCGGTGGTGTTGCCGAACAGCCGGACGATACGGATGGCCTGGGTGGACAGAGCCTCCATGGAACGGAGCAGAGGGGTCTTCTTGTCCAGAGCCTCTCCGGTATAGGAGATGAACACGGTGGGGATGCACAGAATCACGCCGCAGCCGGACTCCTTGACAAAAGCGGGAGAGGTGATGTCCCAGGCAGTGTAGCCCCGGGCATAGGAGGTGGCACGCAGGCCGCCGGAGGGGAAGGAGGACGCGTCCGGCTCGCCCATGATGAGCTGCTTGCCGGAGAGCTGGAGGAGGGTCTTGCCGTCCTTGGGATAGGTGATAAAGGAATCGTGCTTCTCAGCGGTGGAGCCGGTCAGCGGCTGGAACCAGTGAGTGTAGTGGGTGGCGCCCTTCTCCACAGCCCAGTCCTTCATGGCGTTGGCCACCACATCGGCGGTCGCCATGGAGATCTGCCCGCCGTTTTCCATCACATCGGTGACCTCGGCGAACACCTTCTTGGGCAGGCGCTCCTTCATAACGGATACGCTGAACACATTTACTCCAAAAATCTCGCTGATATTCATACTTCTCAACCCTTTCGATGTTTGCGATATTTGGCATACAGTTCGGACGGAAGACCCGCACAAACAAAGAAGGCGACAACGATTCCCTGCTCTCTCAGGGGACGCCATTGTCACCTTTACTCTCGTGTCTGTTCGGTTATGAGGCCCCGGAGAGCCTCCGCTTCACAACACAAAGGATACACTATCCGGCGGGAATATGCAAGTGTTTTTTTGATTTCATTCAAATTGACCGCAAAACCTCCCCCTTCCCTCCTCTATTTTATGAAATATGAACGGAAGATGCATGAAGAAATTCAAAAGTTGTCAGAATGTCTTGACATTCCCGCCCGAACTGGTTAGTATAATACTATCCGCAGGCATTTTCTGTGTCTCTCCCATTCGGTCCTCCGGCCGCCGGGAGCCGCTCGGAAATGTCCGCCCCTCATTGCTGAAAAATGCAGGATGGGGCCGGTTGCCCTGCGTCATTTGCCTGTCTCGCCCCGTTCCCCCGCGGGCAGAGCCGGAAGGAGCAGCGATCACATCATGAGTCACACCAAAGAGGATATCCTCCGCATCGTCCGGGAGGAGGATGTGAAATTTGTCCGGATGCAGTTCGTGGACATCTTCGGCGAACTGAAAAATGTGGCGGTCATGGCCTCTCAGCTGGAGGACGCCCTGGACAACGGGGTGATGATCGACGGCTCCTCTATCGAGGGCTTTGTCCGGGTCAATGAGTCCGACCAGTTTCTCCGCCCCGACCTGGACACCTTCGCCATCTATCCCTGGCGGCCCAGCCGGGGCCGGGTGGGCCGTCTGCTGTGCGACGTGTACAGTGCCGACGGCAGACCGTTCATCGGCGATCCCCGGGGCGTGCTTCGCCGGGCGGTGAGCCGGGCGGCGGAGCTGGGCTATACCCTGAACATCGGCCCGGAATGTGAGTTCTTCCTGTTTCAGACAGATGACCGGGGCCGCCCCACCACCGAGACCATCGACCAGGCGGGCTATTTCGACCTGGGCCCTCTGGACCAGGGGGAGGCCACCCGCCGGGAGATCTGTCTGAGCCTGGAGGAGATGGGCTTTACCGTGGAGGCCAGCCACCACGAGATGGCCCCCGGCCAGCATGAGGTGGACTTCCGCTATGAGGAGGCCCTCCATGCGGCGGACAATATGACCACCTTCAAGCTGGCGGTCAAAACCATCGCCCAGCGCAACGGCCTTCACGCCACCTTTATGCCCAAGCCTCTCAGCGACGCCCCCGGCTCCGGTCTGCACATCAACCTGTCCCTCCACCGGGACGGGAAAAATCTGTTCTGCGACCCGGAAGGGGTACACGGGCTGTCCAAAGAGGCCTATTCCTTTATTGCAGGCATTATGGCCCACATCGACGCCATCACCGCCATTGCCAATCCCCTGGTGAACAGCTACAAGCGGCTGACCCCGGGCTACTCCGCCCCCTGCTATGTGTGCTGGTCGGAGTCAAACCGCTCCGCCCTCATCCGTATCCCCGCTGTCCGGGGAGAGCACACCCGGCTGGAGTTCCGCAGCCCCGACCCCTCCTGTAATCCCTACCTGACCTTCGCGGTCTGCCTGGCCGCCGGTCTGGACGGTATTGAGCGGGGCCTGACCCCTCCGGCGGAGAACACGGAGAACGTCTATCGCCTCTCCGACCACCGGCGCTCGGCCCTGGGTATCCCCAGTCTCCCCGCCAATCTGAAGGAGGCCATCGACGCCCTCCGGGCAGACCAGTTCATCCTGGACGTGCTGGGGCCACACGTCTCCGCCGCCTATCTGGAGGGGAAGACCGCCGAATGGGACAGCTGCCGACGGCAGGTCTCCCAGTGGGAACGCGACCAGTACCTGATCCGTTATTAAGACGGGTCACCTGAGACTGGGAGTGGTTTCATGTGGAGAGAGTAATCGTCGTCTTTGACAGCGACAAGAGCGCCCGGCGCATCTGCGAGATTATCGAGTCCGCCGGGGCTGCGGAGTGCCAGCTCTGCCGCTCGGGAGGAGAGGCCCGCCGGGCCGTCGCAAAATATGATATTGATCTGGTGATCTGTGGCTTCCGCCTGCCGGACGGCACGGGGGAGAGCCTGTTTGAGGACCTGCCGGAGGGCGCTTCCATGCTGATGATCGCCCCCCAGCACCAGCTGGACCTGGTGAGCGACGACATCTTCCGTCTCCCCGCTCCCATCTCCAGAAGCGATTTGGTGGCCTCGGTGCGGATGGTGCTCCAGATGAGCCACCGTCTCAGCCGACTGGTGAAGCCTCGGAGAAGTAGCGAGGATCAGGATGTGATCCGCCGTGCCAAGGAGCTGCTGATGGAGCGCAACGGCCTCACGGAAGAGCAGGCCCACCGCATGTTACAGAAGAAAAGCATGGACTCCGGGGTCAACCTGGTACAGACCGCCCGGCTGGTGCTGGGCGACCTGTGACCGGACGCCCCGGAAGATACAGGAGGGAGAGTTCCTATGGTCAAAGTGAACCAGAATTTCACCAAGCTCCCCGGAGGCTATCTGTTTCCGGAGATCGGGCGGAGGGTGCGCGCCTTCTCCGCCCAGAACCCGCCCAAGCCCCTGATCCGTCTGGGCATCGGCGACGTGACCCAGCCCCTGGCCCCCGCCGTCATCCGGGCTATGGAGCAGGCCACCGCCGAGATGGGCAAAAAGGAGACCTTCCGGGGCTACTGCGAGGAGACCAACGCCGCCTATGACTTTCTCCGCTACGCCATCCGGGACGATTACAAGCGCCGGGGGGTGGACATCGAGGACGATGAGATCTTCGTCTCCGACGGAGCCAAGAGCGACTGCGGCAACATCGGGGACATCTTCTCGGTGGACAACGTGGTGGCTGTCTGCGACCCGGTCTACCCCGTCTATGTGGACACCAACGCCATGGCCGGACGGGCCGGGGACTATGACGGTGAGAAGTGGACCGACCTGGTCTATCTCCCCTGCACCGCCGACAACGGCTTCTTCCCCGATCTCCCCGCCGGGGACCGGGTCCCGGACATGATCTACCTCTGCTCCCCCAACAACCCCACCGGGGCCGCCGCCACCCGGGAGCAGCTCCAGACCTGGGTGGATTACGCCAACGAGCACGGCTCTGTCATTCTCTTTGACTCCGCCTATGAGGCGTTCATCTCCGAGCCGGGCATCCCCCACTCCATCTTTGAGATCCCCGGGGCCAAGACCTGCGCCATCGAGTTCCGCTCCTTCTCCAAGACGGCGGGCTTCACCGGCAACCGGTGCGCCTATACCGTCATCTCCAAGGAGCTGGTGCGGGAGGGGGTCAGCCTGAACCGGCTGTGGAACCGCCGCCAGGGCACCAAGTTCAACGGCGTGCCCTATGTCATCCAGCGGGCCGCCGAGGCCACCTTTACCGAGGAGGGCCAGGCACAGATCAAAGAGACCATCCAGTACTATTTGGACAACGCCCGGGTCATCCGGGAGGGCCTGACCGCCGCCGGGCTGACGGTCTACGGCGGAGTGAACGCCCCTTATATCTGGTTCCGCACCCCGGAGGGGTACGGCTCCTGGGGGTTCTTCGACAAGCTGCTCCACGAGGCCTGCGTGGTTACCACTCCCGGCGCCGGGTTCGGCCCCAGCGGAGAGGGATATATCCGGCTCACCGCCTTTGGCGACGCCGACGACACCCGGGAGGCGGTCCGCCGCATCCAGAAGCTGCTGAGCAAATAAATACAACGGTAATGACGTCAGAAAAGTGCCTCAATGGGGAGGCCGCAAAGAGGAGATTTTGCACCCTTTTTCGGCTGCCTGAGGCACTTTTTTCTGGAAAGGGGAACGAGAAAGATGGAACAAGTGAGAACGGAGAGCACCATGCCCGCCCAGGGCCTCTATGACCCCAGCTTTGAGCACGACGCCTGTGGCATCGGCTGTGTGGTGGACATCAAGGGCCGGAAGAGCTACGCGACGGTGGACAACGCCCTGAAGATCGTAGAAAAGCTGGAGCACCGGGCCGGAAAGGACGCCGAGGGCAAGACCGGCGACGGCGTGGGCATCATGCTCCAGATCGGGCACAAATTCTTCCGGAAGGCCGCCCAGCAGGCGGGCTTCACCGTGGGTGAGGAGCGGGACTACGGCATCGGTATGTTCTTCTTCCCCCAGAACACCCTGGCCCGGAGCCAGGCCAAGAAGATGTTCGAGATCATCGTGGAGAAGGAGGGCATGGAGCTGCTGGGCTGGCGCACCGTGCCCACCCATCCGGAGGTGCTGGGGCAGAAGGCAGTCTCCTGCATGCCCTATATCGAGCAGGCGTTCATCCGCCGTCCGGACGGAGTAAAGAAGGGTCTGGCCTTTGACCGGAAGCTGTACATCGCCCGCCGGGTGTTCGAGCAGTCCAACGACAACACCTACGTCGTCTCCTGCTCCAGCCGTACCATCGTCTACAAGGGTATGTTCCTGGTAGCGGAGCTGCGGCAGTTCTACACCGACCTCCAGGACGAGGACTATGAGTCCGCCATCGCCATGGTCCACTCCCGGTTCTCCACCAACACCAACCCCTCCTGGGAGCGGGCCCATCCCAACCGGTTCATCCTCCACAACGGCGAGATCAACACCATCCGGGGCAACGTGGACCGGATGCTGGCCCGGGAGGAGACCATGAAGTCCAACGTCCTCAGCGAGGACGATCTGGACAAAATTTACCCGGTCATCAACCCGGTGGGCTCCGACTCCGCCCGGTTGGACAACACTCTGGAATTCCTGGTGATGAACGGCATCGAGCTGCCCATGGCAGTGATGATGTGCATCCCCGAGCCCTGGGTGAACGACAAGAACATGTCCCGGACCAAGCGGGATATGTACCGCTACTATGCCACCATGATGGAGCCCTGGGACGGCCCCGCCTCTATCCTGTTCTCCGACGGCGACTGTGTGGGAGCGGTGCTGGACCGGAACGGTCTGCGTCCCTCCCGGTACTACATCACCTCTGACGACCAGCTCATCCTCTCCTCCGAGGTGGGCGTGCTGGAGTTCCCGCCGGAGA
>JAJQFJ010000023.1 GCA_021201185.1 Clostridiales bacterium
TGTCCTGTATGCCTGATTCTGTTTTTTCTCTACCCCAACTCTTGACAGAGAACCTATTGACACAAAAGGGCCGGGCGCTCAATGCCGAGCGTCCGGCCCTCTGTCTGTTCTTATCTATTGCTCTTGCGCCGGTTGCAGTCAGCGCACAACATCTGGCAGTTTTCCGCAATGGTCTTTCCGCCCCTGCTCCAGGGGGTGATGTGGTCGGCCTGCATTTCCCCGATCTCAAAATGCTTACCGCATTTCGGGCAGATACCCTTCTGCCGCTCGTAGGCCGCCCGGGCCATTTTCGGGGTAAAGGCCCGGATGTTCAGGGGCCGCTCGTCGCCGCTGAGCAGGTATTCGTACACGCCTTTATTGTCCGAGACGTCGTCGTCCTCCATCAGCTCCACGATGCGGGTCTCCAGCCGCTTCGGGTCGTAGCTGTTACCGCTGTATTTGTTGTAAAACTCACCCCATGGGCGGCCCTTCATCTCCCTGCGGTACTTTGGGAAGGTCGCCCTGACCCAGTTGACAACGCCCTGGAAATACAGCCACAGCTCGTTGCAGTTCGTGTCGTGCTGATGCCGGGACATATAGTCCTCAATCTCCATACCATCCCGGGCAGAGATCCATTTCAGGGCCGTCTCCAGATAGTTCTGCCGGATGGCGGAGCCGGCCAGATAGTCGCCGGCGATCTGGTAGGCGGGACATTGGGTCTTGCTGAAATACCGCTTTGCCTCGGTCAGCCACTCGCCGGTATAGATGGCGTTGCGCAGCTCCTGGGCGGTAAGCTGTTCCCCGGCGATGTTGATGATCTTGAACCAGTCCAGCTTTTCCTTGTCGGTGCCCTCACAGATGTAGATCATCAGGGGATAGTCTAAAATCTGGGCTTGCTCATCCTGCGTTAAATTATGAAAGGCCATATGCTCGATGGAGAACTCCCCTTTGACATACTGGCAAACACTGATGGTGCGCTGCTGTCCGTCCAACAGCTCATAGCCACCGTTGTCGCTCTGTACCCAGTACATCACATTTAACGGGAAGTTCTTCCGGATGGTTTTAATCACCTCGTCCCGCTGCCTGTCTTTATAAATAAATTCCCGCTGAAAGGCAGGGCGGATGTTCAGCCTTCCGCCGTAGCCCACCACGCCGTTTTCTGCGCTGTCAATGTAGCCGTTGACAACGTCACGAACGGAGATTTCGTGGAGTTCAATTTTCATATTGTTGCCTCCGTCTCTGAATGACAATTCTATCATACAATCTCCGGTACTTTACGCCGGATGACGATTCTATCATAGAGACATCTGTACTTAAGCTGCTGTTCGCTGTGTTGCCTTGGGGGGGGGGTAGATTCATTGCTAACTGGTAAATAAAATCTCACGCCACCTGACACATAAGAGCCTTTTTCTGCAATTTCTGACATAGGACGCCCAAGCCATCGGCTTGATCCAAGAATTTCAAATTGGTCAGGATTATATTTTTGCAGAAAAGTTATTGGTACACCCATTTTGCCATAGTAATCGCAGGGTATCTCACTCACTTTCGACACTTCTATAGCATCATAATTGGCATATTCAGGATATTCCTCTGGGACATAATGTTTATAGAGTACAAGTAGTTCGTGCCGTGTCTTGACATCGATATTTGTATACCAACATATATTTCCCATACTGCGCCATTTTTGGCCGTCTTTGTCTACCCAATATCTGGTTGAACGTTCCTCGTAATATTGGGGAACAACAAAAGACATATCTCCACAATGATGTCCTAGCCACATTTTATTATTTTGTAGCAAAGGGAATATCTCTTTATAAGAAATTGCATTTTGATTCCCAATAATAATAAATTGTTTCCCGTACTTTATCAACTGCGCCACATACTCACGAAAGAGGGAAAATGGCGGGTTCGTGACCACGATGTCCGCCTCTTTCAGCAGCTCCACACATTCCGGGCTACGGAAATCTCCGTCTCCCTCCAGCAGGGTCAGCACATTGTTCCGGTTCCGCATGAGATACGCCACGTCCGCCAGGCCGATGCGCCCGTCGCCCGTCTCGTCCCCCACCTTGGTGATCTCCACCTTATAGGGCCTTGCGGTGCGGAACTCATTCTCCCGGGCAAAGAACTCTTCCTCCCCGGACAGGGTAAACTGCGTATATACAAAGGGGGAGGTGGCATAGCAGGTGGCAATCAGCTTTTTCAGCCCCAGCGCATTGAAGTTCATGGCGAAATACTTGAAAAAGTTGCTCTCATAGGGGTCGTCGCAGTTGCACAGCACCGTCTTACCATGGAAAGCATCACGGTAATAGTGCATTTCCTTTTCAATATCAGTCAGCTGGGTATAGAACTCATCTTTTTTTGCTTTTGCTGCATTCAGAAAGCCCTTATTGTCGTTAGCCACCGTCGTTCACCGTCTTTCCGTGTCCGCACAGCGCCGCCTATCCGACGGCGGCGCTTTTGTTCCGTCATTGTCTTTAGTATAACACAAAGGGGCAAGGGGGCGCAATCATCCGCCGCCCTTTTTGTCCGCTGCGAAATCACGGCACAGGCCGCCGCCGTCTTTTCACCGGGGCGGATCTATGCTACAATGAAGGCAACAGAAAGAGGAAAGGAGCCCGTCACATGATCCGTCTCGTCCGCCCCTCCGACGCCCCGGCGCTGTTGGCCATCTACGCCCAGTCCATCCGTACCCCCGTCACCTTTGAATATGAGCTGCCCACCCTGGAGCAGTTCTCGGAGCGCATCCGGGACATCTCCTCCCATTACCCCTATCTGGTGCTGGAGGAGGACGGAGCCGTTCTGGGCTACTCCTACGCCCACCGTCTCCGGGAGCGGGTGGCCTTTGGCTGGGACGCGGAGCTGTCCGTCTATCTGGACCGCTCCGCCCAGGGCCGGGGACTGGGGACGAAGCTCTACCGCGTCCTGCTGGAGCTGCTCCGGCGACAGGGGGTGCAGGCGGTCTACGGCTGCATCACAAGCCCCAACCCGGCCAGCGTGGCTCTCCATGAAAGGCTGGGGTTCCGGTACTGCGGGGCCTTCCACCGGACGGGCTACAAGGACGGACAATGGTGGGACGTGCTGTGGTATGAAAAGCAGATCGGGGCAGGCGGGACGCCCCCCGCTCCCCTGAAACGGGTGGAGGAGCTCGCCGACTGCCTCCACGATTTGGCAGATGAGCAGGAAACCGGATGAGGCCGCCGGGGCGGGAACGGGGAGAAACACAGAAAAGCGGGAAAACCGCTCTGTTTTGCTTGACGAACGGAGCAGAACCCGGTAAAATGGACAAAGAGTATGTATAGGTATTGCAGCGGGGCAAGAGCGGTATGACCGGCTCTTGCCGATTTGTGTGGTAAAGTCTGAACCGTATGGGAGGATGTTCCATGTCTGTCAAGCACATTTTCATCACCGGAGGCGTGGTCTCCGGCCTGGGCAAGGGGATTACCGGGGCGTCTCTGGGCCGTCTGCTCAAGCAGCGGGGCCTGCGGGTGGCGCTCCAGAAGCTGGACCCCTACTTAAACGTGGACCCCGGCACCATGAGCCCCTATCAGCACGGCGAGGTGTTCGTCACCGACGACGGGGCGGAAACCGATCTCGATCTGGGCCACTACGAGCGCTTTGTGGACGAGAACCTGAACGTCAACTCCTCCGTCACCTCCGGCAAGGTCTACTGGTCGGTGCTGAACAAGGAGCGGGACGGGGACTATCTGGGCGGCACCGTCCAGATCATCCCTCACATCACCAACGAGATTAAGGAGCGCATCTACCGCATGGAGAAGGGCGCTCCCAAGGACGTGATCATCACCGAGATCGGCGGCACCGTGGGCGATATGGAGTCCCAGGCCTTTTTGGAAGCCATCCGTCAGATCAGCCGGGAGCTGCCCCGGGAGGACTGCATGTTTATCCATGTCTCCCTGGTGGTCTCCATCCCCGGCACCGGGGAGCTGAAGAGCAAGCCCACCCAGCACTCCTGCAAGGAGCTGCTCAGTGTGGGCATCCAGCCGGACGTGATCGTCTGCCGGGCGGATCAGCCCCTGACGGACGACATCCGCCGGAAGATCGCCCTGTTCTGCAACATTCCCCCGGAGAACGCCATCTCCAACCTGACCGCCCCCATCCTGTACGAGGTGCCCCTCATGCTGGAGAAGGAGGGCCTGGCAGAGGTGGTGTGCAAGCGGCTGAACCTGGATGTGCCGAAGCCGGACCTCACCGAGTGGAGCAACATGGTGGTCCGGGCCAAGGCCGCCACCGAGACGGTGGAGATCGCCCTGGTGGGCAAGTATGTGGCCCTCCACGACGCCTATCTGTCGGTGGTGGAAGCCCTGACCCATGGCGGCATTGAAAACGACGTGAAGGTGAAGGTGCGCTGGGTGAACTCGGAGGAGCTGGACGACGACAACGCCGACGCGCTGCTTTCGGGAGCGGACGGTGTGCTGGTGCCTGGCGGCTTCGGCGACCGGGGCATCGAGGGCAAGATCTCCGCCATCCGCTGGGCCAGAGAGAACAACGTCCCCATGTTCGGTATCTGTCTGGGGATGCAGATGGCGGTGGTGGAGTTTGCCCGCCACGTGGCCGGTCTGGAGGGTGCCCACTCCAGCGAGCTGAACCCGGAGACCCCCCACCCCGTCATCGACCTGATGCCGGAGCAACGGGATATCTCCGCCAAGGGCGGCACCATGCGCCTGGGGGCCTACCCCTGCAGGGTGACCACCACGGACAGCAAGACCTTCCAGGCCTACGGCGAGCCGGTGATCTACGAGCGTCACCGCCACCGCTACGAGTTCAACAACGCCTATCGGGACCTGCTCACCGAGAAGGGCATGGTGCTGGCGGGCCTCTCCCCCAACAACCGCCTGGTGGAGATCGTGGAGCTGCCAAACCACCCCTGGTTCGTAGGCGTCCAGTTCCACCCCGAATTCAAGAGCCGCCCCAACCATGCCCATCCCCTGTTCCGGGAGTTCATCGGCGCAGCGAAACGGCTGAACGAGTCGAGAAAGTGATACATAAACCGCCCTCTCCGAGGTAGCTCTGTCTGCTCGGAGGGGGCGGTTTCTCGCTTTATGCAGTTTTTTGGCAGCGGTCATCGTTTCTTTTTCTTGCCGAAGAAGAAGTTTTCCTTCTCCTCCTCGCCGCTGCTCCTGCCTGTCATGGCCTCGTCGAAGGCCCGGAGGGCCTCCTTCTGCTCCCGGTTCAGGTTGGTGGGGATCTGTACCTTGACGGTGACATACTGGTCGCCCCGGCTCTCGCTGTTGACCTTGTACACGCCCTTTCCTCTCAGGCGGATGGGCCGGTCCGGCTGGAACCCGGCGGGGAGGGTATAGCGCACGTTGCCGTCGATGGTGGGGATCTCCAGCTCAGAGCCCAGGACTGCCTGGGCATAGGAGACGGTCTGGGTATAGTAGACGTCGTACCCGTCCCGCTCGAAGTAGGGATGGGGGATCAGCTCCACGCTGACCAGCAGATCGCCGTTGGGTCCGCCGTTCTGCCCCGCGTTCCCCTCGTTGGGGACGGAGAATGCCTGCCCGTCGTCGATGCCCCGGGGAACCTTGAACTTCCGGGTCAGGTTCCGGCGAATGGCCCCCTTGCCCCTGCACTTGGGGCAGGGGTTCTTGATGATCTTGCCCGTGCCGCCGCACTGACCGCAGGGCTGAGTGCTGGACATGACGCCGAAGGGCGTCCGCTGCTGCACCTGCACTGTCCCGGTGCCCCGGCAGTTGGGGCAGGTCTCCGGGGAGCTTCCGCTGGCGCAGCCGGAGCCATAACAGTCAGGGCAGCTCTCCACCCGGGAGAAGGAGATGTCCTTCTCACAGCCGAAGGCGGCCTCCTCAAAGGTCAGGCGCACGCTGGCCCGGATGTTCTGGCCCTTCCGGGGCGCATTGCGCCGGGAGGAGCTGCCGCCGCCAAAGCCGCCGCCGAAGAA
The DNA here is from genome assembly GCA_021201185.1 of Clostridiales bacterium. Classification (GTDB taxonomy): domain Bacteria; phylum Bacillota; class Clostridia; order Oscillospirales; family Oscillospiraceae; genus Onthomonas. The sequence goes on from JAJQFJ010000023.1 coordinate 5,897, forward strand.
GGAGTTGAAGATATCTCCCAGATCCACGTCGCCGGTGAAGTCGCCGTAGCCTCCGGCCCCAGCCCCGTAGTTGGGGTCTACCCCGGCAAAGCCGAACTGGTCATACCGGGCCTTCTTGTCCTCGTCGGAGAGGATCTCATAGGCCTCGTTGACCTCCTTGAACCTGGTCTCGGCCTCCTTGTCGCCGGGGTTCATGTCCGGGTGGTATTTCCGGGCCAGCTTGCGATAGGCCCGCTTGATGTCGTCCTGGGAGGCGGAGCGGTCCAGCCCCAGCACCTCATAATAATCCTGTTTGTCTGCCATGCTGTTCACTTCCTAATGGCATGATTTATGGTGATAGACCGCCGTTCCGGGCGTGACAGGGGTCTGCCACGCCCGGTTCGATCTTTCCCTTGTGGGTTTTACTTCTTGTCGTCGTCGTCCACGACCTCGTAGTCGGCGTCGTCGTAATCCTGGCCGTTGCCGTTATCGCCGGTGTTGCCGTTGTTACCTGCGTTGCCGCCTGCGTTGGGGTCATAGCCCGCGCCCGGGTTGCCCTGGGGGTTGGACTGCTGATACAGCTTGGCGGAGATGTCATAGAAGGCCTTCTGCAGCTCGTCGCTGGCGGACTTGATGGCGTTCACGTCGGTGCCCTTCAGCGCGTCCTTCAGGGTGTTCAGCTTGCCCTCCACGGTGGCCTTCTCGTCGGCGGAGATCTTGTCGCCCAGCTCGCTCAGGGTCTGCTCGGTCTGATAGACCAGCTGGTCCCCCTGGTTCCGGGTGTCCACCTCGTCCTTCCGCTTGGCGTCCTCGGCGGCATACTGCTCGGCCTCCTTGACGGCCTTGTCGATGTCCTCCTTGGACATGTTGGAGGAGGCGGTGATGGTGATGTTCTGGCTCTTGCCGGTGCCCTTATCCTGAGCGGAGACGTTCACGATGCCGTTGGCGTCGATGTCGAAAGTGACCTCGATCTGAGGGATGCCCCGACGGGCGGGGGCGATGCCGTCCAGATGGAAGCGGCCCAGGGTCTTGTTGTTGGCGGCCATCTCCCGCTCGCCCTGGAGGACGTGGACCTCCACGGAGGTCTGGTTATCCGCAGCGGTGGAGAAGATCTGGCTCTTCTTCACGGGGATGGTGGTGTTCCGGTCGATCAGCTTGGTGAACACGCCGCCCATGGTCTCAATGCCCAGGGACAGGGGGGTGACGTCCAGCAGCAGCAGGTTGGCGCTGGAGGGGTCGGAGAGCACGCCGCCCTGGATAGCGGCGCCCACGGCCACGCACTCGTCAGGGTTGATGCCCTTGAAGCCTTCCTTGCCGGTGATCTTCTTCACGGCCTCCTGGACGGCGGGGATACGGGTGGAGCCGCCCACCAGCAGCACCTTGGACAGGTCGCTGGCGGAGAGCTTGGCGTCGCTGAGGGCCTGGCGCACGGGGCCGGTGGTGGCCTCCACCAGATGGTGGGTCAGCTCGTTGAACTTGGCCCGGGTCAGGGTCACGTCCAGATGCTTGGGGCCGGTGGCGTCGGCGGTGATATAGGGCAGGTTGATGTTGG
>JAJQFJ010000019.1 GCA_021201185.1 Clostridiales bacterium
GAAGCGATTCGGAAACAGGAAAATCTCATTGTTCAGTTTTGAGGGTACAGCAAGAAGTTGGTGCTGATTGCGATGAGGGTCCACCCGTTCCCATTCCGAACACGGCAGTTAAGCTCATCTGCGCCTACGATACTTGGCTGGAGACGGCCCGGGAAAATCGGTAGTGCCAACACAAAAAACCGGTCAGTTTAAACTGGCCGGTTTTTTCTTTTCCTTTAGAGCAGAGAACTTACGCATTGTCCGTCCCCTGCACCTCCAGCAGCTCCAGGGCAGCCTGCCCCCGCAGGGTCAGGGCCATGCTGCCGTGTACCGGGCAGTCTGCATAGGCGTCATAGGGGAAGTTGGCCAGGGGTAGATCATAGTCCAGACTGATCAGCCGCTTCTGCCACAGGGCGTTGATGATGGCGGCGTACTCCGCCTCGGTATATGTCTGCTCCTCCCGGTAGACGGGGAGCCGGTCCTCCTGCCGGTGACAGACCGGGAGGAAGGAGACCACCCCCAGGCGAAGGAGCAGGGCGATCTCGCCGGGGGTGAGCACCAGCTGCGTCCCTCCGGCGCAGCCGGAGCAGCTCTCACATCCTCCGGGAGGACAGCTGTTGGCTTGCAAATCCATAAAAACCTCCAAATGGGAAACCGCCCCCCGTTTTCGACGGGGAGCGGTTGTGTTATTTGACCAGGGCAAAGGAGAATTCAGCAGTGACGCTGAGCTTGCCGTTTACATAGCCCTTGGCAGCGCACCAGTAGAAGGGGCCCTTGCTCTTTGTGATGGTGCTCTCGCTCTCCAGAGTGTCCCCGGGCTTCACCGGGCTCTTGAAGCGCACCTTATCCAGGCTGGTGAACATGGGGGTGCTGCCCTTCAGCTCCGGGTTGCTGGCCAGCAGCACCGCCGCACCCTGGGCCATCATCTCGCAGAGAATGACACCGGGCACTACGGGATTGCCCGGAAAATGCCCCTTGAGGAAGAACTCCTCGCCGGAGACGTGATACTTGGCGTGGGCCACGCCGTCGATGACCTCGGCCTCCTGCACCAGGAGCATATTGTCCCGATGGGGGAGGATCTGTTTGATCTCTTCCTGATTCATTCTGTCCTTCCTCCTTTACTCCGCCAGCTTTTTGAAGGCGATGCAGCCGTTGTGGCCGCCGAAGCCCAGAGAGGTGGAGAGGGCGGCGTTCAGCTGAACCTCGCGGGCCTGGTTGGGCACCACGTCCAGATCGCACTCCGGGTCGGGTACCTGATAGCCCACCGTGGGAGGCACCACGCCGTTGGCCAGGGCCAGGACGGAGATCACCGCCTCAGTGGCCCCCGCAGCGCCCAGCATATGGCCGGTAGCGCCCTTGGTGGAGGAGACCATGATCTTGTAGGCGTCCTCCTGACCGAAAGCCCGCTTCAGGGCCAGCGTCTCGATCTTGTCGTTCATGGGGGTGGAGGTGCCGTGAGCGTTGACATAGACCCGGGCGGGGGCGTATTCACCCACACCGGCCAGGGCCTGGGCGATGGCGTCGCCGCCGCCCTCTCCCGTCGGGTCGGGGGCGGTGATGTGATGGGCATCGCAGGTGGTGCCATAGCCGCAGAGCTCGCAGTAGATGTGAGCGCCCCGGGCCTTGGCGTGCTCATACTCCTCCAGGATAAGGGCGGCAGCACCCTCGCCCATGACAAAGCCGTCCCGCTCCCGGTCAAAGGGGATGGAGGCCCGGTCCGGGTCGGTGGCGGAGCTGAGGGCCTGGCAGTTGATAAAGCCGGCGGTGCTCACCGGGGAGATAGCCGCCTCGGCTCCACCGGCCACCATGGCGTCGGCGTAGCCGTGGAGGATGTTCCGATAGGCCTCGCCGATGGCGTGGGTGGAGGAGGCGCAGGCGGAGGCCATGCTCAGGCAGGAGCCCTTGCAGTGGTGCTTGATGGCCACAAACCCGGCCCCGGCGTTGCCCATCATATTGGTGATGGTGTAGGGGGAGACCCGGCGGGGACCCTTGGTGGCGATCTTCGTCTGCTCCTCCACCATGGTGTTCATGCCACCGATGCCGGAGGAGAAGTAGCAGCCCATCCGCTTGGGGTCGATAGTGCCCTCAATGCCGGACTCGGCAAAGGCCTGGTCAGCGGCGGCGATGGCGTACTGGATATAGAGGTCGTGGCGGCGGACCTCGCTGCGCTCCATGTAGAGCAGGGGGTCAAAATCCTTCACCTCAGCCGCCAGAGTCGCCTTAAAGTCCGTCAGGTCAAATCGGGTGATCCGGGCAATGCCGTGCTTTCCGGCCAACAGGTTGGCCCACATGGTGGGCACATCGTTGCCGACAGCATTGACCGCACCCAGTCCGGTCACAACAACTCGTCTCATACACATTTCCCTTTCATAATAAACGGCCTGATATAGGGCTCAAAGCCAAATGGGGGAAGCGGCTCACATGCCGATGCCGCCGTCCACCCGGATCACCTCACCGGTGATATACTTTGCCTTGTCGCTGGCCAGGAAGGCCACGCACTCGGCGATGTCCTCCGGCTTGCCCATGTGGCCCATGGGGACGGTGGAGAGCAGGCCCTTCAGGGCGTCCTGGTCCATGGAGGCGGTCATGGGCGTCTCAATGGCTCCGGGGGCCACGGCGTTGCAGGTGATGCCACGGGTAGCCAGCTCCCGGGCCACCGTCTTGGTCAGGGCGATGACCCCGCCCTTGGCGGCGGTGTAGTTGGCCTGGGCCGCATTGCCGATGAGACCGGAGACGGAGGAGATGTTGATGATCCGTCCGGCCTTCTTCTTCATAAAGTTGCGATAGCAGGCCTTGATGGTGTTGAACATGCTCTTCAGATTGATGTTCAGCACCATGTCCCACTCCTGCTCGGTCATGGCCAGGAGCACATGGTCACGGGTGATACCGGCGTTGTTCACCAGGATATCCACCCCGCCGAACTCCTTGACGACGGCCTTCACCGTCTCCTGGACGGCATCGTAGTTGGACACATCGCAGCGGCGGAAGGCGGCGGTGACGCCGTGGGCCTGGGCGATGTTGTTGGCGGCTTCCACGCCGTTCTCCTCGGGGCACAGATCCAGCAGGACCACGCTGGCCCCCTCCCGGGCCAGGGTGTCCGCGATGGCATAGCCGATGCCCCGAGCCGCTCCGGTGACCAGAGCTACCTTTCCCTGTAAATCAGCCATTGGTTACCTCCTCAATGGTGGCGCGGAGCGAGTCCGCGCTGTCAACGTTGCAGCACTTGACGGACGGGTCGATCTTGCCGATCAGACCGGTGAGGGTGTTGCCGGGGCCTACCTCGATAAAGGTGTCAAAGCCGTCGGCGATTATGTTTTCCACGATGGTCTGCCAGCGCACCGGGCTGATGACCTGGCGGGCCAGCAGGTCGGCATAGCTCTCCGGCCCCTCATAGGGCTTGCCGGTGACGTTGGAGTAGAGGGCGTACTTGGGAGCCTGGAAGGTGTAACCCTTCAGCTCTTCCGCCAGTCCCTGGCTGGCCGAGGCCATAAAGGGGGAGTGGAAGGCCCCGGCTACCCGCAGGGGGATGGCCCGTCCGCCCGCCGCCTTGACAGCGGCCTTGAAGTCGCCCATGGAGGCGGACAGTCCGGCGCAGACGGTCTGGGCGGGGGAGTTGTAGTTTACCGGATAGACCTGGTCGAACTGACCGGCCAGCTCCTCCACCTTCTCCGGGGGAAGCTTGACCACGGCCACCATGCCGGTGTCTGCCACGTCAGAGGCCTCCTGCATCAGCTCGCCCCGGCGGCAGACCAGGCGGAAGCTGTCCTCCACAGAGAGCGCGCCGGAGAAGGCCAGAGCCCCGATCTCGCCCACGGAGAAGCCGGCCAGAGCGGCGGGCTGGATACCGGCCTCGGTCAGGGCGGAGGCGGCAGCCACCTCCACGGCGAACATATCCGGCTGAGTGTTGGAGGTGACAGTCAGCTCCTCCTTGGTGCCGGAGAAGCACTGGGCACTGGTGCCCGGACGGATGCTGTCACACAGGTCGAACACCGCCCTGGCGGCGGGGCTGACCTGGGCCAGGGAGACGCCCATACCGGGATACTGCGCGCCCTGACCGGAAAATACAAATGCGATCTTGCTCATAAAACCTCCAAAATGGACGGAACACAGGAAAAAACTGCCGCCGTCAGGACGGCGGCAGTCTGGTTTGTTGAAATCTAAATCACCTGTGTTCCAGATGCAAACAGTGGAAGCTCTGGCTGTCCGGCTCCCGGGAGAGCCGGACGGAGATGACCGAAATTACTCAGCCAGCTTCTTCTCGATGAAAGCGACCAGCTCGCCGACGGTGGAGACCTTCTCATCCAGATCCAGCTCAGAGTCCAGTTCCTCCTCCAGCTCCATGACCATCTCAACGGTCTCCAGGGAGTCGATGCCCAGGCTCTCGAAAGTGGTATCGGCAGTAATCTCGGAAGCGTCCCGGCCGGTGTGGTCAGCCAGAACATCGGCAACCTTTGCAAAAATGTCCATGATTGAGTCCTCCTAAAAAGAATCCTTTGAATATATCTGAAAGCCGCAGCACCGGCTTTTCAGCGGAAGTGAGTTCGTCAGTCCTTCTGACTGCTCTTGCCGCCCTCGATGAGGGTCTCCAGAAAGATCTGGTTCAGCTTTTCCACCCCTTTGATGAGAACGGCTTTCTCCCCCTGGGTGAATTCGTCGGTCAGACGGTTGAAGAGCTGACGGCGATAGTAGCGGTGGTAGGCATAGGCCAGCCTGCCCTGGCGGGTGAGCCGCACCCGGATGGAACGCCCGTCCTGAGGGCTGCGCTCCTTGCTGACGAAGCCCCGGCGGGCCAGCTTGTTCACAGCCACGCTGGCGGTGGGGCGGGCCACGTGGATGGCGTCGGCAATCTCGCTGACCGAGATGCCGTCCTCTCCGCCGTTGCCCACCACCTGAATCAGGTGGAACTCGCCGGTGGACAGTCCCAGATGGGTGCAGGAGCGGACGCTCTGCTCCTCCATACTCAGGATGTTCAGATACGCCTCGTCCAGAAGCTCGTTCAACCGGGCCGCAAAGTCGTCCATAGTCCGAACCCCCTCCCGGCGCCGCAAAACAGTTAAACAGACTAACTATCTATCCAATGATACCCAAGGCGTTCCCGATTGTCAAGAGGTTTTGGGGAAAAAGAGACAAAAAATGAGCCCGACATTTTTTCATCCCCGACCTTATGGGACGCCAGGGCAAATCTGTCCAAATCTGTTACATCCGGCCCTGTTTGTCCGGTTGACAAACAGGGGTAGAGTCCATATAATAACCTTACAATAAAACAGCCTTATCAAGAGTGGCGGAGGGATTGGCCCGATGAAGCCCGGCAACCTGCCCTGTCAGCAGACGTGCTGATGGGTAAGGTGCCAAGTCCAGCGGTTTTTCGTAAAGATGAGGACAGCGTGCTCTCTGCTGCGTATCCGCATGGGTGCGCAGTTTTTTTGCAGGCAATCACGGGGCTGTGTTGTTGTAAAAAAGACCGGGGCGTCATACCCCCAACACAGAAAGGAATCGCAACACCATGAGCAACCGTATTTTCACCTCTGAATCTGTCACCGAGGGGCATCCGGACAAGGTCTGTGACCAGATCTCGGACGCCGTCCTGGACGCCATGCTGGCCCAGGACCCCATGAGCCGGGTGGCCTGCGAGACGGCTACCACCACCGGCATGGTGCTGGTCATGGGGGAGATCACCTCCGAGGCCCAGGTGGACATCCCCGCCATCGTCCGGAAGACGGTGGCCGACATCGGCTACAACAAACCGGAGTACGGCTTTGACGCCCAGACCTGCGCCGTATTCACCACCCTGGACAAGCAGTCCCCCGACATCGCCATGGGGGTGGACCAGTCCTATGAGGCCCAGGGAGGCCAGGAGGACGAGGCCGACCGCATCGGCGCAGGAGACCAGGGCATGATGTTCGGCTACGCCTGCCGGGAGACTCAGGAGCTGATGCCCGCCCCCGTGGCCCTGGCCCACAATCTGACCCGGGCCCTGGCCGCCCAGCGCCGGAGCGGCGCTCTCCCCTGGCTCCGTCCCGACGGCAAGAGCCAGGTCACGGTGGCCTATGACGAGAACGGCAACGTGGAGTGGTGCCCCGCCATCGTGGTCTCCACCCAGCACGACCCGGACATCAGAATTAAAGACCTGCGGGAAGCAGTGATCGAGGAGATTATCCGGCCCAACCTGCCCCGGCGGTATATCCGTCCGGAGACAAAATTTTATGTCAACCCCACCGGCCGCTTCGTGGTGGGCGGACCTGTGGGCGATTCCGGCCTCACCGGGCGGAAGATCATCGTGGACACCTACGGCGGCGCGGCGGCCCACGGCGGCGGCTGCTTCTCCGGCAAGGACCCCACCAAGGTGGACCGCTCCGCCGCCTACATGGCCCGGTACGCCGCCAAAAACCTGGTGGCTGCCGGACTGGCGGACCGCTGCCAGATCGAGCTGGCCTACGCCATCGGCGTGGCCCGGCCGGTGTCCGTCCTGGTGGACAGCTTCGGCACTGGAACGGTCAGCGACGAGCGGCTGTCCCAGCTGGTGCAGCAGGTGTTCGACCTGCGGCCCGCCTCCATCATCCGCACCCTGGACCTCCGGCGGCCCATCTACAGGCAGACCGCCGCCTACGGCCACTTTGGCCGCCCCGACCTGGACCTCCCCTGGGAGCGCCTGGACAAGGTGGAGGAGCTGAAAGCGGCCCTCTGAGCCTTCTGTTTTACGCACTTCGGCCCGGCAGGATGACCTGCCGGGCCATTTTTGCCCTTTACCGGAAAGACAAAACGTGGTAGGATTTTCCGAGACGGATTCCCACCGCCCGGTGCAGCAGAACCGCTGCCTGAAACGTATTCTATAACGAGAAGAGAGAAGGAGGGACGCCTCCCGTGTTTGGAAGAAAGAAGCCGCCGGAACACCAGGACTTTGAGGCCCTGGTCTGTCGGCAGGAGAACCGCATCTATCGCCTGGCCCTGTCCATTCTGGGCAATGTACAGGACGCCGAGGACCAGACGCAGGAGACCTTCCTCCGGTATCTGGAAAAGCGCCCGGTCTTTGAAAACGAGGCCCATGAGAGCGCCTGGCTGCTCACCGTGACCCGGAACGGCTGCATCTCCCGCCTCCGCTCCAAGTCCCGGCAGAACCTGCCCCTGGAGACAGACATCCCCACCCCGGGGCCGGAGGAGCGGGAGGAGATCGAGGAGCTGTTCCGTCTGCCCGCGGAGGACAGAGCGGTCATTCACCTGTATTACTATGAGGGCTGGTCCACCGGAGAGATTGCCCGGATGACAGGGGCCAAAGAGGGCACCGTCCGCAGCCGTCTCAGCCGGGCCAGAGGCAAGCTGAGAGCATTATTGGAGGAGGTGGAAGGATGAACGCATATAAGAGCTATATGGACCGGCAGAGCGTCTCCTCCGACCTCCACCGGCGGCTGCTGGCGTTGGAGTATCCGCCCGAAACGAAGGAAAAGCCTGTCCCCTGGGGGCGGTATGTGGCCCTGGCCGCCTGCCTGTGTGTCGTTGTGGGCATCGGCTGGTTCGTCTGGAGCATGCCGGACTTCAACGGGATGGATACCGCCTTCGTCAGTGAGGACAGCTCCACGGCGGTGATGGAGGAGATCGCAGAGGACACCGCCGAGGAGGAGATCGTCGAGGAGTTCTGGGACAGCGAGGAGTCGGCGGCGGCGGACGGGGAGACCGGGACGGACACCACCGCCGCCATGGCAGAGGACAGCGTGGAAGAGGAATCCGCCACAGAGGAGGAATCTGCCACAGAGGACGCCCCGTGGCTCATCCCCGGCTGGCTGCCTGACGGCTACGGCCTGACGGAGAGCGCAGAGGCGGAGGACGGCTACACCCTGTTGTGGACGGATGACGCCGGGGGCGAGCTGACCCTGACCTGGCACGACAGGTTAGAGGACTGCCCGGAGACCGCCCTGGCTGCCGAAGCCCTGGCAGAGACGGACTGGGCCGGGAGCGTCCGGCAGGATGAAAACGGCATGTCCGTCCTGGAGCTGCTGTGTGAGGACGGCTGGCTGGAGCTGACCTTCACCGGGGACGGGGAGACCCTGTGGAGCGTGGCGGTCAGTCTGTGGCCGTAATACCGGCCCGATGGCCCGACAGAGAAAAACTGCGTCCGGAGACTGCAACAGGTCTCCGGACACAAATATTTTTATGTCAACCGATTTCCTTCCTGGCCTTGTCCCGGTGCTTGTGGCTCCGGCGGCGCTTCCGGGGCATTTGCTTCACCTCGATGAGGGTCCCGCCCACCTTGCACTGATGGAACAGGCCGTCCGGGGCGGCTTCCTCCGGGTAGACCCGGAGCAGACCGTCCACTCCGTTCTCCGTCTCCTCCAGGGTGAGACAGCTGAGGAAACGGCCGTGCTCCACACAACGGCTCCGGGACACGTAGTAGTCGCCCACCCGATACCAGTTGCCGCTGCACAGCCAGTTGTCGCACTGGGGGCAGTGGAACACCCGGGCGCTCCGGCTTTTCAGACAGTCCCCGGCGGTGGCGAACTGGCTGCACCTCCGGCGCAGGGCGGGCTGCCCCTGAGACAGGAGCTCCTCCAGCGCCTGGGTGGCGGCCTGAACGGCCTCCTGGCGCTGCTGGCGGCGGAGGGCTTCCTCCATCCGGTCCAGCTCCTCCTCGGAGGGGAGGGGGCCGAAACGGCGCACCAGCTCCGCCCCGATGCGGGCGGTATAAAAGGCGTCGTGCCCGGCGTCGTGGTAGGTCAGCTCCGCATCCAGGCCCAGGTCGGCCACGGCGGTCTCCAGGGCGGTCTGGTGGCAGGTGTAGAGCACCAGGAGATCAAAGGCCCGCTGGAGATCATAGATCTCAAGATCCAGATACTCCTCCATGCCGTACCAGCACAGATTGGTGTCCAGCACCCGGGCGTCGCAGGTGCCCCAGGTGAAGAACTCCGCTCCCTCGCCGCACCAGCGGAAGAACTGGGCCGCCACCTGGCGGAAGCTCCCCGCCCGTTTCAGGCTGTCAGCCTCCAGGGGGACCATCTTCCGCACCTGATGATGGAGCTTTTTATGAATCGACGGCCGGACGTAGGCGGAAAAAGAGACGCCGCCGTCCTCCCAGGAGTCCAGACGATGGGCGCCAAACTGGATGATCTCGTCGATTTTTTCTGCCTCGGAGCGAGGATAGCCCTGGTTCCATTCCAGGTCAAAAAATACGTAACTCACGGGATTATTCTAACCTATATTGCTGGTTCTGTCAATCAAATTTGCCGGTTTCAGCGCCGCTTCCGGTACTCCCGGGGAGAGCAGCCGTACCGCTCCCGGAATTTCCGGTAGAAATAGCTGCTGTTGTCGTAGCCCACCCGGTCCATAATGGCGTCGGCGGAGAGGGTGGTGTTGTCCAGAAGGTAGGCGGCCTGCTGGAGCTTTCTGGACTGGAGCAGCTCCCGGAAATTGCTCCCCATGTGCTTTTTCAGCAGACGGCTCACCGTATAGGTGGGCTGGCCCAGCTCGGCGGAGACCTCCGCCAGGGTGCCGGTGCGATAACGGGTGTCGATATAGTTCAGGACAGAAAAGACCAGATTTTGCTCCTCCTGCCCCGGGTCGGTGCGGTTGATGGAGTCTGCAAACCGGGACAGGTTCATCAGCAGCAGGCCCATGGAGGTCTGGTTGATGCTGTTGGTGCCCGGAAGCTGGGAGATCAGCGTCCAGATCATGCTCTCCATCAGGTTTTCCACCGGGACAATGCCCTTGGCCTGGATGTGGAGATAGTCGGAGATGGCCCGCTCCCCGGAGATGGCGGAGATGAGAAAGTCCCGGAGCACGTTTTCCCGCTCGATCATGGAGACAGGCCGCTTGAAAAAGTCCGGGAGGATGATGAAGTTGACCGCGATATCCCCCTCGGCGGCGGGGAGGATCTCATGATAGACGTTCTGGTTGAGAAAGAGCAGGTCCCCCTCCTGCAAAACGATGCGCTCCCGCTGGTTGATGATGTGGGTGGTGGTCCCGGCGCACATATAGACCAGCTCCACATAGTTGTGCCGGTGGACGGGGAAGTGGGCGAAGCGGGTGTGGGGGCGTATCTCGATGAGCTTCCCCTTGGGCAGCAGCTTTTCGCTGTCTACCACGAACTCCCGCCGGGAGGTGTACCGGTCCCGGTGGATGTCGGGGTCTCCTCCTAAAATCTCCTGTTCCTCCGGGGTGATGACCCGGAGGGCGTCCAAAAGCTCCTGACGCATGGGCGTACCTCCTCCTGCTGACTGCCTGTGCACAGACCCAGTATACATCACGCCGACGGGAATTGCAAATCAGGTCCCTAAAAACTTTTTTTCAGTGCCTTTCTTTTTGATGTGGGAATGTGGTAACATATAATCAAAGAAAAAATGAAGTGATTTTACAGGTTACTTTCAGATTTCTCAACAGAAAGGCGTGGTGAGCATGGCAGGGAGCTACCTGGCCATCGACATCGGGGCCTCCAGCGGACGGCACATCCTGGGCAGCGTTCAGGAGGGCAGGCTCGTCCTGGAGGAGGTCTACCGATTCGACAACCGGCAGGTACGGAAAAACGGACACGATTGCTGGGACATGGACAACCTCTGGAACGGCATCCTGGGAGGACTGAAGGCATGCGGCGAGCGGGGGACTATCCCCACGGTGATCGGCATCGACACCTGGGCGGTGGACTACGTTCTGCTGGACAAGGACGACCGTCCCCTGGGGGAGGCCGTGGCCTATCGGGACAGCCGGACGGAGGGGATGGACGCCCTGGTGGACGCCAACATCCCTCCTGAGGAGCTGTATGCCAGGACCGGCATCCAGAAGCAAATTTTCAACACCATCTACCAGCTCATGGCGTTAAAGGAAGAGCATCGGTCGCAGCTGGAGCAGGCGGAGAGCCTGCTGATGATTCCGGACTACTTCAACTTCCGGCTCACCGGGGTGAAAAAGCAGGAGTACACCAACGCCACCAGCACCAATCTGGTGAACGCCCGGGAAAAGACCTGGGACCTGGAGCTGATCGCCCGGCTGGGCCTGCCCACCCGTCTGTTCGGGGAGCTGTCCGTGCCCGGGACGGTGGTGGGAGAACTGCTGCCGGAAATTCAGGCACAGGTGGGCTTTAACGCCACGGTGATTTTGCCCGCCACCCACGACACCGGCTCCGCCTTCCTGGCGGTGCCTGCGAAGGACGACAACGCCGTCTATCTCTCCAGCGGCACCTGGTCCCTGCTGGGGGTGGAGAACGGGCAGCCCATCACCACCGAGGCCAGCCGGGCCCAGAACTTCACCAACGAGGGTGGGGCGTGGTATCGCTACCGCTATCTGAAAAACATCATGGGCCTGTGGATGATACAGTCCATCCGCCGGGAGCTCAACGGGGTCAACTATGTGGCGGGGAAAAATACGTTTGCCGGTACCGGCAAGCAGTGGTCGTTCCCCGACCTGATCGCCGCGGCGGAGGGCGCGCAGGACTTCCCCTCGGTGGTGGATGTGGACGACGCCGGGTTCCTGGCCCCGGACAGCATGATACAGGCGGTGAAGGACTACTGCGCCAAAACCGGTCAGCCCGTCCCGGAGACGGTGGGGGAGATTATGCAGTGCGTCTACGTCAGCCTGACCCGCCGGTACGCCGAGGCCATCCGGGATCTGCAGCAGCTCACCGGCAAGCACTACACCAGCATCAACATCGTGGGCGGCGGGTGTCAGGATATGTACCTGAACCGGATGACCGCCCGGGCCGCCGGGCTGCCCGTCTACGCCGGGCCGGTGGAGGGCACTGCCATCGGCAACCTGATCGTCCAGATGATCTACGGAGGCGAATTCTCCTCCCTGGAGGAGGCCAGAGCCGCCATCCGGAGAAGTTTCGACATCAAAGAAGTCCAACCAGACTGAAATGGAGGTATGAATATGCTAGTCAACACAAAAGCGAAGGTAGGCGTCTTTTCCATCGCCCTGGGCGCCTATCTGCCCCAGTTCCCCTCTCTGGTGCCGGAGTTTCAGGCCCAGTATGAGGCGTTCAAACAGACCATCCCGGACACGGTGGACATCGTGGACGGGGGCATGGTCACCACTAAGGAGCAGTCCCAGGCGGCGGGCGGCCTGTTCCGGGCAGCAGACGTTGACCTGGTCTTTTTGCAGCTGCTGACCTACGCCACGTCCTACAATATGCTCCCGGCCGTGAAGGACCTGGACGTGCCGGTGGTGCTGGTGAACGTCCAGAAGCTGAAGGCCCTGGACTATGACCACACCGACATTGCCTCCTGGCTGGGCGAGGGCTACGCCTGCGGCGCCGTGGGCGAGATGGTGGCCGACCTGGAGCGGTTCGGCAAGCGCCATGCGGTCATCACCGGCGTGGTGGAGGGGGGCGACCCCTCCGTGCAGGCGGAGATCGAGGACTGGTGCAGGGCGGCCCAGGTGCGCCGCCGCTTCCGCCAGACCAACATCGCCCAGATCGGCCGCCCCTATCCCGGCATGATGGACCTGTATATCGACGAGTCCAACCTCTACCGCCGGATGGGCCTGTACACCAAGCAGTTCGACTGGGAGAAGATGTGGGCCATCGCCGACAACGTCACAGACGAGGACGCCATCCGGGCCAAGGCCCAGGACATCCTGGACACCTTCGACATCGAGGGCGGCGGCAGCATCGAAGAGGTCTGGGAGATGGCGAAGTACGTCGTCGCCTTTGAGCAGTGGGTCAAGGACGAGCAGCTGGGCCTCATCGCCTCCCACTACGACGGCTACGCCCAGGGCAAGGCCGGTGTGCTGGACAGCATGCTCATCCCCGCCTTCTCCATGCTCATCAAGCAGGGCACCGCCTGCGCCGTGGAGGGCGACATGAAGGTGGCTATGGCCATGAGCATTCTCAAGACCATCTCCGGCACCGGCCAGCTGGCGGAGATGTACTCCATCGACTTCAACGACGACATCGCCATCATCGGCCACAGCGGCTCCGGCGACGCAGACATCTCCGACAAGAAGCCCACCATGAAGATCGTCAAGGTGTTCCACGGCAAGACCGGCGGCGGCTATCTGACCCAGTTCTACCCCTATACCGGCCCCGTGACCTATCTGGCCATCACCCAGGACGGCAACGGCAATTTCAAGTTCGTGGTGGCGGAGGGCGTCAACGAGGAGGGCAAGATCCTCTCCTTCGGAGACACCAATATGCGCACCCGGTTCACCTGCGGGGCCAGGGAGTTCGTCACCCGCTGGAGCGAGTGCGGCCCCACCCACCACTTCGCCGCGGCCACCGGACGGCACATCGACACCATTTTGAAGGTGGCAAAGATTTTGAATGTACCGGTGGACATCGTCACCCGGTAAGCATCCGTCAAACCCAACGGAACATCAGAAAGGAATGAGTCAAATGAAGGTATTGGACGCAGAATTTGTACAGGGTTTTATGCGCATGGCCGACGACGGCTGGCAGCAGGGCTGGCATGAGCGCAACGGCGGCAACCTGAGCTACCGCATCAAGCCGGAGGAGGTAGAGCAGGTGAAGGAGGAGCTTCACCCCGCCGAGTGGCGGCCCATCGGCACCACCGTCCCCAAGCTGGCCGGGGAGTATTTCCTGGTCACCGGCTCCGGCAAGTATTTCCGCAACGTCACCATCAAGCCGGAGGACTCCTTCTGCATCATCGAGCTGGACGACAAGGGCGAGAACTACCGCATCTGCTGGGGCCTGGTCAACGGCGGGCGTCCCACCAGCGAACTGCCCTCTCACCTGATGAACCATGAGGTGAAGGTCATCGCCACCGGCGGCAAGCACCGGGTCATCTATCACGCCCACCCCGCCAACACCATCGCCCTGACCTTCGTCCTCCCCCTGACCGACGAGGCCTTCACCCGGGAGCTGTGGGAGATGGCTACCGAGTGCCCGGTGGTGTTCCCCGACGGCATCGGCGTGGTGCCCTGGATGGTGCCCGGCGGCCGGGATATCGCCGTGGCCACCTCTGAGCTGATGAAGAAGTACGACGTGGCTATCTGGGCCCATCACGGGATGTTCTGCTCCGGCGAGGACTTCGACCTGACCTTCGGCCTGATGCACACGGTGGAGAAGTCCGCGGAGATTTTGGTGAAGGTGCGCTCCATGCAGCCCTACAAGCTCCAGACCATCCAGCCCGACGACTTCCGTCACCTGGCGGTGGACTTCAACGTCACCCTGCCTGAGAAGTTCCTTTACGAGAAGCATTGAGGCATTACCGCAGAGCATTTGTGCGGTGGAGCCTTGAAACTATTTCGCGAATCGGATATAATACACTGGTCAACCACCCAGTTACTGGGGGTAAATAACAGGAGGTAATTCCCATGGCTGTCAATCGTTTCGTACTCAACGGCATTTCCTACCACGGCAAGGGCGCGATTCAGGAGATCCCCGGCATCATCGCTTCCAAGGGCTTCCAGAAGGCGTTCGTCGCCTCTGACCCCGACCTGGTGAAGTTCAACGTCACCAAGAAGGTCACCGATCTGCTGGACGCCAACGGCATGGCCTATGAGGTCTATTCCGACATCAAGCCCAACCCCACCATCGAGAATGTCCTCTCCGGCGTGGAGGCCTATAAGAAGTCTGGGGCAGACTATATGATCACCATTGGCGGCGGCTCCTCCATGGACACCGGCAAGGCCATCGGCATCATCATCAACAACCCGGAGTTTGCTGACGTCCGCTCTCTGGAGGGCGTGGCCCCCACCAAGAACCGTACCGTGTTCACCATCGCCGTCCCCACCACCGCCGGCACCGCCGCTGAGGCCACCATCAACTATGTCATCACCGACGTGCAGAAGAAGCGGAAGTTCGTCTGCGTGGATGTGAACGATATCCCCGACATCGCCGTGGTGGACCCCGACATGATGTCCACCATGCCCAAGGGCCTGACCGCCGCCACCGGCATGGACGCCCTGGCCCACGCCATTGAGGGCTACACCACCGCCGCCGCCTGGGAGCTGGCCGACTGCCTGAACCTGGAGGCCATCAAGCTGATCTCCAAGAACCTCCGCGCTGCCGTCAAGAACGAGCAGGAGGGCCGGGAGGGCATGGCCCTGGGCCAGTTCGTCACCGGCATGGCCTTCTCCAACGTTGGCCTGGGCATCGCCCACTCCATGGCCCACACCCTGGGCGCCGTGTATGACACTCCCCACGGCGTGGCCTGCGCCATGATGCTCCCCATCGTTATGGAGTATAACCAGGAGTACACCGGCGAGAAGTTCAAGGACATCGCCGAGGCCATGGGCGTGGACACTACCGGCATGGATCAGCCCACCTATCGCAAGGCCGCCATCGACGCCGTCAAGCAGCTCTCTGCCGATGTGGGCATCCCCACCAAGCTGGAGAAGATGAAGGAGGAGGATCTGGACTTCCTGGCCCAGTCCGCCGCCGCCGACGCCTGCGCCCCCGGCAACCCCCGTCCCGCCACCGTGGAGGACTTCAAGACCCTGTTCCGTAAGATCATGTAATTGGCAGCGTTCAAAACAATTTGCGCCCCGACCGTATGGCCGGGGCGCTTTTGCCGGGTTTTCAGACCCGGAACAGGCACAGAATCAGCCCATAGATCACGCTGGAGCCGATGCCAAAGACCAGCACCGGCCCGGCGATCTGGAACATCTTGGCTGCCATGCCGGTGATATACCCCTCCGCCTTAAAGTCCATGGCCGGGGAGACGATGGAGTTGGCAAAGCCGGTCACCGGGACCAGCGTGCCCGCCCCGGCGTGCTTGGCCAGCCGGTCGTACAGCTTCAGCCCGGTGAACAGGGCCGACAGGAAAATCAGAGTAATGCTGACCCAGGTCCCCGCATCCCGCTGGGAGGCCCCCATGGCCGTATACAGCTCGGTCAGCAGCTGCCCCACCACGCAGATGCCGCCCCCCACGCAGAAGGCCATGGTGTAGTCCTTTACCTTGGGGGAGGTCCGGGACATCTGGTTGACCATCTCGCCGTAGGCCTGATTTGTCATATTCATGTGCACACCGCCTTTCACAGGCAGTATGCCTCTTTTTCGCAAAAACATGCGTCCGACCGCTTGCAGTCGGACGCATTTTGACGTTTCAGAGCGGGAAAGAATGTCAGCCTCGCCCCAGGCCGCAGCCGGTACGGAAGGGATTGCAGCCGGAGGCGTCCAGGCCGTCCGCCGTGGCGGGCGGGAAGAACTCGTTCACCGGAAAATCCACCCGCTGAAACAGCGTACAGGGATCGTCCTCGCCGGGGCCGTCGTACTGGCACTCCTTATCCGGCACGCAGTAGTCGTAGATGGGGATGAGCAGCTGGGAGTCCCGCTCCAGGCGCAGGAGGGAGAACTGCCCCAGGGTCAGCAGCAGCTGACGGGAGGAATCGTTGTCAGTGACCAGCTCCTCGTCAAACAGCCGCCGGATGGCGTCGGGAATGTCTATGCCGGAGGATGTTTCTCCGGCGCAGTCACAGGAGAAGCCCGTCTGCTCCGGGGTGTAGAGCCGGACATTGAGCACGATGGGGTCCACCGCCTCCACCACGGCGGTGGGGAGATTGCCGGTATAGGAGGCGGCCAGCTCCCGGGAGACGCTCTGAGCGGAGGAGAAGGTGCGGGCGGTCCCCTGGCTCCCGAAGAGCATACAGCGTTTGCTGAAGGTGGCCAGACCGGTGACCACCGAGGGACGGGCGGTGCCGGCGGTGTAGGCGTCGGCGGTGATGCGGTAGAAGTATTGCAGGTCTACTGTATAGAAGCCCTGATTGTAACCCACCTGGTCCACCTGGATGTCCACATAGAGCAGCTCGGCCTGGGCGGAGCGGACAGACTGGGCGTTTTCCAGCGTCGTCTGGCTGCCGGCCTCGGGGTACAGCCGCAGGTCCTCCATGCAGTCCCGGGACTGGCAGGAGTCGTAGATCTTTTGGGTATGGATACAGGTCGCCTCCCGGATGGGAGTGCCCTCCGGCACGGGGCCGGGCAGGATAGTTTCAGCCATAGATTTGACCTCCTGAAAAGAATGGGAGGGAGCGGGAACGCTCCTCATGACATTCTATGCCCCTGGCGGCAGACGGTGACGAAAAAGGGAGGGCGGCAGTCCTCTGCCCTCATATGCAGCAAAAACGCAGGTTTCGGGCGTGAAACCCGTTATTTTCTCCGGAAAGATGGGGATTTGCCTGTCGGAATGGGAAATAGCCTGATAGAATGAGACATCCGAACAGCAGAGGAGGCAGAGCATGAGCGGATATCATAGAATGAACGGGACATCATCACGGGAGGTGAGCGAGGATGAGTGATTATCCGGATATCAGTCATTACCATCCGGTGGAGGATTGGAGCGAGGTGAGGGAGAGCTGCCCGTTTCTCATTGCCAAGGCTACTCAGGGAACGGGGTATATTGACCCCACGCTGGAGCGCTTTGTCCGGGGGTGCGAGGGAAACGACATCCCCTATTGGCTCTACGCCTATCTGAACCGGGGCGACGAGCTGGCTCAGGCAAAATTTCTGGTCAGCACCTGCGAGAGCCTTGTGGGCGATCATTTCCGGGGATATGCCCTGGATGTGGAGGCGGGGAACGCCGCTGCCGACGTCCGGGCGGCGCTGGAGTATCTGGAGGGGCTGGGAGGCAGGTGCATGATCTATACCATGTACGCCCAGTATGCCACCTATCAGTCCGCCATCGACGGACGGGGGGACGATACCGCCTGGTGGGAGGCCCGGTACGGGCAAAATGACGGCAGCTACAGCAGCGGCTACCCGGCCCACGGCGGGGCCGATCTGCACCAGTACACCAGCCGGGGCAGCTGTCCCGGTATCTCCGGGCGCTGCGACCTGAACCGACTCACCGGCACAAGAGCGGAGGACTGGTTCACCGGAGACACGGCACCTGCAAGCACAGACATCACGACAGGAGGATTTAACATGACATTGAATACCATCCAAAAGGGCAGCACCGGGGCGCAGGTCAAGAGCCTCCAGAGCCTGCTCAACGGGAAGAACAGGGCAGGGCTGTCCGTGGACGGAATCTGTGGGACGAAAACCGTCTCGGCGATCCAGGCGTACCAGAAGGCCATGGGCCTGACGGTGGACGGGATTGCCGGAGCCCACACCTGGACGGCGCTTTTGACAAAATAGGCTTTCAGGGCCCATCCCGGAAAGGGGTGGGCCTTGCAATTTCCCGGCAAATGGGAGATAATATGGGGCGATAAAAACGGAGCAAGGGGGAGGCCCCTATGAGAGACTATTTTAACATCCAACTGACCCCGGACCAGCTCCGGGAGATGAGCAGCCTGGCCCTGGCCCACATGGGGGACGGGGTGTATGAGCTGCTGGTCAGGGGCTGGCTGTGCAGCGGGGGACTGGAGGTCAACGGCCATCTCCACCAGGAGACGGTGGCCCTGGTGCGAGCCTCCGCCCAGGCGGCGGCGCTGGACAAAATTTCGCCCCTGCTGACCGATGTGGAAAACGGCGTGGTCCGCCGGGGACGGAACGCCAACATCCACCTGATCCCCAAGGGGGCCAGCCGGGGGGAGTACCGCAAGGCCACTGCGCTGGAGGCTCTGTTCGGCTGGCTCTACCTCCAGCACCGGACAGAGCGCATCAATCAGCTGTTTGACGTCATCATGGCCCCGGACGGGGGAGAGGAGGGAGCCTGATGCCCCTGGACGCCGCCTGCCTCACCGCTCTGGTGGGGGAGCTTCGTCCCCAGCTGGAGGGGGCGAGGGTGGACAAAATTTTCCAGCCCGGACGGGACGAGGTGGTGCTCCACCTCCGCACGCCGCAGGGAAATCAAAAGCTGCTGCTCACCGCCAATCCCTCCCATCCCCGGCTCCAGATGACCGCCCTCACCCGGGAAAATCCCGCCTCGCCTCCCATGTTCTGCATGCTGCTGCGTAAGCATCTGACCGGGGCGAGAGTGCTCTCCGTCACCCAGCCGCCCATGGAGCGGGTGGTGACCCTGGAGCTGGAGACTCTCAACGAGCTGGGGGACCGGGTGACCCGCCGCCTGATTCTGGAGGCTATGGGCCGCCGGTCCAATCTGATTTTGACGGACGAGAACGGACGCATCACCGACTGCCTGCGGAAGGTGGACGGGGAGCTGTCCCAGCTCCGGCCGGTGCTGCCGGGGCTGTACTACCGACTGCCCCCCGCCCGGGAGGACCGGCGCAACCCGCGGGAGACCGACCGGGAGACGCTGGCCGCCCTGCTGGACACCGCCCCGGCGGAGGCGGAGGCTGACCGCTGGCTGCTGGACACCTTCTCCGGGCTGTCGCCCCTGATCTGCCGTGAAGTGGTCCACAGAGCCGCCGGACGGACGGACGCACGGCTGCACGAAATTGACCATGAGCGGCTGCTGGACGCCGTGGAGGACGTGCTGGGGACCATCGACGACCCCCGGCCCACTGCACTCTTCCGGGAGGGGGAGCCCAAGGATTTTTCCTATCTGCCCATCAGACAGTATGGGGACTATTATGAGCGGCGGAGCTACGAGAGCTTTTCCGCCCTGCTGGACGAGTTCTACGCCGTCCGGGAGACCGGAGAGCGGGTGCGGCAGAGGGGCCAGGAGCTCATCCGTCACCTGACCAGCGCCCGGAACCGGGTGGAGCGGAAGCTGCAAATCCAGTCCAAAGAGCTGGCGGAGGCCCGGGATCGGGAGCAGTACCGGGTCAGCGGAGACCTAATCACCGCCAACCTCTACCGGATGGAGAAGGGGGAGCGGTCGCTGACGGCGGTGAACTACTACGACCCGGAGTGCCGGGAGCTGACGGTGGCCCTGGACCCCCTGCTCACCCCCCAGCAGAATGCCGCAAAATACTATAAAAAGTACAGTAAGGCCAAGACGGCGGAGAACGTCCTCACCAAACAGATAGAGCAGGGCCGGGGCGAGCTGGACTATCTGGAGAGCGTGCTGGAATCCCTCCAGCGGGCGGAGGGAGAGCGGGACCTGAACGAAATTCGCCAGGAGCTGGAGGACGGGGGCTATCTCCGGCCCCAGAAGAACGGCAAACGGCCCATGAAGCGGCCCCGGCCCCAGCCCATGGAGTTCCGCTCCTCCGCCGGGCTGCGCATCTCCGTGGGAAAAAACAACGTCCAGAACGACCAGCTCACCTGCAAGCTGGCGGGGAAGGGAGATATCTGGCTCCACACCCAGGGCATCCACGGCTCCCACGTCATCCTCTGGACGGGAGGCGCTGAGCCGGACGAAAAGAGCCTGGAGGAGGCGGCGACGCTGGCCGCCTGGTTCTCCCAGGGCCGGAGCGGCAGCCGGGTGCCGGTGGACTACACCCCGGTGAAATACGTCAAAAAGCCCGCCGGGGCCAGGCCGGGAATGGTGATCTACACCACCTGCCGGACGACGTACGTCACCCCGGAGGAGTCTGAGGTGAAGCGGATACAGGGGCAGAGGTGAGAAAAACCAAACTTTCCCTTGTGAAACGGACATTCTGTGTTATAATGACTGCCAGAGACGCAACACACCCGAAAACGGGACATCGGATGTAAGGAGATAAACGCCGTATGAAATTAGGAATCGTGGGGCTGCCCAACGTGGGCAAGAGTACCCTGTTCAACGCCATCACCAACGCCGGGGCGGAGTGCGCCAACTACCCCTTCTGCACCATCGAGCCGAATGTGGGCACCGTGGCGGTGCCGGACAGCCGGCTGGACTGGCTCTCCGATCTGTACCACCCCAAAAAGACCACTCCCGCCGTCATCGAGTTCGTGGACATCGCCGGACTGGTGAAGGGGGCCAGCAAGGGAGAGGGCCTGGGCAACCAGTTCCTCTCCAACATCCGGGGCACCGACGCTATCGTCCATGTGGTCCGCTGCTTTGACGACGAGAACGTCATCCATGTGGAGGGCAGCACCGACCCGGTCCGGGACATCGGCATCATCGACCTGGAGCTGATCATGGCCGACCTGGAGATGGTGGACCGGCGCATCGACAAGGCAAAAAAGGCTGCCAAGGGGGACAAGAAGTTTCTCCACGAGGCGGAGGTGTTCTCCGGCCTCCGGGAGTGGCTCAACGACGGCAACTCCGTGCGCTCCTACCAGTGCAGCGAGGACGACCGGGAGCTGATCGCCACCAGCGACCTGCTGACCCTGAAGCCGGTGATCTACGCCGCCAACCTGGACGAGGACACCTTCTCCGGCGGGGAATATGGGGAGAACTCCTATTACTGCGCCGTGAAGGAGCTGGCGGACAAGGAGGGAGCTCAGGTCATCCCGGTCTGCGCCAGCCTGGAGGAGGAGCTGAGCCAGATGGACAGCGAGGAGCAGGCCGCCTTTATGGAGGATCTGGGTATCCCGGAGTCCGGCCTGGACCGGCTGGTGAAGGCTAGCTACACCCTCCTGGGGCTGATCTCCTTCCTGACATCCGGGGAGGACGAGTGCCGGGCCTGGACCATCACCCGGGGCACCAGGGCTCCCCAGGCGGCGGGGAAGATCCACTCCGACTTCGAGCGGGGCTTTATCCGGGCAGAGGTCATCGCCTATGACGACATGGTAGCCTGCGGCAGCGAAAAGGCGGCCCGGGAAAAGGGCCTGATGCGCTCCGAGGGCAAGGAGTACGTGGTCCAGGACGGGGATATCATCCTGTTCCGGTTCAACGTGTGAGCGCAGTTGCCGGGGCAGATGAGGTAAAGACACAACAAAAACCGGAGAGGCGTCGTTCCTCTCCGGTTTCCTGTTTATCTGGCTCGGGATTATTTGATTTGGTACTCTGCCCGGCCCGTCTCATAGAGGCTGTTCCCCTGGGCGTCCATGGCTACGGTGAGGGGGAGGTCGCAGACGGTCATCCGCTTTACTGACTCACAGCCCAGATCGTCGAAGGCGATGACCTCCGCCTTCTGGATGCACCGGGCGATGAGCGCTCCGGCCCCGCCCACGGCGGCAAAGTAACAGGCCCCGTTGCGGACGATGGCGGCCCGGGCCTGGTCGTCCATCTGGCCCTTGCCGATGATGCCCACCAGACCCAGGTCCAGCAGTCGGGGGGCGAAGCCGTTCATCCGGCTGGAGGTGGTGGGGCCGCAGGCACCCACCGCCATCCCCTGCTGGGCGGGGGTGGGACCGGCGTAGTAGATGATAGCGTCCCGGAGGGGGAAGGGAGGCTGCTCCCCCGCATCCAGCAGGGCGAAGATGCGCTTGTGGGCGGCGTCCCGGGCGGTGTAGATCGTCCCGCTGAGCAGCACACGGTCTCCCGCCCGAAGCGCAGGGGCGACGGCCCGAAGCTGCTCCGTGGAGAGGTGACAGGTCTGGGACATGGTCACTGCTCCCCCTCTTCGCACAGCTCCTCCACCGCCTGGGCGTTCTCCTCAAAGGTGCGGCTCAGGTTGGACAGATCCTGGCGCAGGGCGTCCACCTCCCGGAGCGCGCCGGTGACGCTGTTTTTCAGGTCGTCGGAGGCGGTGACAAAATCCCGTCTCGTCCGGGCCATCAGCTGCCGCCGCTCCGCTTTGATGTGCTCCGCCTCATCGGAGGCCTGG
This sequence comes from Clostridiales bacterium, assembly GCA_021201185.1. Lineage (GTDB taxonomy): Bacteria > Bacillota > Clostridia > Oscillospirales > Oscillospiraceae > Onthomonas. The sequence continues at coordinate 22,339 of JAJQFJ010000019.1, forward strand.
GCAATGGTGCGCTCCGCCTGCTGCCGGGCCTGCTCCTGGATGGACTCGGCCTGAGCGTTGGCTCTGGCCAAAATCTCCGATTCCTCTGTCCGGGCCTGGGCCAGGATGGCGTCCGCCTGGGCTTTCGCCTTCTCCAGCAGGGAGGATGCCCGGCAGCGGGCCTCCAGCTCGATGGTAGCGAAGTCGTCCTTTAACTGCCGGTAGCCCTCCGCCTGGTCCCGCAGCTCCTGGGCAGTGCGGCCCTCGGCCAGCAGGGGCTGTAGCTGGGCCTGGAGGGACCCGTTTTCCGCCTCCAGGGCCTGTGCACGGGCGTTGGCCGACTCCAGCTGGCCCCGCAGCTCCGACAGCTCCGCCTCAGCGGACTGGGCGTCCTTGCGGGCCGCCTCCAGCTGGGCGGTCAGGCTCTCCTTCTCCTGGGTGTGCTCCTTTGCGGTGCGCTCAATGTAATCCAGCACGTTCTGACGGTGAAAGCCGCCAAAGCCGGCTGTGCGAAAGGAATTGTTCTGCTCCATGGGAACGCTCCTCCTTCTCTCTGTTTACAGGACAGTATAGCATGGGACCGAAATTTTTACAAGATTTCCGGGAAATTCTGTGGCTTTTCCCCTTTACAATTTGGGGAGAAGTTGGTATAATAACGGGGCACTTGAGAGAGTGCACTGTTTATTTGCGCCCGTGGTCTAATGGATAAGGCACCAGATTCCGGTTCTGGTTACTGGGGGTTCGAGTCCCTTCGGGCGTATTTTGGCTGGACACCGATTTTGATGCCTCGGGCATCAGGACCGGTGTCCTGTTTTGCTTTGATGAAAAGTTGAATTTTGCTGTTCTGTCGACCCGCGTATTGACATTTTGACCTGGAGCTGTTATCCTAAAATGTAACTGTTTATATACGACGGGCAAGCGGGAAAACGCACCGGCGCCGGGGACTGTCTGCGGCAGGAAACCCACGACAGCATCCTGAAAAGTCCGGACGAGAACCGATTGGATGGGAGTCAATATGAGAAGATTTCGAATGATCTGGGCGGGCTGCTTTGTCGCAGTGGCGGCAGTCTTTCTGGCGGTGAACGTGGTACAGCGGCTCAGCGGACAGGACGGCGGCCCCGTCATCAGCGTCCCGAAGGAAATACTGACGGTGAGCATTGAGGACGGAGAAGAAGCCCTGCTACAGGACGTGACCGCCCAGGACGGGCGGGACGGAGACGTGACCTCCTCTGTTCTGGTGGAGAGCATCTCCAAATTTTATGGAGGCGTCCGGCAGGTGACCTATGCGGCCTTCGATTCGGACGGCAATGTGACCAAGGCCACCCGGGAGATCCAGTACAGCGACTACACGGAGCCGCGGTTCACGCTGTCCCACTCCCTCCGCTATCAGACGGGGGAGGACATTGACCTGGAGGAGCTGGTCCAGGCCACAGACTGTCTGGATGGAGACGTGACCAGCAAGGTCAAGGTCAGCACGGACAGCAGCCTGAGCACCCGCACGGCCGGGGTGTATCAGGTCACCTTCTCGGTGACCAACAGTGCGGGAGACACCGCCACCCTGGAGACCGAGCTGGTGGTCTATGACCCGGACTACAACGATGCGGATGTCAATCTCTCCACCTATCTGATCTATTGCCAGGCGGGGGATGACGAGCCGGATTATCGCTCCTATGTGCAGAGCGTCGTGGCGGGCAGCGTCCGGTACACCTTCTCGGAGGGGGCGACCTCTGCCACCGGCAGCGACGGGTCCATCCTCAGACGGACTGCCCTCCAGGTGCGCGGTTCGGTGGACATGGATACTGCCGGGGTGTACCAGGTCTATCTCACCTATCGGGGCGAGGACTACCAGGGGACGACGCTGCTCCTGGTAGTGGTGGAATAAAGGAGGCAACCATGGCAGAAGAACAGAAGCACCGCACCGGTTCCGGCCACACCCACGATTCCCATACGGAGGGGGCCTCCCAGCTTCAGACGCTGACTCCGGCGGACGTGTTCAGCGTTGTGCGGGACCTGATTCACGACTGGTGGATGATCCTCACTGCCGGTCTGGCGGCGGTGATGGTGGTCTGGCTGTTTTTGCAGATGATTTACGTGCCGACCTATACCAGCAGCGCGACCCTGATCATCTCGGCAAAGAGCAGCACCGGAGGAGCCGTGTCCGACCTGTCCGTCTCCAGCACCACGGCGGAGACGCTGGCGGAGGTGCTCAACAGCAGCCTCCTGAAAAAGTATGTGATGGAGGACCTGGGCGTGGACGAGCTGCCGGATATCGAGGCCAGCCTGGTCTCTGGCACCAACCTGATGACCCTCCAGGTCACATCGGAAAGCCCTGAGAGCGCGTTCCGTGTCCTGCGGAGTATCCTGGACAACTATGACCAGGTCACCAGCCACATCCTGTCCAACGTCGTCCTCAGCGAGCTGGAGTCGGCCTCCGTGCCCACGTCGCCTTCCAACTCGGTCAACACGAGAAACAATCTGTTCTACGCGTTCTGGGTCGGCGCAGGGGCGATGGCGCTGCTGCTGGCGGTCTTCTCCATCCAGCGGGACACCGTCAAGACGGAAAAGGATGTCTCCCGGAAGCTGGACACGCGGCTGTATATGTCGGTCTACCACGAGAACAAATATAAGACCCTGAAAAGCCGTTTGCAGCGCTCTAAAAAGTCGCTCCTCAGCACAGGGGCCTCCACCAGCTTCCTGTTTTCGGAGACCTTCAAAAAGCTCCGTACCCGGCTGATGTATCAATCAGAAAAGACAGGCGCCAAGGTGCTGCTGGTGGCCAGCGTGGGGGAGAACGAGGGCAAGAGTACGGTGGCGGCCAACATCGCCCTGGCCCTGGCCCAGAAGATGGAGCGGGTGGTGCTCATCGACGGCGACCTGCGCCGCCCCGCCGTCCACAAGATGTTTTCCAAGCCGGTGCCCCCCTCCGGGGAGCTGTCCGCGTTCCTGTCCGGCGAGATCCCGGTGGACGATCTGTTGCAGCAGGACCGGGATTCCGGCCTCAACCTGATACTGGGGAGCAAAAACTGCACCAATTCCACCGAGCTGGTGGCCAGCGACGCCATGCGGGCGCTGGTGGAGGTGCTGCGCAGCCGAAGCGACTTTGTGGTGATCGACTCGCCCCCCATGGCCATCATGGCGGACGCTGAGGTGCTGGCAGAGTATGCAGACATGGCGCTGCTGGTGGTGCGGCAGAATATGACCCTTGCGCCCCAGATCAACGACGCCATCGACATCCTGGAGGGCAGCCACGCACAGCTGCTGGGCTGCGTCTTCAACGATGTAAAGACCCGCATCTTCTCCGGCAACAGAAAGTGGAGCTACGGCTATTACGGCTACGGCCATGGCTACGGGTATGGCTACGGCCGGTATAAGCGGGGCTACGGCGCCTACTATGGCAAACAGGAGGAGAAAAAATGACAGAGATGACAGGAGGTGTGACCAAGAGATGAGCGAACATTCCGTGACCCCGAAGGAAGAGGAGGTCGAGACCATCGACCTGTTCCGTCTGCTGGAGGGAATGTGGAAGGCATTCGGCCATTATTTCTGGCTGGTGCTGCTGCTGACAGCGCTGGGCGCAGGGGGGATGGTCCTCCGCTCCTATCTGAGTTATACGCCTCAGTATGTGGCATATGCGACATTTACGGTGACCTCCGGAAGCCAGGGCACCTACTCCACCAGCAACTACTATAACACCACCACCGCCAGCCAGCTGGAGAGCACCTTCCCCTATCTGATCACCAGCGGCAGCCTTGCCAAGATTGTGGCGGATGATTTGGGGGTATCCTCGCTGAACGGCACCATCACCGCTTCCGTCATGGCCAACACCAACCTGTTTACCATCGAGGTCCGCTCCAGCGACCCTGAGATGGCCTATCAAATCGTCCAGTCCCTGATCGACAATTATCCCAAGGTGGCGGAGCAGGTGGTGGGAGATACCACCCTGGACCCGCTGGACGAGTCCGGCGTCCCTACGGAGCCGGTCAACACTGTCAATTATGTCAACTCCGCTGTAAGGGGAGGCGCGCTGGGACTGGTGCTGGGTCTGGGCATCCTGTTTCTGATGACCATCACCCGGCAGACCATCCAGCGGGAGACGGATTTCAAGAGGCGGCTCAACCTGGAGTGTCTGGCCTCCATCCCCCAGATCGCGGTGAAGAGACGGGCGAAGGGCAATACCCAGGCCATGGTCTCCATCTACAATCCCCACATCTCGCAGGGCTTTTTGGACGCGGTCCGGGTGCTGCGCACCCGTGTGGAGCGGGACGCCCGGGAGCAGGGGAGAAAGGTCCTGCTGGTGACCAGTGCGGCGCCCGGAGAGGGAAAGAGCACTCTGGCGGCCAATATTGCCATGTCTCTGGCGATGGATGGGCAAAAGGGCCTGCTGATGGACTGCGACCTCCGCAACCCCTCTGTCCGCGAAATGCTCCAGCTCCAGCCGGGCAAGGGCGTTTATGAGCGGCTCACCGGTGAGGCCAAGCTGGACGAGGTATTCCAGTATGACAAGGCGCACCGCCTGTTCGTCCTCCCCGGAGGCAAGCCCTGCTCCAATGCCTCGGAGATTTTGGACTCCCCGCAGATGCGGGAGCTGCTGGGCAGCGTCAAGACCCTGGTGGATTACGTGATCCTGGACACCGCCCCGGTGGGCATGATCACCGACACGGCGGTGCTGGCCCCCCTGGCGGACGGCGCTATCTTCGTGGTCAAGCAGGACTACGCCAAGACAGGCGACATCCAGGAGGCGGTGGAGCAGCTCTCCGAGAGCCGCATCCACATGGTCGGCTGTGTCCTCAACGGCGTCACCGCCTCCTCCGGGGGCTATGGCTACGGTTACGGCTACGGATATGGCTACGGCAGCTACCGCCACTACGGCGGCTACGGCGAGCAGCCCGCCAGGACAGAGCAGACCAAATGACCGGACAGAAAAATATCCCTCCGATGCCGACAGACTGGCATCGGAGGGATGATTTTTTGCTCTGCTTCGATTACAGGGGGATATTCCCGTGGCGTACCTTTTTCTGACCGGACTGGAAGGTGAGCTGTGCGTCCAGTACCTTCTCCAGCAGACGACGGGTGTCCTGGGGCTGGATAACGTCGTCGATATAGCCCAGCTTGGCCCCGATATAGGGGTTCAGATAGGTGTCCTTGTAGGTCTGGACCTTCTCGTCCAGGACCTCCTGATACTTGTCCCCGGCGGCCTTCAGCTCCCGCTTGTTCAGGATCTTCACAGCGCCCTCGGCGCCCATGACGGCGATCTCCGCATAGGGCCAGGCCCAGACCACATCGGCCCCCAGCTCCTTGCAGCACATGGCGATGTACGCCCCGCCATAGGCCTTCCGGAGGATGAGGGTGATTTTGGGCACCTTGGCCTCGGAGTAGGCATAGAGCATCTTGGCCCCGTGGCGGATGATGCCGGAGCTCTCCTGGTCACGGCCGGGGAAGAAGCCGGGCACGTCCACCAGATTGATGAGGGGGATGTTGTAGCAGTCGCAGGTGCGGATGAACCGGGCGGCCTTGCAGGAGGCGTTCACGTCCAGGCAGCCGCTGAGGACGGCGGGCTGGTTGGCCACAAAGCCCACAGTGGCTCCATTCACCCGGCCGAAGCCCACCACGATGTTGGCGGCAAACTCCGGCTCGATCTCAAAGAAGGACTCCGTATCCGCCAGATAGTCGATGACCCGCTTCACGTCGTAGATGCGGCGCTTGTTCTCCGGCACCACGTTCTCGATGCCCCGCAGCCAACGGGCCTTGAACTTGGGCTGGATGTCCGGGAGCTGGTCGCAGTTCTGGGGCAGATAGGTGAGCAGCTTGCGGATCTTCAGCAGGCAGTCCCGGTCGTCGGAGGCCCGGACATGGGCCACGCCGTTTTTCCGCATGTGCACGTCCGCGCCGCCCAGCTCCTGCATACTGATGTCCTCACCGATGACCTCCTTCACCACGGCGGGACCGGTGACGAACATCTCGCCGGTGCCCTCCACAAAGAAGATGAAGTCCTGGAGGGCGGGGGAGTAGCTGGCTCCACCGGCACAGGGGCCCATAATGGCGGTGATCTGGGGGATGACGCCGGAGGCCTGGGTGTTCTGATAGAAGATATTGCCGTACTGGGCCAGGGCCTGGATGCCCTCCTGGATCTTCGCACCACCGGAGTCCATCAGGGCGATGATGGGCACCTTGGCCTTGAGGGCCATTTTCTGAACCTCGGTGATCTTCCGTGCGTTGGAGGCGGAGAGCGCGCCGCCAGAGATGGTGAAGTCCTGGGCGTAGGCATAGGCATAACGGCCGTTGATCTTGCCGAAACCGGCGATCACGCCGTCACGGGCGCAGGGCTTTTCCGGGCTGCGGCCACGGTTCTGAAAGACGTTGTATTCCACGAACGTATCCGTATCAAACAGAATGTTCAGCCGCTCGTCGGCAGTCAGCTTGCCCTTGTCGTGCTGTTTGGCAGGGTTGCCGCTGGCCAGCAGATCGCGGCGTTGCTGTTCCAGTTGCTGAAGAGAATCCATTGAGCATACTCCTTCGAACCGGCTCAAAGAGTCGCCTTGAGCCTCATTTTACAATCCATTCACATTATAGCAATGTTTGTCAGAGATTGCAAGCACAATTCAGCGGACGAAAGCGCGCCCTCTGTCACGCCCCGAACCCTGCCGCATAAGCTGGAAAGAAGGGGAACGGTGGAAGATGCTGTCTCCTAGCCGGGAAGGGGTATATTTTCCCCCTGACCGGGGAGAATGAGAAGTACCTCGTTACATAGGATGTGACGGGAGCATTTTCGAGGGCCTTGCCGGAGGGCGTAACTGCGGCGGCCCAAATTCGGCGGAGTGTGAAATCGTGGATACCAATATCAGAAGAGGAGACATTTTTTACGCTGACCTGAGCCCGGTGGTGGGCAGTGAGCAGGGGGGCGTCCGGCCGGTGCTGATCATCCAAAACGATATGGGCAACCGGCACAGCCCTACAGTGATCGCGGCGGCCATCACCTCTCAGCTCAACAAGGCGAAGCTGCCCACCCATATCGAGCTCATCGACCCCCACTGCGGCCTGACCCGGGACTCGGTGGTGCTGCTGGAGCAGATACGGACGCTGGATAAGCGCCGTCTCCGGGAGCGGATGGGGCACCTGGATGAGGCGCGGATGGCGGAGGTGGACACCGCCATCGCCGTCAGCTTCGGCCTGCGCCCCAGGGAGCGGGAGGTATGATAAACGGCCCGGCGTCTGTGCAAGAGACGCCGGGTCGCTAAGATTTGCAGTCATAGGACGAGCCGCCGCAGGACGGGGATGCGCTTGAGCAGCAGCACCACAGCGACAGAAACTACGTAGGTGATGAGCGGAAAAGCAACTCTCCAGATCAGACGGTAGGAGTAGATGCCCAGGGAGTTGAGCCAGATCAGCTCATAGTGCATGGTGATTTTGTGGATGAGGTAAACGCCCAGGGAGCAGGAGGAGAGGGTGACGAGCAAGCCGGGGCGAATGTGGAGCCTGTCCAAAAGACGCTGCCAATCCACCTGCTTTATGAAGACAAATACGGCGGCAGCCGACAGGACGGCGGGGAAATAGGTGTTATTCAGGAAGAGACTGTTCTTTGTTCCGCTCTGGGTGGAGAGCAGACAGACGGCTGCATACTGAAACACCATGCCGAATATCCCGGCGGCGTAGATGCCCAACCGGGATCTCCGGGAGAGCTCTGTGGTAGCGAGGAGATATCCCAGAAGGATGAAGATCACATGGGAGCCGATCTCAAGGGCGAAGGAGCTGTTCCAACTGATGCCCGCCAGAGTGGCCAGGGGTGGCACTACCGAGTGCAGGATGAAAAGGGCAAGAATGCCGTAGATCAGCGTCGAACGGTGTTTTTCCTCTGAGAGGGGAGACAGGAGGGGCATTCCCAGGTAGAGCGCGATTATGGTGGGGAAAAACCAGTAAATCTCCTCCATGTCGTAATTCAAAATAGCGCTGATCCAGTCGGAGATACCCATGGATTCCACGGAGTAGATCCCAAGGGAGGACTTCCACAGCATAAGAAAGATGCTCCAGAAGAGGAAGGGGAGCAGGACCTTGTCCATACGCTTTTTGAGAAAGGTTTTTGTGTCATACCTGCTCCGGTAGTTCAGCAGCTTAGCCCCGGTGAGCATGAGGAATACCGGGACTGACCAGTAGCAGAGAACATTGATGGCCAGCGCGGAACGCCATACGCCGGTATTCACATCATAGGAGTGAAGTGCTTCGTTATGGTGCATGGCGACGACACAGAGACAGGCCAGGATATTCAATACATCATAGTACAAAACACGTTTTTTTTCCAAACCGGCTACCTCCTGTCTGCCAGACGATTTTACTCCACCTTCGCCCGTCCAATGGAATCGTAGACCACACCGCTGCCGACGAATTTGCTCACAGGGAAGCAGTTGCGGCCGTCCAGCACGATGGGATGAGCCATCAGACTGCGGAAGGTCTCCGGCTCCAGGGCCTTCACGTCCGCCCACTCGGTGAAGATCAGGCACAGGTCGGCGTCCCGGAGGGTCTCCTCAATGGTGTCACAATAGGTGATCTCATTGGGATAGAACCGCTTGTAGTTGTTCACCCCCACTGGGTCCCAGGCGGAGATCTCTGCCCCGTCATCCAGCAGAATGGGGATGTTCACCAGGGAGGGGGCTTCCCGCAGGTCGTCCGTCTCCGGCTTGAAGGTCAGGCCCAGGACGGCCACCTTTTTGCCCTCCAGGGAGTCGTAGTAGCTGCGGGCCTTTTTCACCAGCACCAGCTTCTGCTGGTCGTTGACCTCGATGGCGGCCTTGATGGTCTTCAGCTCCCGGTCATAGTAGTTGGAGACCCAGTGCAGCGCCTTGGTGTCCTTGGGGAAGCAGGAGCCGCCGTAGCCGATGCCCGCGTTGAGGAACTTGTTTCCGATGCGGGGGTCCAGGCCCATGCCCCTGGCCACGTCCTGGATATCCGCTCCCAGCAGCTCGCACAGGTTGGCGATCTCGTTGATATAGGAGATCTTCAGCGCCAGGAAGTCGTTGGAGGCGTATTTGATCATCTCGGCGCTGCGCCGGTTGGTGACCACCATCGGCTGATCCAGCCCGGCATAGACTGCGCGCATGACCTCCTCGGCGTGCTGAGACTCCACGCCGATGACGATGCGGGAGGCGTGGAGGGTGTCCTTCACTGCGGTGCCCTGGGACAGGAACTCCGGATTGGAGGCCAGCTCCACCGCCACCGGATGGGCCAGCTTCTCCCGGAGCCGCTGCTCCAGCTTGTCGTTGGTGCCGATAGGGACGGTGGACTTGACCACCACGATGCAGTCCCGCTCCAGGGTGGCGGCGATCTGGTCGATGACTTGATTTACATAAGACAGATTGGCGGAGCCGTCCCGCTTCTCCGGGGTGCCCACGCCGATATAGATGACCTCGGCGTCCCGGTAGGCGGAGGCATAGTCGGTGGTGAAGGTGAGCCGCTCCATGTTGGCGGCCATCAGCTCCTCCAGCCCTGGCTCGTAGATGGGGGAGATGCCCTGACGCATGGTTTCCACCTTTTTCTCGTCCACATCCACACAGGTGACGTTGTGGCCCAGATGGGCCAGCACGACTCCGGTGACCAGGCCCACATAGCCTGTCCCGGCAATGGCAATTTTCATAGTCAAACGCTCCTTTTGTCTACGCTTTATTTTCGTTTCAGCAGCTTTTTCAGCTTGCGGAGGGGCCAGGTGAAAATACGGCCGATCTTCCAGGAGAGGGAGTTGCGCATCCGCTTCTGCTTGGCAGTGCTGGCATCCAGGCGTTCCTTGAGCCGCATTTTGTCCTTTTCCAGTCGGGCGATGCGTTTTTCCAGCTGTTTTTCCGTGCTTTTCTGTTCATTGAGGCTGTTCTGGAGGCGATCCCTTGTGGCCTGCATAGAGTTGGCTTTTGCCCTGGCCAGCTCAAGCTGATGGAACAGGTAATTCTCGGCCGTATCGTTCAGGATGAGCTGAGCCTCGCTATACTCCTTCGGCTCATAGAAGTAGTCCTCCTCGTGGGAAGTGACTCCCAGATCGGTCAGCCAGTCGGTCTGGAGTTGCTTGTACAGCAGATAGTACGTGGGGCCAGTGATCGTGTTCAGGTTCCACAACGCGAAGTGGAGACTGTAGTTGACAAAGTCCTGCTCATACCGCTGGAAGAGGCCCCAGTCCGTCAGCTGCTGCCGCAGGGCACACAGGGCGTCGTAGAAGCATCGCCAACTCTTCTCCCGGGTGACGGACAGGCTGCCGTTGTCCCGGCGGTGATGGGCCAGGACGTTGTTCATGGTGGAGATGCGCTCCGCCTTGACCAGGGCAGAAAAGACGAAGAGCATATCGTTGGTGGTGCGCTGCTCCTGGAACTGAAGCCCCAGAGACCGGACGAAATCTGCCCGGAACAGCTTGTCCCAGGCCCAGCCCATAAAGGCCCGGAAGACGTCCTTTTCGATGTCCGCTCCGGCGAAGGGCCGCTCCTCAGGCAACAGGCTCTCGTTGATGGTGTACCGGGCGCCGGCGTACCGGCCGGAGCTTTCGGTATACTGGTTGCAGCGAAACACTACGATGTCGCTGTCCTCCGTGTGGGCCCGCTCGTAGGCGATCTTGAGCATATCATACTCGAAGAAGTCGTCGGCGTCCAGGAAGGAGAGGTACTGGCCCCGGGCGATCTTCATGCCGTAGTTCCTGGCGGCGCCTGCCCCGGCGTTGGCCTGGGTGAGGACGATGACCCGACTGTCCCGCTCCTGATACTCCCGTAGGATCTCCGGAGAGCGGTCAGTAGAGCCGTCGTCCACACAGATGACCTCGATGCGTTGTTCTGCCCGGGTGAGGACGGAATCCAGACACTGGCGGAGGTACTGCTCCGCATTGTACACCGGGATGATGACCGAGACACGTATCGTCTCAAAATAGGCGTCCGGGTCGGCCACAATTTCGTCGAGGTGCGTCCAGAAGCCCGGACCGAACAGCTCCTCATCCAGCAGACCGGCCTCCAGCGGCTCCTTGAACTCGTCCCGGATATGGTGCAGATATTCCCGCCGCAGTTCATCGCCGATACGACGATAGGTGATCATATAGCTGACAAACTTCTTGCGGTAGAAGGCGGGGGTAAAACGCTCTATCTTGTCGGGATACTGCTTCAGCCAATCCCAGATTAGCCGGTACTCCTCGGTGGCACAGTACATCTTCTTGGTGCTGAGCATGGAGGCGTTGGGGTTGTCCCGGCGATAGTGATAGTAGGGGGTGTGGACGAACCAGGTGCGATGGGCGCAGGAAAAGGTCTTGAACCAGAAGCCGTTATCCTGGTAGGAGGCCCCTGGGGTCTCGTTGTGCCGGATATGGTTTTTATTCAAAAAGTCCAGGTTGTAGATGCCCGCCCAGGTATTCATCACCAGCTTGAAGACCGAGGTGTCCTCCCACGGGTCGATGACCTGTCCGTAATAGCGTCTGGTGTTGGCAAGATTGGTGCGCTTCCGTTTCAGGGTGCCGTCAGCGCCAACGGTGAAGATATAGAAATCCGCCTTGACCAGATCCAACTGCTCCCGGTGGGCGATGCGGTAGAGAGAGGCGAACATATCCGGGGGAACGAAATCGTCCGGCTCCAGGATGCCCAGATAGGCTCCCTTTGCCGCGTCGATGCCCCGGTTCATGGCCTTGCCATAGCCTCCGTTGGGGCCGTCCAGAACACGAAAACGCTTGTCCACGTCGGCAAATTCTCTGATAATGGCCATAGAGCTGTCCGTGGAGCCGTCGTTGACACAGAGAAACTCCATCTCATCCAGCGTCTGCTGAGACAGACTGTAGAGTGCCTCGGTCAGATAGTCCTCCACGTTGTAGATGGGCAGCACCACCGAGACCTTGGGGGACTTTACGGCGCTGTGGAAGAGCTGAACCGTTTTCGGAGAAGCCTTCCGACGGGAGGGGGCGTTGAGCGTATGGCACCTGGATACATAGAGGGTCTTCAGCTGACAGGCGCAGGCGCCCTGATAGCTCTGGACGAAGTCCCGGGTGGCGTCCATGATCTGCTGACCGATCTCGTCGTCCTGACCGAAGTCCTGGAACCAGTTGAAGAGGTCGGTGAACTCCTTCACCATAATCCGATCCGTCACGTCAGGCGACACGTTGTCCCGGGCCAGCCGCTCCTCTACAATGCGGATGGAGCGGAAGTGGCAGTCAAAGTGCCTGGAGCGGAGACCGACCAGCGAGTTCTCCAGGTTGATCCGGTGGACCACCAGCCGATCCCGGGCCAGCATCATCCGGTCGGCGTTGGTGATGACGGCTGCAAAGAACGAGCGGTCGTTGACGCAGAACAGGTCGCTGAAGCGCAGAGCGTGCTCCTCCAGGAAGGTGCGCCGATACAGCCCATTCCAGGGGGCGACGTTGACCTTGTAGATGGGGCTGCCCTCCTCCAGGGTCAGCAGGCGATGGAAGCTGCCGACCTCCATGCGGCTCAGGGTGAAGGAGGGACGATCAACTGCCGCATCCTGCTCGACGTCCCAGGTCACCGTGGCAAACTTGAGCAGATCCAGGTCATATTTTACTGCCCGGGCGTACAGCGCCTCATAGGCGTGGTCCAGCACATAGTCGTCTGCATCCAAAAAGTGGACATATTCGCCGGTTGCCACAGCCAGGCCGGCGTTCCGGGCCACTCCGGCGTGGAGGTTGTCCTGATGGAGCAACCGGACCCGGCTGTCCTTTTTGGCATACCGCCGGAGGATGTCCGGGGAGCTGTCGGTGGAGCCGTCGTCCACACAGATAACCTCAATGTCCCTGAGAGACTGATTCAGGACGCTGTCCAGGGTCTGCTCCAGATAGGCGGAGGCGTTATAGACGGGAATGATAATAGAAAGCTTCGGCATAGCATTCTCTCTCTTTCTGGCAAAATGAAAGCATAGCAGTTTTCATTATAATCTGACATGGAAGAAAAAGCAACCCATTTTCCCCAAAACGAGGGTCCGTTCGCCGCCCGGTATCCCGGCTGATGGAGCCGGGCGGGATATCAGACCTTCCCGTACTGAAACAGGTCGCACTTGATCATCCCGTTGTAGAGCTTCCGTTTTTTCTTCGCCCTCTGGCCGAAGGCCTCCTCAAATTCCGTGTGGGAGGAGAGGATACTTACCCGCCAGCCCTCCGGGAGACGGCGGACGGCGGCTCCAAAGGTGTGGTACAGCCGGGCGGCCTCCTCCTTTTCCAGCAGACGCTCCCCATAGGGGGGATTGGTCACCACCCGGCCATAGGGCTCGTGGGCATAGAACCGCCCGGCGTCTGCCACCTCGAAGCGGACGGTGTTCTCCACCTCTGCCTTGACGGCGTTTTCCTGGGCAATGCGGATGGCGTTGGCGTCGATGTCGCCGCCCCAGATGTCGTATACCCGGTCATACTCCTGGTCTAGCGCCTCCTCTACCGCATCCATCCAGAAGCGGCTGTCTACGATGCCCCATTTCTGGGCGGCAAAGTGACGGTTCAGGCCGGGGGCGCGGTTTTTGGCGATGAGGGCTGCCTCGATGCAGATGGTGCCGGAGCCACAGAAGGGGTCGCAGAAGGGGTCAAGTCCCCGGTATTTGGACAGCAGCACCATGGCGGCGGCCAGGGTCTCCCGGAGAGGGGCCTCCACCCCCACCGCCCGGTAGCCCCGCTTATACAGCCCCGGGCCGGAGGTGTCCAGGCACAGGCACACCTCGTCCTTCATGATGGAGAACTGAATTTGATACCGCTCTCCGGTCTCCGGCAGCCACTCCAGGCCGTAGGCCCGGCAGAGCCGCTGAGAGACGGCTTTTTTCACGATAGACTGGCAGGCGGGAACGGAGTGGAGCTGGGAGTTGATGGAGTAGCCCTTCACCGGGCTCTCCCCGTCCCGGGGGATGATATCCTCCCAGGGGACGGAGAGCGTCCCCTGAAACAGCTCCTCAAAGGTCTCCGCCCGGAACCGGGCCAGCACCAGCAGCACCCTGGCCCCGCAGCGGAGCTGAATGTTCATCCGGGGCAGGTCGGCAAGGTTGCCCTTGCAGAACACCCGCCCGTTCTCTGCCCGGACCTCCGGGAGCTTCAGCTTGATCAGCTCATCTGCCACCAGCCGCTCCAGCCCCAGCAGACAGGGCACCATATATTCCACCTGTTCCATTGAAACACTTCCTTTATCTTCCACGATCCTCCACAGTATACCTGATTTCGCCGCCAATGGCAAAGGGTTTCTGTACGCTAGCACTGTTTAGAACTCTGAATTCCCTGCTGGACTTTCAAAAAAGATTTACATTTCCACAGGGATATGATATGATGACTCTGTAAAGCCATGAGAAAGGGGGCGGTAGGCCATGACGCCAACGGTATTTTGGGTGATCGCCGTGATCGTATTCGCCGTTGTGGAGGGGATCACGGTGGGCCTTGCCTCCATCTGGTTCGTGGCGGGGGCGCTGGCAGCGGTGATCGTCAGTCTGTTTACATCCAATATATGGATTCAGGCGGCGGTTTTCCTGGCAGTGTCCATTCTCTCCCTGGCGGCGTTCAAGCCCCTGGTGGAGCGGTATCTGATACCAAAGGGCAGCAAGGCGGCCACCAACATTGACAGCATCATCGGCCGGGAGGCGGTGGTCCGGGAGGACATCTGCAACCTGGAAAACCGTGGGCAGGTCAAGATCGGCGGTCTGGAGTGGTCTGCCCTGTCCGAGACGGGAGAGGATATCCCCGCCGGAACGGTGGTCGTGGTAGACCGCATCGAAGGGGTCAGGGTGTATGTACATCCCGCCCCGGTGGAGTCCGTAAGTACACAGGGGTAAAGGAAGAAAGGAGACTGTCCCATGCAAATCGTCGCATTGATCGTGCTGATCGTTCTGGTGTTGCTGGTCCTAATCAAAAACATCGTCATCGTCCGCCAGTCCCAGGCCTATGTGGTGGAACGGCTGGGGGTCTTCTCCGCCGTATGGGGCGTGGGCATCCACTTCAAGGCCCCCTTTATCGAGCGGGTGGCCAAGGCCGTCTCCCTGAAGGAGCAGATCGCTGACTTCCCCCCTCAGCCGGTGATCACCAAGGACAACGTCACCATCCAGATCGACACCGTCCTCTTCTTCCAGATCACCGACCCCAAGCTGTACACCTACGGCGTGGAGCATCCCATGGCCGCCATCGAGAACCTGACGGCCACCACGCTCCGTAATATCATCGGCGATTTGGAGCTGGACCAGTCCCTGACCAGCCGTGACATCATCAACTCCCAGATGCGGGCCATCCTGGATGAGGCCACCGACCCCTGGGGCATCAAGGTCAACCGGGTGGAGCTGAAAAACATCCTCCCGCCCAAGGAGATTCAGGACGCCATGGAGCGCCAGATGAAGGCCGAGCGGGAGCGCCGGGAGCAGATCCTCCAGGCCGAGGGCAAGAAGCAGAGCCAGATCCTGGTGGCCGAGGGCGAGCGCCAGTCCGTTATCCTCAAGGCAGAGGCCAACAAGGAGGCCAAGCTGCTGGAGGCCGAGGCCCAGGCCCAGGCCGTCCTCAAGGTGCAGGAGGCTCAGGCTCAGGCCATCCGCCTTCTGAATGAGGCGGCTCCCAGCGACGGGGTCATCAAGCTCAGAGCGCTGGAGTCCTTCACCGCCGCCGCCGACGGCAAGGCCACCAAGATCATCATCCCCTCCGAGATCCAGTCCCTGGCGGGGCTGGCAGAGGGCCTGAAGGCCGTGGTGGACTCCCCGGAGCCGAAGGCAGAGTAAAACAAATTTTTACGGCATCCCACCCGCCGCAGCGAAGCCATTCGCCGCGGCGGGCTTTGCATAGAAACGTCCCTCCGGCGTAAACTGGGTACAGCGGCTCGGGATGAATTTGCACTCGTGAACGTGCTGTGCAAGCGCTGAACGACTTTTAAAACTGGCAAAATGAGATTCCCCTTTTTAATTTTAGCACTTAATCAAACAGAGTGCCAGAATTTACGGTTTGGACACGGACGGTTCACAATTTTTTCACATTCGTGCCGTATCATATAGTCAAACAAAAAGGATGACCGGGCTCCGAAAGAAACGGGGCCGCCGGGTCAGGAAAGGAATTTCATTATGGCAATGTATACTATGGTACCCTTTGGTCGCCGCAGCGACAGTCTCTTCGATCAGATGGAGCGGAGCTTCTGGAAGGACGCCGGCTCCAGCTTCTCCTCCTTCCCCACCGACATCCGGGACGAGGGCGACAAGTTCACTCTCTCCGCTGAGCTGCCGGGCTTCCGCAAGGAGGACATTCACCTGAGTCTGGACGGTGGAGTGCTGACCATCTCCGCCCAGCACGAGGAGAGCAACGAGCAGAAGGATGAAAAGGGCGGCTACCTGTGCCGGGAGCGGCACTACGGCAGCTATCAGCGCAGCTTCTCCATCTCCGGCATCCGGGAGGACGCCATCAGTGCCAGCTATGAAAACGGCGTGCTCAAGCTGATTCTTCCCAAGGATATCCCGGTGGTGCCTGCTGCCCGTCAGATCAACATCCAGTAACCTTCCCCGCCCTCCGGTGCCCCATCGGAGGGCATTTTATCGACAGCCTGAAGGAGGCTTCATTCATGAGTAACCTGAACTACACCCAAAAATCCCAGGAGGCCCTGATGGCCTCCATCCAGATGGCCCGTGAGTACGGCAATGCCCAGGTTGAGCAGGCGCACATCCTGTACGCCCTGCTGGATCAGGCGGACGGCCTCATCCCCCAACTGGTGTCCGCCATCGGCCCTGACCCTGCCAGTCTGAAGGCCGCCGCCCGTCAGCTGGTGGAGCAGCTGCCCAAGGTCTCCGGTTCCGGCCGGGAGGTCGACCGGGTCTATGTCTCCGCGGACGCGGAGCAGATGCTCAACGCTGCCCAGGACGAGGCCAGAAGCATGAAGGATTCCTTCGTCTCAGTGGAGCATCTGTTCCTGGCTCTGGTGGGCAAGGCGGACCGGAACCTGAGCAAGCTGTTCCAGACCTACCAGATCAGCCGGGAGAAGGTGCTCTCCGCCCTCTCCAGCGTCCGGGGCAATCAGCAGGTCACCTCGGACAACCCGGAGGAGACCTACGACGCCCTGAAAAAGTACGGCACTGACCTGGTGGAGCGGGCGAGGAAGCAGCAGCTGGACCCGGTCATCGGCCGGGACGACGAGATACGCAACGTCATCCGCATCCTCTCCCGCAAAACGAAAAACAACCCCGTCCTCATCGGCGAGCCCGGCGTGGGCAAGACCGCCATCGCCGAGGGCCTGGCCCAGCGCATTGTCCGCAAGGACGTGCCCAAGAGCCTGGAGGACAAGACCATCTTCTCCCTGGACATGGGGGCCCTCATCGCCGGGGCCAAGTACCGGGGGGAGTTTGAGGAGCGGCTGAAGGCCGTCCTCAACGAGGTGAAAAAATCAGAGGGGAAGATCATCCTCTTTATCGACGAGCTGCACACCATCGTGGGGGCGGGCAAGACAGAGGGCTCCATGGACGCGGGCAACATCCTCAAGCCCATGCTGGCCAGAGGCGAGCTGCACTGCATCGGGGCCACCACCTTGGACGAGTACCGCCAGTATATCGAAAAGGACGCCGCCCTGGAGCGCCGGTTCCAGCCGGTCATGGTGAATGAGCCGTCCGTAGAGGACGCCATCGCCATCCTGCGGGGCCTCAAGGAACGGTATGAGGTGTTCCACGGGGTCAAAATTCAGGACAGCGCCCTCATTGCCGCCGCCACCCTGTCCGACCGGTACATCTCCGACCGGTTCCTGCCGGACAAGGCCATTGACCTGGTGGACGAGGCCTGCGCCCTCATCCGGACGGAGATCGACTCCATGCCCACCGAGCTGGACGTGATCTCCCGGAAGATTATCCAGCTTGAAATCGAGGAGACCGCCCTGAAAAAGGAGACGGATAACCTCTCCAAAGAGCGGCTGAGCCAGCTCCAGAAGGAGCTGTCCGACCTCCGGGAGGATTTCAACGCCAAGAAAGCCCAGTGGGACAACGAAAAGCACGCCATCGAGCATGTCCAAAAGCTGCGGGAGCAGATCGAGACGGTAAAGGGCGAGCTGGAGGTGGCCCAGCGGAACTATGACTACGACAAGGCCGGTCAGCTCCAGTTCGGCCAGCTGCCCAAGCTCCAGCAGGAGCTGGAGCAGGAGGAGGCCATCGCCGCCCAGGGCAAGAAGCGCTCCCTCCTGCGGGACCAGGTCACCGAGGAGGAAATCGCCCGCATCGTGGAGCGGTGGACGGGTATCCCCGTCTCCAAGCTCATGGAGGGAGAGCGGGAGAAGCTGCTCCACCTAGAGGACACCCTTCATCAGCGGGTCATCGGCCAGGACGAGGCGGTGCAGCGTATCTCCGAGGCCATTCTCCGCTCACGGGCGGGAATCCAGGACCCCAGCCGACCCATCGGCTCCTTCCTGTTCCTGGGCCCCACCGGCGTGGGCAAGACAGAGCTGGCCAAGACCCTGGCGGAGGTGCTGTTCGACAGCGAAAAGAACCTCATTCGCATCGACATGAGCGAGTATATGGAGAAGTATTCCGTCTCCCGGCTCATCGGAGCGCCTCCCGGCTACGTGGGCTATGAGGAGGGCGGACAGCTCACCGAGGCGGTCCGCCGGAAGCCTTACTCCGTGGTGCTCTTCGACGAGGTGGAGAAGGCCCATCCCGACGTGTTCAACGTGCTGCTCCAGGTGCTGGACGACGGCCG
>JAJQFJ010000077.1 GCA_021201185.1 Clostridiales bacterium
TCTCCGGCGGCGTGTTCTGCTCCGACTTCGAGGTGGACGCCGACGTGGACGACTACGACCTGCCCTACGCCAACACCACCATTATCACCAACATCCTGACCGACGTGCAGGTGGAGCTGCCTGTCACCGACATCGCCACCGTCCGCGCCGCCTACGGCGACGGCGAGGGCTCCGGCAGCATCTTCAAGGTCCAGGGCTATGTCACCGCCGGCACCGCCAACGAGGACACCACCTTCTTCGACTGCATCTACATCCAGGACGAGACCGGCGGCATCGACATCTTCCCCTATGCGGAATCCGGCCTGGAGCTGGGCACCTACATCGAGGTCACCGGCTACCTGGCCTCCTATCAGGGCGACATTGAGCTGAAGGTGATGAGCTACACCATTCTGGACGACGAGAACCTGAACGTCATTGACCCGACCCTGGTCACCTGCGCCGAGGGCGCGGATTACGAGGCCAACGGCGGCAAGCTGATTCAGGTAGAGGGCACCGTCACGGCGGTCTACTACAATTCCGACGGCACCCTGGCCCAGATCACCGTGAGCGACAGCACCGGCGATGCCGTGGTCTTCATCGACGGCTACATCCTCTCCGGCACCACCGGCGAGAACACCCTGGCCGAAACTGTCACGTTGGGCTCCACCGTCAGCGCCGTAGGCGTGCTGTATATGCACCCGGAGCCCCTGGCCGAGGACAGCGATACCTTCGGCGAGGAGGTCGCCGTCCTCCGTGTGAGAGACTGTGACGAGGTTGTGGTCATCGCTGCCGCTGCTACCGTTGACACCTCCGCTCTGGAGGCCGCCATCGAGGAGGCCGAGGCCTTGACCGGGAGCGACTACACCTCCAGTAGCTGGGCTGATCTGGAGGCCGCTCTGGAGGCCGCCAAGGCGGTCCTGGCGGATGAAAACGCCACCCAGGACGAGGTGGACGAGGCCACCGCGGCCCTGGCAGACGCCATGATGGGTCTGGACCCTGTGTCTGACGATACAGAGTCGGTGGATACTTCTGAACTGGAAGCCGCCATCCAGGAGGCTGAGAGCCTGACCGGGAGCGACTACACCTCCAGTAGCTGGGCTGATCTGGAGGCCGCTCTGGAGGCCGCCAAGGCGGTCCTGGCGGATGAAAACGCCACCCAGGACGAGGTGGACGAGGCCACCGCGGCCCTGGCAGACGCCATGATGGGTCTGGACCCTGTGTCTGACGATACAGAGTCGGTGGATACTTCTGAACTGGAAGCCGCCATCCAGGAGGCTGAGAGCCTGACCGGGAGCGACTACACCTCCAGTAGCTGGGCTGATCTGGAGGCCGCTCTGGAGGCCGCCAAGGCGGTCCTGGCGGATGAAAACGCCACCCAGGACGAGGTGGACGAGGCTACTGTCGCCCTGAACTCTGCCTTGATTGCCCTGGCGCCTGCTTCTGACGAGATGGACGATACGGACACAGTGGACACCACCGCCCTGGAAGAAGCCATCATGGAGGCCGAGAGCCTGACTGAGAGCTATTACACCTCCGACAGCTGGGCTGACCTGGAGGCCGCTCTGGAGGCCGCCAAGGCGGTCCTGGCGAATGAAAACGCCACCCAGGACGAGGTGAACGAGGCCACCGCTGCTCTGATCGCTGCACTGGACGGGCTGGTTGCAGCGACGGACGACGATGACTCCACCGGCTCCGGCAGCAGCTCCGGTTCCGGCAGCTCCGGCAGCTCGAGCTCCAGCAGCTCCAGCAGTTCCAGCTCCAGCTCCGGCAGCTCTACCAGCAAGACCTCCGGCAGCACCCAGACCGGCGACAGCAGCAATCTCATGCTGTGGATCGTCCTGGCGATCTGTGCAGTCGCGGCGGCTGTGGCCGTGGTGGTCCTGCGGAAGCGCCAGCAGAAGCGGTAAGGAATCAAAAAATCGGCACAGCTGCCGATTCATCAGACAGGAAACGGGGCCTGGGGCATCTCGCCTCAGGCCCTTTTCCGGAGAGGACAGAGTAATGACAGAGCGACAGACGGGAGACAAGAGGGACAGACGGCGTCTGGCGGTGAAGATCGCCGTCGTAGCCGTGCTGCTGGCGGTTTACGCCCTGGCCCTGTACTGGGCCAACAGCGGTTGGAACGGCTACACCGTCACCGAGGACAGCGGCACGGAGTACGAAAGCGCCAAGGTGCTCTCCGTCCTGGAGGACAACACGGTGACGGATGACAGCTATGAGGACTACTCCGTGGGCAGTACAGTGCTGGAGATCGAAATTGAGTCCGGCCGGTACAAGGGAGATGTGGTGGAGGTCACAAACTACCTCAGCGCCCTGTACAACGTGGACGTGGGGGAGGGGGACTGGCTCACCGTCCGCATCGACACTAGCGACGTGGATGAGTACACCGTCTCCGTCTACAACTACTACCGCACACCCTGGCTCATCCTGTTCGTGGTGATTTTCGCCCTGGCCCTCATCGCCCTGGGCGGCTTCCAGGGGCTGAGGGCGTTTCTGGGGCTGATTTTCGCTTTCGTGAGTACCGTGTTCCTCCTGGTGCCCCTGACTCTCCGGGGCTATCCATCCGTCCCCATGACTATGGTGCTGGTGGGTCTGACCGCCGCTGTGGGCTTTTATCTTCTGGGAGGCTGGCAGCCCAAGACGGTGGGCGCGGCTTTGGGCTGCATCTGCGGCGTGTGCTTCGCTGCCCTTCTGGGGGCGCTGGCGACCCAGCTGATCCACGTCTCCGCCTATCAGTCGGACGAGGCGGAGGCCCTGATGCTGGCCCAGGCGGAGAACGGGCTGCAAATTCGTGGCCTGTTCCTCAGCAGCGTCCTCATCACCGCTCTAGGGGCTGTCATGGATATCGCCATGAGCGTGGCCTCCGCCATGGATGAGCTGAAGGAGAAGCGGCCGGACATCCCCACGAAGGAGCTGTTCCTCTCCGGGGTGAAGGTGGGCCGGGACGCCACCGGGACCATGGCAAACACCCTGGTCCTGGCCATCGCAGGCTCGTCCTTTAATATGATGGTGCTCATCTACTCCTATCAGGTGTCCTTCACACAGCTGATGAACACCGACTTTGTTGCCATCGAGCTCATCCGGGGCATTGCGGGCAGCCTGGGCATCGTCCTGGCCGTCCCCTGCGTGGCAGCTATCACCGCCCCGCTGCTGACCCGGTTCGGCCCGGGGGGAGCGGTGACGGCACCGCCGGAGCCGCCGGCCAGGACACCTCAAAAGAAGAAACGGAAAAACAGATAGCATGGCAAGGGAGCCTCCCGACTGCGGAGAGGCTCCCTTTTCATTTGAGGCTATATTTGTAGAAAACATAAAATGTTGTAACTTTTTGATAAAACGTGAAAAAAGGATTGCGCCCAAAAGAATTTAATGGTAAAATACAAACTGTATAACCAGGTTTTACACTGGCCCTGTCGGTTCGCCGGATATGCCATATCCGGCTTGCCATATAACAACGGGAGGCCCCGAAGCGACCACGCCCATCTGTCCAAAGGATGGGCCAAAGAGCAGGGGCCGAACAAAAGGAAGGAGAAAGCACTATGACCAACCAGTGGAAACGGCTGCTCAGCGGTATGCTGGCCCTGGCGTTGGCGTTCAGCCTGTTTGTTCCGGCGATGGCGACCAGCGTCGAGGACGAGACTGCCGATGACCAGACGGCAGTGACCGACGCTGTGGACGATACGTCCCAGAACACGGAAGCCGCCGAGACCGAGACCGACGAGGCAGAGGCCCCTGCTGACGCCGAGTCGGAGGAAGAGGTCGCCGACACGGAAACAGACGAGGAGTCGGCAGATTCTCCTGCGCAGGAGAATGAAGAAGCGGTTCCCGAAGAAACCGCTTCTGATGAGACCTCCGAGCCGGAGATCGACGCCGTGGCGGAGAAGGTAGCCGCCGTGGTGGAGGCCGACACCGCCGCCCAGACGGTGACCGCCGTCGCCAGCGCCGTGGCGGAGCCTGTGGCTGTGGCAGAGCCGGAGGCTGTGGCCGAGGAACCGGCTGCCGAGGACGAGGCTGAGGAGGAGGAAGATACCGCCTCTTACGTGGCAGAGTACAACGATGTCCAGTATGAGACCCTCCAGGCTGCCTTTGACGCAGTGAATGAAAACTACAAGCAGTATGCTCCCACAGGGGAGATGGAGGAAAGCTCCGTTATCACCCTGTTGACCGACGTCACAGAGAACATCAATTTCGTCTTGGTGCCCACCTCTGCGGGCTGGAGCAATGTCAACCTGACGCTGGACCTGAACGGCCACACCCTGTCCGGCACCGGAGATACCTCCAGCACCAAGGGCGTGTTCTATCTCAGCCGGAGCACCAGCTACGGCGGCACCTATCTGTACTTCACAGTTAAGGACGGCACCATCGCCAACGGCTATTCGTCCAGCTATGCAGGCGCAATCTATGGCTATGGCAGCTACGTTTATGTGACCTGTAAAAATGTCAGTTTCATCAACAATACCGGCAAGAGTGCCGGTGCGATTTACAGCAAATCCGTCACGGTCAATAACTGCACCTTTACCGGGAATACTGGCACCGGCTCCAGCTCAGGTGCAGGCGCAATTTATTCGGCTGCCGGTAACGACCTCTCTATGACCAACTGCACCATTACGGGCAACAGCGGTGTCTATGGCGGCGGCGTATATATTGCCCGGGGCGGCAAAGCTAACTATGAAATTGATTCAAGCAATAAAATCTACAACAATACTGCAACTGCTGCCGGCGATGACATTTATCTCTTGTCGAGTAGCGGCACTGCTACTCAAAAATTTACAGTTACGGTCCCCAACATCACCTGGGGGGTAATGTATCAGGATGGCACCATCTATGATAAAACTAACAACATAATCACTGATGGTAGTCGTTATTCTGTTAACAATCAGATTGTGATTAGCGGCTCAGTAGAGCTCTGCTATCATAAAAACAACACTGCCCTGCCGCGCAGCATCGGCATCAAGGTCGTCCCCACCACCTACACCGTCATCTATACCGACGGCGTGGAGAATGAGGTCATCTTTGAGGACCAGACCTTCACCGTCATCGCAGGCAACGACACGCCCACCATTGAGGACCCCACCCGGGACGGCTACGTCTTCAAGGGCTGGACCCCTGAGGTCGCCGAGACCGTCACCGAGGACGTGACCTACACCGCCACCTGGGCGGCCCTGTACACCGTCACCTACACCGACGGCGTAGACGGCGAGGTCATCTTTGCCGACCAGACCTACATCGTGGAGGACGGCACCGACACCCCCGCCTTTGAGGGTACCCCGGAGCGCACCGGCTACACCTTCACCGGCTGGGAGCCGACCGTCACTGACACCGTCACCGGCAGCGTGACCTATGTGGCTCAGTGGACGGCCAACACCTACACTGTCACCCTGGACGCCAACGGCGGCACCGTTGACCCCTCCACCCTCACCGTCACCTATGACAGCGCCATTGGCGAGCTGCCCACTCCTGAGCGCACCGGCTACACCTTTGAGGGCTGGTATGATGCAAATGACCAGAAAGTCACCGCTGACACGGAGTACACCACCGCAGGCGACAGTGAACTGACTGCCAAGTGGTCCGCCAACGCCTACACCATCACTCTGGACGCCGGTGAGGGCGAACTGCCTGACGGCGCTTCTGACACCATCACCGTGACCTATGACGGCCTTGTGGGAGAGCTGCCCACCCCCACCCGCGAGGGCTACACCTTCGGCGGTTGGGTGGATGCAGACGGCAACCCGGTCGATGCTGAGACGGCGTACACCACCGCCGAAAACAGCTCTCTGTTTGCCACCTGGACGGCCAATACCTACATCATCACCCTGGACTCCAACGGCGGCGAGCTGCCCGAGGGCGTGGACGACACCATCCCCATCCACTTTGACGACGAGATAACCGATCTGCCCACTCCCACCCGTAGCGGCTATAGCTTTGCCGGGTGGTACTATGAGGACGGCACTCCGGTGCAGGAGATGGACTTCTACGACACGGAGGGCAACATCACCCTGACCGCCACCTGGACGCCTCTCACCTTCTCTATTACCATCGATGATACACTGATCGACGAAGGCGACTACACCGTCGAAGGCGACCCTCGGGATCACAACCTGACCGTGACCTTCTCGGACGATGTCCTGGCCCAGCTGGAGCCGGGAGACCATACGGTGGTTGTGGTCACTCAGATCGATGGACTCACCTATGCGTATATCTACACGCTGACCATTCCGGCGGAGGACGACAGCGGCGACACCGATGACACCGATGACACCGACGACACCGGTGACTTCTCCATCATCGTTGATGGGGATACCGGCACCGTGATCATCACGGACGAGGACCTGCCGAATCTGGACGAGTACGATTGGGACAGCTATGTCACCATTGACGGAAATGAGGTCAATGACGACTACTACACCATCAGCTATGACCCGGCAGACGGGACTGTGACCGTGAAATTTGCTGACGCGGTCCTGGATGCCCTGGATGCTGGCGACCATACGGTGGTGGTGACTCTCGTAGTCGGCGAGGCCGTCTATGAGTACACGTTCACCCTGACCATCCCGGCAGCGGACGACAGCTCCGACAACACCTCTGGCTCCGGCAGCAGCTCCAGCAGCAGCAGCAGCTCCAGCTCCAGCAGCAGCGCCAGCTCTAGCTCCAGCTCTAGCTCTAGCTCCAGCTCCAGCAGCTCTGCCCAGACCGGAGACAGCAGCAACATCCTCCTGCTACTGGCGGCTATGGTTGCCTGCCTGGCCGTCGCCGGCTGGCTGGTGTTCCGTCTCCGCTATGACGGCAAGAAGTAAGGACCTCCCCCAGGGGCAGGGCGGCGATGACTGACCCTGTCCCGCCCCCCCCAAAACCCCCCCCCCCGCGCCGCCAGACGCAAG
>JAJQFJ010000047.1 GCA_021201185.1 Clostridiales bacterium
AGGCCATCAAGAAGGTCAACGAGGACATCGAGGCCATGAAGTTCAACACCGCCATTGCCACCCTCATGGCACTGACCAACGACTTCTACGCCAACGGCTGCACCAAGGGCGACCTGAAGACACTGGTGCTCATGCTGTCCCCCTTCGCCCCTCACATCTGCGAGGAGATGTGGGAGAATCTGGGCTGGGAGAGCGAGGGCATGGTCTGCCAGCAGCCCTGGCCCGCGTATGATGAGAGCAAGACCGTCGCCGCCACCGTGGAGGTGGCCGTCCAGGTGGGCGGCAAGCTCCGGGCCAGCATCCAGGTGCCTGCCGCCAGCAGCGACGACGATGCGGTTGCCGCCGCCCTGGCCGACAGCCGCATCCAGAAGCAGGCCGAGGGCAAGACTTTGGTCAAGCAGATCGTGGTCCGGGGCAAGGATAAGAACATCAAACTGGTCAACCTGATCTTCCGGCCGGGAAAATAAGCCGATTTTCCGCCTGCATTTATGAAAATTGCCCATCCCGCTCTTGACAACGGGGGACAGATGGTGTAAAGTATCCCCAGTAGCCCCTAAGTGGGGGTGGTATGCCCTTGTACACAGACTCCCTGGGCATGAATCGGAGGGAGGGAAAATAAAATGGCAGAAGTCCACATTCGAGAGAACGAATCGCTGGATAGCGCTCTGAAGCGTTTCAAGCGCAGCTGCGCCAAGTCCGGCGTCCTCGCCGAGGTGCGCAAGCGTGAGCATTACGAGAGCCCCAGCGTCAAGCGGCGCAAGAAGTCCGAAGCCGCTCGGAAGAATCGCAAAAAGTTCTATTGATGATTCTGACCCCCTGTACCACACCGGTACAGGGGGTTCTGTTTTACTCCCTGCCCGAGAGGAAGGGGGAGCCGCTCAGAACAGACGACCAGGGGGCGATCTCCTCCCAGGCGGCGACGGCACAACGGATACCCAGCCCGCCCGCCAGCTCCAGCTTGCGGCAAAGGCTGTCCCCGTCGTCAAAGAGAACGAAGTGAACGCCCTGGCCGTCCCGATAGGTGAAATACCGGGCGCACAGCTCCCGGGACCAGTAGGCCGGGGCGTGGGTGCGGCTGCGCAGATCGGCCAGCGCCTGGCGGGAGAGGGTCTTCCCCTGACCGGAGGGGGCGGGGAGGAGAAAATCCTCTCCCATGGGCTGGAGGGCCAGGACGGTCCGCTCCGCCCCGTACCGCTCCGCCGCCTCCTTCAGCCGCAGCTCCAGGGTCCCGCCGGAGAGAGGGGAGTGGATGAGGATACACGCCCCCTCCACCGCCCCGCCCCAGCACTCCGGCAGCAGCAGGAGCAGACCCGCCGGGCGGAGAGCCTGCCCCAGCCGCCGGACCAGGGGGAGGAGAGACCGCTGCATCGGCTCCCAGTCCGCCAGCACCCCGGCGGCCCCTCTGGCCTGGCACTCCCGCACCACCTGGCGGCAGAAATGGCCCGGGTCCCCCTCCGGAATGGTGGAGACGGCGTTCAGCCCCAGCAGTCCGCCCCGGAGGGGAACCGGCCCCTGGGAGCGGAGCAGCTCCGGCCCCGGCCCCACCCGGTAGGACATCAGCACCGGGGCAAAGGGGGTGGGGAGCCGGGGCAGGTTCTCGTGGCTGACGATACAGAAAAAACGGGACATGGGCGGGCCTCCCTCTTGTGACTGCTCGGAAAAAATGCTATACTGGTCAGCAGCAAGCAACCGATTAGAACCTATCTTATGCGCTCCACAGGGAGGAAATGACATGGCAGTCCCTCAGATACCGGACTATATCGTCTCCAGCGTTTATGCGCTGACCCCCCAATGGCTGGCGGAGCGGGGAAAGACTCTGGTGCTGGCGGATCTGGACAACACTCTGGCCCGATATGGGGAGCCTGGCCCCTCGGAGAAACTGAAGCAATGGCGGGACGAGCTGGCGGCGGCAGGGATACAGGTGTTCCTCCTCTCCAACGGCAGAAAGCCCCGGCGGTCCCGGGAGTTTGCCGGAGCGTTCCGGATCGACTATATCGGCCACGCGGGAAAGCCCCGGCGCAGGAGCTTCGATGCGGCCCTGGAGCGCACCGGCGTTCACCGGGAGGCGGCGGTGATGGTGGGAGATCAGATCTTCACCGACGTGTGGGGGGCCCACAATGCGGGCATCACCGCCGTGCTGGTCCGGCCCATCGCCCTGGACACCGCCTTTCGCCGCCTGCGCTACTGGGTGGAGACCCCGTTTCGGCGGGCCTGTCCCCATCCGGAGGGACTGGAATGACCGCCCAGTTCGGGGTGGCGGGGAATTCGGAGACCTTCACCGCCACCGTCAGCCGCTCCAGCGCAGACGCCCCCGGCAGGCTGGGGCGCATCGGCCTGGACTGGTATGAGTACCAGTGCGGCAGGGGCGTCCGGGTGAGCCGGGAGACCGCCCGGCTCATCGGGGACAACGCCCGCCGGGCGGGCATCGGACTCTCCATCCACGCCCCCTATTTCATCAGCCTCTCCAACCCCAGCCAGGAGGCACTGGAGAAAAACACTCGCTATGTGCTCTCCTCCTGTCAGGCGGCGGCCTGGATGGGGGCGGAGCGCATCGTCGTCCACTCCGGGGCGCTCATGGGCCGGAGCCGGGAGGAGGCGCTGGAGATCGCCAGGACATCTCTCCGGTCTGTTCTCCACGCCTGCGACGAGGCGGGCTTCGACAATATGACCCTCTGCCCGGAAACCATGGGCAAAATAAACCAGCTGGGGGACCTGGACGAGGTGCTGGAGTTGTGTTGCCTGGACGAGCGGCTGCTCCCCTGCGTGGACTTTGGCCACCTGTACGCCCGGAGCCTGGGAGCACTCAACGGCCCGGACGCCTGCCGCCGGATGCTGGACCGGATAGCGGACGTGCTGGGAGAGGAGCGGGCAGGACGGTTTCACAGCCATTTCTCCAAGATCGAGTTCACCCTCGGAGGAGGGGAGAAGCGCCACCTCCGGTTCCTGGACGAGGGCTGGGGGCCGGAATTCGCGCCTCTGGCGGAGGAGATCGCCAGACGGGGCTGGAGCCCCGTCATCATCTGCGAGTCGGCGGGCACCCAGAGCGAGGATGCCCTGACCATGAAAGCGCAATATCAACAGATCATGATAAAAGGAAGGAACTGACTATGAACCATTTGAAGCAAATTGCAGGCAAGCTCCCGGAGTACGGCCTGGACGCCCTGGTCATCACCAGCGCCCCGGGGGAGTATTACGCCATCGGTTTTATGGGTGAGGGCCTGGTGCTGGTCACCCGTGAGAAGAGCTACTACGAGACGGACTCCCGGTATATCGAGGCGGTGCGCAACCAGGTGACCGGCTGCGAGATCGCCATGCGGACTGCCAACAGCCACGCCCAGTGGGCCGCCGGGAAGGCGCAGGAGCTGGGGCTTGTGCGCGTCGGCCTGGAGGATCAGTACCTGAGCCTCCGGGACTACGCCGATCTCCAAAAGGCGTTTCCCCAAGGGACGGAGTTCGTCCCCGCCGGGGAGCTGCTCTCTGAACTGAGGGCCTCCAAGGACGAGGAGGAGATGGAATATCTCCGCCAGGCCCAGGCCATCACCGACCGGACCTTTACCGAGATTTTGAACGACATCCGCCCCGGCGTCACCGAGCAGGAAATCGCCGCCAAAATCACCTATTACCACATGAAGTTCGGGGCCTCCAAAAACTCCTTTGACCCCATCGTGGCCTCCGGCCCCAACGGCTCCATGCCCCACGCCATCCCCGGCGGGCGGCAGTTCCGGCAGGGGGACTTTGTGACCATGGACTTCGGCTGCATTTTCCAGGGCTACTGCTCCGACATGACCCGGACGGTGGCGGTGGGGGAGCCGTCCGACGAGATGCGCCGGGTCTATGACACGGTGCTGAAGGCACAGCTCACGGGCATCGCCATGGCGAAGGCCGGGGTGGTGGGCGCAGACGTCCACAACGCCGCCGAGGACGTTCTGGCTCAGGCGGGCTACGCCGGGAAGATGGGCCACGGCTTCGGTCACAGCCTGGGCATCGAGATCCACGAGAATCCCGGCTTCCGCCCCGCCAACCACGACCCCATGCCCCTGGGGGCGGTGGTCTCCGCCGAGCCGGGCATCTACCTCCCCGGACAGTTCGGCGTCCGCATCGAGGATGTGATCCGGCTGGAGGAGGACGGCTGCCAGGTGCTGACCCGGTCCCCCAAGGAGCTGATCGTCCTGTAAGGGGACGGGAAGTAAAAGAAAAATCCTGCATTGTTCCGGGAAAATTGTCCCAAAAGGGGTGGAATTTCGCAAAAATTCCCTTGACGGGGGTTAAGATAGCTGTTATAATTTCCAATTGTGTAGGTTTGCGGCAGATGGGTTCGTGCGCCCTTTTTTGGGCGCAGCGGGCTGCCTGCCGGGACACCATTGGAGGGAACCGGCGTGAACGGGCAGGAAAAAACGGCGGCTATCGTAGCCGGAGTGAAGCAGACCCGAAAGGCGGTCCAGGGCGGAAACGCTGTCCTGGTCCTGCTGGCTGAAAACGCGGACCCTGCCCTGACCCAGCCCCTGGAGGAGCTGTGCCGGACGAAGGGCGTCCCTGTCCAGTGGGTGCGCTCCATGGAGGAGCTGGGCAAGACCTGCCGCCTCTCCGTCGGCGCCGCGGCTGCGGCGGTGCTGAGAGGATAGACCGATTTTAGCGGGAAAACGGCTCTGCCGGTTCCGTTAAAATATATTTTGAAGAACGAAGGAAAGGAGGAAACTGATTCATGCCTACTTTTAATCAGCTCGTGCGGAAGGGCCGCAAGACCTCTGTCTACAAGTCCAACAGCCCCGCCCTGCAGAAAGGCAAGGACACTCTGAAGGACAAGGAGACCGATCTCCCCTCCCCCCAGAAGCGTGGCGTCTGCACCGCTGTCCGTACCGCCACCCCCAAGAAGCCCAACTCGGCTCTGCGGAAGATCGCCCGTGTGCGTCTGTCCAACGGCTATGAGGTCACGGCTTATATCCCCGGTGTCGGCCACAACCTGCAGGAGCACTCTGTGGTCATGATCCGCGGCGGCCGTGTCAAGGACCTGCCCGGCGTGCGTTACCACATCATCCGCGGCACTCTGGATACCCAGGGCGTGAACGGCCGTATGCAGGCCCGTTCCAAGTACGGTGCAAAGCGGCCCAAGGCCAAGAAGAAGTAATCCGCAC
The DNA here is from genome assembly GCA_021201185.1 of Clostridiales bacterium. Classification (GTDB taxonomy): domain Bacteria; phylum Bacillota; class Clostridia; order Oscillospirales; family Oscillospiraceae; genus Onthomonas. Next base: position 5,133 of record JAJQFJ010000047.1, read on the forward strand.
CCACTCATTCAAAAAAATGCTGCGCGTGAGCGCAAGGCGTATGCCTTGCTCGAAGACGCTTATTCATAGATTTGGGTAAGAGCTTCGGCAGGCACTGGACAGGGGGGCACCCTGTCTGCACGGAGGCAAAACGCCTCCGAGTACCGATGAAATCATCTTATTATGAAGGAGGGAAGTTAAAGTGCCCAGAAGAGGAAATGTACCCAAGCGGGAAGTCCTTCCGGATCCCGTATACAACTCCACCCTGGTGACCAAGCTCGTCAACAGCATCATGCTCGACGGCAAGAAGGGCGTTGCCCAGAAGGTCGTCTATGGCGCTTTCGACATCGTCCAGGAAAAAACCGGCAAGGAGCCCATGGAGGTTTTCCATGCCGCAATGGAGAACATTATGCCCAGCCTCGAGATCAAGTCCCGTCGTGTGGGCGGCGCCACCTATCAGGTGCCTATGGAAGTCCGTCCTGCCCGCCGTCAGACCCTGGGTCTGCGCTGGCTGACCCAGTACTCCCGCACCCGCAGCGAGCGCACCATGAAGGAGCGGCTGGCTGCTGAGCTGATGGACGCTGCCAACAACACCGGCAACGCCGTCAAGAGGCGTGAGGACGTTCACAAGATGGCCGAGGCCAACAAGGCGTTTGCTCACTATCGCTGGTGATCGGCGCCATTCAATCGTTTCAATTAAGGAGCATATCACATGCCTAGAAAAGTTTCTCTGGAAAAAACCAGAAATATCGGCATCATGGCTCATATCGACGCAGGTAAGACCACTACCACCGAGCGTATCCTCTACTACACCGGCGTGAATCACAAGATCGGTGAGACTCACGAGGGTACTGCTACCATGGACTGGATGGTGCAGGAGCAGGAGCGTGGCATCACCATCACCTCCGCCGCCACCACCTGCTTCTGGAAGAATCATCGGATCAACATCATCGACACCCCGGGCCATGTGGACTTCACCGTGGAGGTGGAGCGCTCTCTCCGGGTGCTGGACGGCTCTGTCACCGTGATGTGTGCCAAGGGCGGCGTGGAGCCTCAGTCTGAGACCGTTTGGCGTCAGGCGGATCACTATCATGTTCCCCGTATGGTGTACGTCAACAAGATGGACATCATGGGCGCCAACTTCTACCACGTTGTGGACATGATCCATGATCGCCTGAAGGCCAACGCCGTGCCCATTCAGCTCCCCATTGGCTCCGAGGCCGACTTCCGGGGTATCATCGACCTGGTGGAGATGAACGCCGACATCTATTACGACGAGATGGGCACGGACATGCGTGTGGAGCCCATCCCCGAGGACATGATGGAGCTGGCCCAGAAGTACCGCACTCAGCTGCTGGACAGCGTGGCCGATCTGGACGAGGACATCATGATGATGGTCCTGGAGGAGGAGGATGTCCCCTCCGATATGATCCGGGCCGCCATCCGCAGGGGCACCATCGAGAACAAGCTGGTTCCCGTGACCTGCGGCACCTCCTACCGGAACAAGGGCGTTCAGAAGCTGCTGGATGCCATCGTGGACTATATGCCCGCCCCCACCGATATTCCCCCCATCAAGGGTGTGAACCCGGTGACCGATGAGGAGGAGGAGCGTCCGTCCTCCGACGATGAGCCCTTCTCTGCGCTGGCCTTCAAGATCATGACCGACCCCTATGTGGGCCGCCTGACCTTCTTCCGGGTCTATTCCG
>JAJQFJ010000071.1 GCA_021201185.1 Clostridiales bacterium
GTCCTGTATGCCTGATTCTGTTTTTTCTCTACCCCAACTCTTGACAGAGAACCCATAAAAAGAGCGTGTACCCATCCCCGAAAGTTGGGGCGATACACGCTCTGAATTTATGTATTGATACAGTGCTCAACATGGATTTTTGTATTGCAATTAGCCATACACGGTGCTATACTTGTCTTAGAAAGGTGGTATGTCTCTATGTCAAACAAAACCGCAAACGTAACGGCTCGTGTTCAGCCGGAAATCAAACAACAGGCAGAAAGTGTCCTTGACCGCCTTGGAATCCCTGTTTCTGTTCTGATCGACTCCTTGTACCGCCAGATTATTATGACGAACAGTATTCCTTATTCCCTGAGTATCCCGGCCATTCCAACAGCAGACGCAATGTCCAAAGCTGATTTTGATGCCATGATGGGGAAAGGGCTTGCCCAGGCGAAGGCCGGAGAGGGCCTTGAACTTGACGACGCATTTGCCAAAATCAATGCAAGTATTTGAGTATGGAATACAAGGTAAAACTAACCAACTATGCGATTGAGCAAATGCAGGAGACCGTATCTTATATTTCTAAGGTCTTGCAGTCTCCCGATATTGCCAGGGGCTGGTCTGATAAGCTCATGAAGGAACTGTCCACTCTGAAAGCCCTGCCGTCACGCTATGTTCTTGTGGAAGATGAGCCGTGGCACACGGAGGGTATCCACAGAATGGTCATCCAGAACTTTATCGCTTACTATTGGGTTGATGAATCTACCATGACCGTGTGGACCACCGCAGTTATTTATGGCAGACGTGATCAGTTATCAGCCTTGCAGCGGATGCCCATAGACAAATAATCAAATCACCATGCCAGCGCAGTCAGTATCCCCGAACGCTGAATGCCCTGCATATTTGACAATCTCTGAAAGAGCTTTTGGGGATAAGGAAGAGATGATATGTCCTATCATGCAAGAGAACAATCTGGACAGCGCCGATACAATTTGGACTGCCAACCGGCCATCGTTTTTCACACAGGTGGCAATAGCTTGCTAATTGGATGCTCTGAAATGCCATAAAATTAGCTGTCACGAGGCAGTGTAAAGTGGCATTTGAAATGCCAGAAAAGCCTGCAATTTCAACGATTTTTGGAATTTCTCAGCCCCTGCTGATGCGTATTGGGAGCTTCTCCTAAGGCGGGTGTCGGGGGTTCGAATCCCTTCTGGGACACCAGCCAATAAGCGGAAGCTGCTAAAATCGTGTTAGCTGACACGAAAACAGCTTCCGCTTTTCTATTTTCCCATCAAGTTGTTCTACCCGATTTTCAGCTAAGAATTTCTGAAAATCTTAGCTGGCCAGCTAATGAAAAAGGGTCTCCAGCTAAGAACCCCGAAATGCTCCCTTCCGAGCCGATTTCCGGCTAAGAAAGGTGTCCGTTGAAAAAACGCTCTGAACCATAGTAAATCAGCCCTGCACTATCTTTCTAAGAAAGTCCACAAGCTTCAGTGAGTCTCCTTTGGCTAAGACCGGTTAGCTGAAAATATCCTCCATCTAAGGAAATCTCTGTTTTGCTAACAGAGCAGAATCCGGTCTTAGCCAGCTTACATAGCCCGTTTGTTTTCTCTCTTATAAGAGTGGAACGAACGGGCTTTTTTCATGCTCAAGAGCAAATGGAGGTCACAATTTACTTTTCAGCAGCCCCAGCACGTCAGCGATTTTCTCTACTGGCTCCGGGTTTTCGCTGTTCAACCAGTCATAGAGGACGGAAAAGGTGCCCTGGAAAACGAACTGGCGGATGTACTTCACCTCTGTCTCCGAGTAGCTGCTCTCATCGAGCATATTCTGAAAAATAATGCCAATGCTGGGGATGGCAAACAGATGTGCCGTAAACTCCTGTGTGGGGGCAGAGCGGACAAGAAGGCAGAACAGCTCCCTCTGGTCGTACAAATGCTGCAAGACCAGCAGCAGGGCGTTGTCGCTTTGGGTGATGACCTGCTTTAACTCCTCGTCCAGCTGACGGAGAAAATCTGATTCGATCTCGCTCAGCAGCTCCTCCTGGCTCCCGTAGTATTTATAAAACGTAGTGCGGTTGATCTCCGACACCTTACAGAGCTCATAGACCGTGATTTGGCTCAGCGGCTTTTCCCGGAGCAGCTTGAGCAGCCCTGTTTTCAGCATGGTCTTGCTGATGCGTACCCTCTGGTTTTCCATTTGTTTGCTTCACCTCGACAAATTTTTGATAATTGTTGATTCTAACACAAATAAGCGGACCGGCGTCGACCACAGAACATTTTAACAATAACAGTTTGTTGACTTTGAACGTCTGCGTCTATTATAATGACATCACGGAGATTTGTCAACTTTTGCGCTATAGGAGGTTTATCAAATGAAGTTTTGGAGACGAAACTGGTATTACATCGGCGGCGTTCTATTTGTGTTGCTGGCCTTTGTCATGGGGCTGTGGGGCTGCTACCACCTGGACAGGCTCCGGGTCATCCTGATTTTCAGCTGGATGGGGATGCTGATGCATCAGTTTGAGGAATACGCTTTTCCCGGCGGCTTCCCCCTGATTTCCAACATGGCAGGACTTGGGGAGACGGAACACCCGGAGCGCTACCCGCTGAACGCAAGGCAGAGCTTTCTGAGCAACGTCATCTTCTGCTACCTGAGCTATATCATCCCCATCTGCTTTCCCAATCTGGTCTGGATGGGGGCAAGTCAGGTGCTGGCGGGCGTGTGGCAGCTACCGGGACACGGTATCGCCATGAACCTGCGGCTGAAAAGCAAGTACAACCCCGGTCTGGCCTCTACGGCGATCTTGCAGACGCCGGTGGCGATTTACTACATCTGGTACGTCTGCACTTATATGCCGGAGCAGGCGGGGCAGCTCTGGTGGGGCATCCCCGGCTCCATCCTCATGCTGCTGCTCACCTTTATCGTCCCCATCCTGGTGATGAAGGACAAAAATTCTCCCTATCCCTTTGAGGACCGGGAGCTGTACGGTTACAACAGAGAACACGTTGCGGCGCTGTGGGAAGAGCGGAAAGCCGCAAAAGCTGCAAAGGAGGGCAAATAACAATGGTAAAGAAACTGGACAAATGGTGTGACATCAACTGGATCATCTTTATTTGCGTGACGGGGGTTGTCACCGGCGTGCTCGCCGCCATCTTCTGGGACGAGATGCCTCTGGGTGCACAGGGCGCGGTGTTTGTGGCAATGATTATGCCCTTCCATGTGCTGGAGGAGTGGAAGTTCCCCGGCGGCCTCCACATCTTCTACAACGTTCTGCTGGGGCCGAAGGAGAAGGAAAAGCAGCAGATTGACCGGTTCCCAATGAGCCGCCTGACGGATATGATCACCAACGTGGGGTTGCAGTGGATTCCGCTGGTCTATCTGGTTCTCAGCCTCTTCACCGGCCTCTCCAACGCTACCGCCCTGTGCATGATGCTGCTCTGCTTCATCGAGGTGCTGGCCCACACCGGCGGAGGCACCCTCACCTACTTCTGGCTGAGAAAGGACGGCAAGAAAACCATCTATCACCCCGGCTTCGCCACCTCCTGGATGATGTTCCTGCCCGCAGGGGTCTATATCGTGGCGCATCTGGAAAACGTCACCGGCAGCGACTGGCTCTGGGCCATCATCCTGTTCATCATTATGATGCTGATCTGCATCGTCCTGACGGAGACGCCGCTGAAAAAGTGGGTGTACAAGCAGGAGAAGGGTGCGTTCGCCTTTGCCGACGCCAAGTATTATGAGAAGTACCCCTCCTTCTGGAAGAAGTGATACGAGGCAGACAGTATGAAATTTTGGAGACGATACTGGTACTGGATCGGCGGCGTTTTGTTCGTGTTGCTGGCCTTCCTGATGGGGCTGTGGGGCTGCGACCACCTGCCGAAGATTCAGGTGATTCTGATTTTTAGCTGGATGGCTATGTTGGTTCATCAGGTGGAGGAATACGGCTTCCCCGGCGGGATGCCGTCCATCACCAACATGGCCGCCTTCCGGGAGAAGGAAGCGCCGGAGCGGTATCCCTTTAATGCCCAGCAGTGTTTTATCTGCAACGTATTCCTGTGCTACGCCTTTTACATTCTGGCGATCTGCTTCCCCAATGTGATTTGGCTGGGAGCCTCTCAGGTGCTGTGCGTGCTGGTGCAGCTGGCAGCCCATGGTCTGCTGATCAACTTCTCGTTGAAGGATTTTTACAACCCCGGCTTGGGCTCCACTGTGTTTTTACAGCTGCCTGTCGCGATCTATTATATCTGGTATGTCTGTACCACCATGCCGGAACAGGCGTGGCAGCTCTGGATTGGTATCCCCGGTGCGATCATCGCAATGCTCATTTGCTTCATCGCACCCGTGCTGCTGATGCGGAACCGGAAGAATCCCTATCCCTTCGCCGAGGAGGAGATGTACGGCTATCATAAGGAAAGGGTGCTGGAAATCTGGAAGGACAGCAAGCCCTCTATCCTGCAAAGAGTTGGCCTGAAATAGGAACACAACTGGAGGTGTCAAATGGCCGAAAAGACCGTCATCTATTACTACTCCGGCTCCGGGAACAGCCTCTCTGTGGCAAAGCACATTGGCGAGAAGCTGGGAAATACAACGCTGTTGTCCGTCTACACTCTGCGGGACGACCCGGAGGTCCCGTCAGAGTATGCGAGAATCGGAATTGTGACCGCCACCTGGTTCGTCCGCCCACCGAGGGTGGTGAAGGAGGTCTGCGAAAAGCTCCGTTGCTCCAGACAGCAGAAGATTTTCATCCTCGCTACCTGCGGCGGCTATGACGGTTATGTCTGCATTGACCTGAAGGCCATTTTGCAGCCGAAAACAGACTTTGCTGTTCAAACCTTCATGCTTCCGATGCCGCCCAACCACATTGTGGGCTTCTCTCCCATGCCGGACTGGATCAACCGCATCTACTTAAACCATGAGGCGAAAGCCACGGTTAAAATTGCGGGAAAAATCCAATCGGACGCCCCCACCAGGAACCGCAAGGGCATGAACCGTAAGCTTCTCGCAGGTGCTTCCAAAACCTTCAACGGCTGGCTGGGCGTAGACCGGGACAGCGTGGAGGGCGGCTTCTACACCACCGATGCCTGCACCCAATGCGGCGTCTGTGAGAAGCTCTGCAAAAACGGGAACATCCATCTGACCGGGGATGGCCCGGTCTGGGGCCATGACTGCCAGCAGTGTATGGCCTGTATCATGTGGTGTCCGAACCGGGCCATTCGTCACCCCAATGTGCCGGAAAAGCGCAGGCGCTACCAAAATCCGAACGTTACCTTGAAGGATATGATGCAGTCAGAATTTCATGAGGGGGAATCATCATGAGTTGGACATTAGAGAGCATACCGGACCTTTCCGGCAAAGTGATGATCGTGACCGGTGCAAACAGCGGTCTGGGATTTGAAACAACAAAGGAGCTTTCTCGCAAAGGCGCAAAGGTCGTGATGGCCTGCCGAAATCCGCAAAAAGCGGAGGCAGCCATGCAAAAGATTCGGGACGATGTTCCGGGTGCGGATCTGGATACCATGCTTTTAGACCTTGCCAGCCAAAAAAGCGTTGCAGATTTCGCAGCCCAGTTCACGCAGAAATACGACAGGCTGGATGTTCTCGTCAACAATGCAGGCATTATGGCGGCGCCATATTCTGAAACCGTTGACGGGTTTGAAAATCACTTTGCGACCAACTACCTCGGCCACTTTGCGCTGACAGCAAGATTGTTTGACCTGCTGGAGGCGACGCCTGGCGCAAGGGTTGTCAGTGTCAGCAGCCTTGCCTACTTCTTTGGAAATAAGATTAATTTTGATAATCTGTATTATAAGAATAAAAAGGGCTTTGGCAGGTGGCGGGCGTATGGCCGTTCCAAAATGGAAATGCTGCTGTTCGCGTATGAGCTGCAGCGGCGGCTCACGCGCGCAGGCAAGTCCACGATTTCGCTTGCTGCGCACCCGGGAATCGCGCAGACAAATATCATGCCGGCCCAGGCGAATAACGAATTCACAAAGAAGTTCTTAACGCTGGTGGCCAGTTTTTTGAAGCCGACCATCTATGGCGCAATGCCCCTGATTCGTGCGGCTACCGATACAGCAGTCGTGGGAGGCGAATACTTCGGGCCGTCAAAGGACAGGATGCCGGATGTCGTCAAGTCAAATAAAGCGTCTCACAATTTGGATACCGCAAAAAAGCTGTGGGAGGCCTCCGAAGCATTAACTGGGCTTCATTATTTGGATGAGTCATTGTAATATTGAAGCGGCAGAAGAATTTCTGTGCAGGGCGTACTCATAACCGTTACAGGCCGCCCTCCTGTGACTCCGGTAAGGTTTGCGGACGCGCTTCCGGCTGGAAGTCTTTCAGCAGAGCGTTTAGTTCGTCCAGCAGCGTTCCCAGTGTCACCTGCTCCATACTGCCCTTCATGGCGGTCACAGCATCCAGCATATGCGGGTACAGAAGCTGATAGATATTTTTCCATACAGGGCAGGTGCTGTCCGTTTCGTGGAGTTTGAAAATCTCCTCCACATCATTGGTCTCCACCGCCTGGTACACATCCCACAGGGTAATGTCTTTTGGCTCCTTGGCGAGATGGACGCCGCCGTTTTTTCCGGCAGATGCCGTCAGCAGGCCATCCCTGGACAGGTCAAGAAAAAGATTCCTGATTGTGACGGCGTTGGAGCCAGTGCTTTCCGCAACAAGGGTGCTTGTCACCCGGCGTTTCGGAGATAGAACCGCAACATAAAGCAGAGCGTGAACCGCGGTTGGGAATTTTTTGCTGACGCGCATACGACCACCTTTTTCCTCTCTATCTAAGTGTTAACAAAAGTATAACAGATTTTTTCCTACAAATCAATTGTAACACTTGACATTACGGTTTCGATACACTATAATGTAATCACTCGGATTACATTAAGGAGGCATTTTCTATGCAAACATTAGAAGCCATTGCAAAAAGAAAATCAACGAGGGACTTCGACCCGAACAGGTCTGTACCGGATGAGATCGTCGATACCGTCGTAAAGGCGGGTTGTCAGGCTCCCATCGGCGGGAACCAGCGGGATTCCCTGCACCTGACGGTCTGCCGCAGCAGGGACATCCTCGATGAAATTAATCGAGCCACTGCCGCTGCCATGAAGATAGAACCAAGGGATTTCTTCTATGGTGCGCCTGCGGCGGTCTTTGTCTCCGCTGCGCCCAAGCAGATGGCCCCCGGCGTGGAGTACGCCAACGCCGCCTGCGTCATCGAGAATATGCTCATCGCCGCCACTGACGCCGGGGTGGACAACATTTACCTCTGGGGTGCTGTGCAGGCCCTTGGCCGGAACCCTGAGCTGTGCGCGAAGATGGGGATTCCGGAGGGCTTCAAACCCGTCTCCGCTGCGGCGCTGGGCTACAGCCTCAGCGGAAGCCCGGAGCCGAGGGAACTGTCCGTCTCGCTTAGCACCAATTACATCTAATCAATCGGCAGCGCCCACGATGAGGATAAGCTTCCTCCAATGGGCGCTGCTGCCGTTCTTCAACCTTGTGGAACAGGAGGTTATAAACCATGAAAAAGGAATATGCTCAGTTAAAGGAGTACATGGAGCAGAGCAACAGGACCGTCGCCGTCACCGGCGCAGGCATCTCCTATCTCTACGGGATGCGCAGACTGAAACAGAGCGTCGGCAGGATGAACGCCGGACGTATCTTTTCCGCCTCCTATGTCCGCAAGAACCCGGAAAAGTTTTATGCGGTCATGAAGGACGCCTTCCTGGACGCTACCTTTGTCAAGGGGCCGAGCGAAGTACACAGACAGCTGGCGGAGCTGGAGCGTCAGGGCAAGCTCTGCGGCATTGTCACCCAGAACCTGGACTGTCTGCACACCATTGCCGGTTCCCAGAACGTGATTGAGTTTCAGGGCAGCTTCCGGGACAATATCTGTATAGACTGCGGCGAGCGTTGCTACGATTATCAGGTGTGGAATCAGGGCCAGATGCCCCGCTGTGAGAAGTGCGGCGCACCCCTGATGCCGACTGCCTTTTGCCGGGACAGCAGCGCCAGCAACGAGGTTTCCCGGGAGAGTATGCGCAAAGCTGCCGACCTGATTTCCCAGGCCGACCTGGTGCTGGTCATTGGCACCACCGGTTTCCGCAGCGAGGAATACTTAAGCCGCATGAAGGCCGGGACAAAGCTGGTGCAGATCAATCCGTCTCCAACCCAGTTTGACCAGATCGCCGACCTGAACATCCGGGCGGACGCCGCCGAAGCGCTGGACGCTGTCCTGAACGGGTGACGCCAATGATGTTTTCAAAAGTATGGATAAAATCCAACAGTTAGCCGAATATATTGACCAAAGCAGCAGCATTGTTGCCACCACCGGCGCAGGCATTTCTGTTGGCGGCGGAGGGGTCACTTATGGGCAGATGCGCTTTTCCAGCAGGGGCAGACGGGGCTCCGGCGCAGGTTCCTTTTTGCCCACCTATCTGGAGACAATGTTCTCCTATCAGCCCAGCTTTGCCCATTACGCTCTGGCAGACCTGGAAGCGGAGGGCAAGCTCACCGGCATCATCACCACAAATGTGGACTGTATGCATACGATTGCCGGTTCAAAGAACGTTGCCGAAATTCAGGGCAGTCTCCAGGTCAACTGCTGCTCCAGGTGTGGCCGCCATTATGACGGGTATGAGATCTGGAAGCAGGATGAGCTGCCCCGGTGCGAGGCCTGCGGCGGGGAGATTCTCCCTTGGCCGCTATACAGCCACATTGGTCTGTGGGATGCGGACGTCAGGAAAGCCAGAGAATGGATTTCCAAAGCGGATTTGATTCTCGTCATCGGGACACGGGGCAACTATGGGGATGTTTACTGGGATTACCGGCGGAGAGGCGCGGCCATCGCACAGATCAATCCGGGGCATACTGGATTCGATGGAGTTGCAAACCTGAACATTCGCCAGGGCTCCGATGAGGTATTTCAAAGCCTGAAGAAGCTGCGGCACGGAAATGACTGACTGCAATAAGAATAGGATGTGAACCTGATGAGAGCTTCCAGAAAAGGCCGGAGCGAGGACAAAATCCAACAATTAGCCGATTACATTGACCAGAGCCATGCGATGGTGGCCATTACGGGCGCTGGGATCTCGCTTTCCGGCGGCGGCGTGACCTACGGGCAGCTCTCCCGTTCCATTCGGCCGGGTAGCTTTGGGAGCGACCGCTTTTTGCGCTCCTACGTCAAAACGATGCACCAATATCACCCCAGCCCCAGCCACTACGCCCTGCGGGAGCTGGAGGAGGAAGGAAAGCTGATCGGGATCATCACCACAAACGAGGACTGTATGCACACGATGGCCGGTTCCAAAAACGTGGCAGAAATTCAGGGAGGCTTTCAAATCAACCGTTGCTCCAAGTGCGGGCGGCATTACGACGGTTATGAGATATGGGATCAGGAGGAGCTGCCAAAATGCGAATCCTGCGGGGGAAGGATTCTCCCGTGGGAGCTTTACAGCCACATTGGGCTTTGGGAAGAAGGCGTTCAAAAAGCGCAGGACTGGATTTCCAAGGCAGATTTGATTCTTGTAATTGGAACCAACGGCTATTATGGCAGCGCCTATTGGAATTACCGGCGGAGAGACGCCGTCATCGTCCAAATCAATCCGGGACACACCGGGTTTGACAGCGTGGCCGACCTGAACATCCGGGAACCTTGCGATGATGTGTTTCAAAAGCTGAAAGCAAGGAGGGGCAACGCCCCGCAGGGAGAAGCGCAGCTTCGGAAGTGCTGCTCGGCAGCAGAAGTGCCGCTTGACGGCGAAAGGCGGAATGGAAATGGCTGAACAGGAAACAAAGAAAGCAATGTCCGAAGAAGAGCGGCTCAAACAGATGGCGGCGCAGATGCGGGCGTGGGAGTATCAGGGCCTCTCTGAGGAGGAAATTCAGGAGCGGGAACAGCAGAAGGAAATGCGCAGGAAAAAGAATGTTGCGATACTGGAGGACACGCTGGCCATTCTGGAACAGGGCGGCTACTCCAAAAATGGGCAGGACGTGCAGCTTGCCTTTTCACCGGAGGAGATGCGGGAAATTCAGGCATTTCTGCCGGAGGAGCTTGTGGCGCTCGCTGCAATGGAACCGGACGAGGCGGCGTCGCAGAGCACAGACTGTACCTTTGCCTGTGAAAATGAGGACGCTCTCGTCCTGGCGCAGAAGCAGTATCAGCACCTGAAAAGCACAGGAGATTCTGCGCCCAGAATTCTTGTGCTGAATCTGGCCAGCGCCACCCGGCCCGGCGGCCAGACCCGGAACGGAGCCAGCGCTCAGGAGGAGGACCTCTGCCGGAGGACATCCCTGCTGCTGTCTTTGGAGAGCGAAGACGCAAAACGGTACTACGATTACAACAACGCCAGAAAGACCCGCATGGGGTCTGACGGTGTACTGCTGTCCCCCAACGTGGAGGTCATCAAGGACGTCTCGTCCGAAACCCTTGCCCAGCCATTCCCCATCTCCGTTATGAGCTGCGCCGCCCCGATGGTGCGTCTGGGGCTGGAGGGGATGAGCCAGCAGGAGTATGAGGAAATGCTCTACAAACGTATTCAGGGGATACTGTTGGTTGCGGCGTCCCAGGGCTATCGCCACCTGATTTTGGGTGCCTTTGGCTGCGGCGTATACGGGAACGATGCGGCGCTTGTTTCCGATTCGTTTGCCCGTGCCATCCGGGACTTCACCTTTGCCGGGAAAGGCAGCGGGCAGCTCTTTGATTCCATTCAGTTTGCCGTTCTCTGCCGTCGGGGGAAGGATTATAATTACAAGGAGTTTTGCCGGAATTTTTCCTTCGATTGAGCAATTTTGAGGATTTATCATCATTTTGACCTGTCATTCATCTGGCCTACAGGGAGGGGCAACGCCCCGCAGGGAGAAGCGCAGCTTCGGAAGTGCTGCTCGACAGCAGAAGTGCCGCTTGACGGCGAAGGAGACCAACTCTATGAGTAATTCCACCATTTACGAACGCTTTGCAGAAACCGTAACGCAATTTTCCGAACAGCCTGCCATTATAGAACAGGCGCAAACCCTCACCTATGCCCAGCTTGACCGACGCATTGACGTGATTGCGAACAATTTTCCTTCGCAGGAAACCTGCATCGGAATCGTAGCCGACCACGGAGCCGATTTTATCGCCGCCATCTTTGCCATGCTGAAAACCGGGGCGGCCTACGTCCCGGCGGAGCCGGATTTCCCGGAGGAGCGCATCCGCTTCATGATGCAGGAGAGCGGCGAGGGCTTCATTATCACACAGAAAAAGTATCAGGAGAAGCTGGCAGGCTTCCCTCTGCTTTTTCTGGAGGACATGACCGGGGAACCCGCTGCGCAGGGAAGCAAACCCTTGACATGTCTGGAGTCTCTGGCCTATATTTTATATACCTCCGGTTCTACCGGAAAGCCGAAGGGCGTCTGCGTGACCAACGCCAACGTCTGCCATTATGTCCGGGCGTTTCAGCATGAGTTTCACCCCACAGCCGGGGACGTGATGCTGCAATACTCCGTCTGCTCCTTTGATATTTTCGTGGAGGAGGTCTTTACCACCCTGCTCTCCGGGGCGGCCCTCGCCATTCCGGACGGCCAGGCGAGAGCTGACGTCCATTCTCTGATGGACTTTGTGCAGGAGAAGAACGTGACCATCCTCAGCGGATTTCCCTATCTGCTGATGGAGCTGAACGGGCTGGAGCGCATCCCCTCCTGTCTGCGGCTGCTCATCAGCGGCGGCGATATTCTGCGGGAGAGCTATGTCAATCACCTGCTGCCCCAGGTCACGGTCTACAACACCTATGGGCCGTCTGAAACTACTGTCTGTTGCAGCTATTTCCGCTGCAACGGTCAGAAGGCGCTGGAGGACGGCACCTATCCCATCGGGAAACCGGTGCTTGGGGCGCAGATCGAGCTGCTGGATGAAGACGGAAATCCCGTCCCCGCCGGTTCCGTGGGGGAGCTTTGCATCTCCGGCGGCGGCGTCTCCAACGGGTATCTCGACCGGAGCAAAAATGAGATGTTTGTGACCACAGCGGACGGGAAACGGCTCTACCGGAGCGGCGATTTGGGCTATCTTCTGCCAGACGGCAATCTGGCGTTCCTCCACCGCAGAGACTCACAGGTGATGATCCTAGGAAAACGGGTGGAGCCGGAGGAGGTGGAAAACGTTCTCTGCGACTGTGAGGAGGTGCAGACCGCCGTGGTCTGCCCGTTCACGGACGAGCACGGCCTCTCCTACCTGACCGCCTATGTGGTCCCGGAGGGGACGGGGTTCGTGCTGTCCAAGGTCAAGAAAAAGCTGCAACGTTATCTGACTTCCTTTATGATACCGGAATTTTTCGTGATACTGGATCACATCCCCCTGACCCCCAACGGAAAGCCGGACATAAAACGCCTGCCGGTGGTGCTGAAGGAAGGGAGCTACTGAGTTGGAGATTGCAATCAGAGAAGCAACCGGCTCCGACCTGGAGGAGCTGATGCGCTGGCGGGAAATCGTTTTGCGGGAGGTATTTTCCATCCCCGCCGGGGAGGATATGACGGCGCTTCTCGCCGAAAACCGAACGTATTATCAGACTGCATTGGAGACGGGGGAACACGTTGCCTGTTTTGCCTCCGCCGGGGGAGAAATCGTTGGATGCGGTGGCGTCTGCCTCTATCGTGAGATGCCCTCGCCGGACAATCCCAGCGGCAAATGCGGGTATTTGATGAATATTTACACCGTTCCCGCTATGCGTCAGCAGGGCGTGGGAAAGAAAGTCGTGCAATGGCTGGTGCAGGAGGCGAAGGACCGGGGCGCAGAGAAGATCTATCTGGAGGCGTCGGAACAGGCGTATCCCCTGTATCGGTCATTGGGTTTTCAGGATATGAAGGGATATTTGAAGTACAACGAAGCATCAGTTTAGGTCAAGGTGAGGGAGTATGAAAGCGGAAAAGGCGGTCACGCTACAAGCAAATGGAAAAAAGATACAGGTCTACTGCGCACCTCAGTCGGCGCCGCTGGTGATTTACCACGCCGTCATGGGGGAAGGGAAAGCCCTGTGGCAAGCCTGCCAAAAGCTGGACTGTCCGGCATTTTCGCTGGCGGTTATCAACGGCGTGAGCTGGGACGACGACATGACGCCGTGGGCCATCCCGCCTATCTCCAAGGGGGACACCCCCTGCTCCGGCGGCGCAGACGCCTGGTTAGCGCAGCTCACCGACGAGCTGCTGCCGCAAATCACGGCGACGCTCCCGTTCCCGCCGACGTACTGCGCCCTGTCCGGCTATTCCCTGGCCGGGCTGTTCGCCGTGTATGCGGGGTACAAAACGGACTGCTTCTCCCGCCTCGTCTCCGCGTCCGGCTCCCTGTGGTATCCTGATTTCATCCCGTTTGTCCAGCAGCACCCCATTTCGGAACAGGTAAAGGAGATCTATTTCTCTCTGGGCGACCAGGAGAGCCACACGAAAAATCCCTACCTCGCCCCGGTGGAGGAGAACACCCGTTTTCTGGCTCAGTACTTTTCAGAGCAGGGTATCCAGACGACCTTCCAGCTGAACAAAGGGAACCACTACCAAAACTCCACAGGGCGGATGGCCGCAGGGATTCAGTGGGCGCTGAAGCAGCAGCTTTGAGCAATTCGGAAAACAGAACAGCAACAGACAATAGGAACCCGGCAGACTGTCACAGAAATTGTGGCAGCCTGCCGGGTTTCTCATGTTTCTGCGAATCCACAATGTCGAAATTTAACAATTCCACGTCGGGGGAGGCTGATTGCCTCATTTCCAGTGCTTTTTATGCCTCTCATACGGCATCGTTTTTGCAGCCTCCAGGTTCGCTGTACGGCGATTTTTCACCTCATCGCTCATCGGCTGAATCTCGCCTGCTCTCGTCAGTGCCTCCTTGGTCAGCATCGGCCCAACAAGCTCATAAATCAAAATAGCGAAAAGCGTGATATTGCGGATCAGATCTCCCTGTTCTCCCAACTGCTGGGCAGTCACACACATTCCCAGGGCAACGCCTGCCTGCGGCAAGAGCGTAATACCCAGGTACTTGCAGATGGTATCGCTGCAGTGGGTCGCACGGGCAGAAAGAGAGGCTCCCAGATACTTTCCGGCAGAGCGGGTCAGAATGTAGACAAGACCGATCAGCACGATGGTGACGTCCGTAAATACACTCAGCTCCAACTGTGCGCCGGAAATGACGAAAAACGCGGCGAAAAGCGGATTTGTCCAGCTATCTGTTTTGTCCATGATCTCTCCGGACAAAGGGCACAGATTGCAAAAAACCGTTCCCAGCATCATACAGACCAGCAGAGAGGACAAGCTGATTGTGACCGATCCGATATTAAATTCCAGCATAGAGAGCGCTGTGGTCAGAAGCACAAATGCAATCGACATATTCAGCCGATTGGTATTGGAATTAAACAGCTTTTCAATTTGGGTGAGCAGCCAACCCATTCCCGCACCCAGTGCAAGAGACAGAATAATCTCGAGCAAAGGATTGATGATAATAGAGACAAAATCAATCACCCCGGTCACCATTGCGCGAGCAGCGCCGAAGCTCACTGCAAATACCACCAGACCAACCGCATCATCCAGGGCCACGATTGGCAGCAGCAGATCGACCAGCGGCCCCTTTGCCTTATATTGATGCACAACCATCAGGGTCGCCGCAGGCGCAGTAGCGGTTGCAATTGCGCCTAAAGTGATTGCCTGCGCCGGGGTCAAGCTTCCGTTGGTCGCCACGCTGACGAGCAGAAGTGCCGCATCCACGAACAGAGCCGCTGTCAGCGCCTGAACAATGCCTATGATAAAGGCCTGCTTTCCGGTCTTTTTAACTGTGACAGACGAAATTCGTTGCCAATGGAGAAGGCAATGAATCCAAGCGCTACGTCTGAAATCAGGCTTAACTCGTCCACGCTGTCCATTGAGGTGAACCCCAGGCCCGGAATACCCAGGCGCCCCAAACAATATGGGCCGATCAGAACACCGGCAATCAAATAGGCAGTGACAGACGGCAGCTTCAAAGGCTTAAAAACGCGGGTCATGAGCAGACCCGCAAGGACAGCGATGGAAAGTGACAGCAAAATGGAAACCATATGATCGATTTCCCTCCTCATCTTCAAACCAACATCCAATGATATGGATTGGTATACAGTACACTGCACGCTCCTTTGCCTTCCTGCTAAGGATTGCAGCGCAAAAGTGGCCTTTCGGCATGCTGCCGCCTCTGAATCAACACTCAGAGGCGGCAGTATTTTTCTATTCAAATCAAGATGCCTATGACATCCTTTCAGCTAGCCTCCTCAAACTGGCTGTTATACAGCTCCGCATAGAAGCCGTTCTGCTTCAGCAGCTCCTCGTGGTTGCCCTGCTCCACGATGTCGCCGTCCCGCATGACCAGGATGAGGTCGGCGTTTTTGATGGTGGACAGCCGGTGGGCGATGACGAAGCTGGTGCGCTTGTCTGTCAGAGCGTCCATGGCCTGCTGGGTCAGCATTTCGGTCTTGGTGTCTACGCTGGAGGTGGCCTCGTCCAGAATCAGCATGGGGCTGTTCTGAATCATGGCCCTGGCGATGGTCATGAGCTGCTTCTGCCCGGCGGAGATGGAGGTATTGTCGGTCAAAACGGAATCATAGCCATGGGGCAGCGCCTGAATGAAGCTGTGGATGCCGCAGGCTTTGCACGCCTCAATCATCTGCTCATCGGTGACGCCCTGGGTGTTGTAGAGCAGGTTCTCCCGAACCGTTCCCTCAAACAGCCAGGTATCCTGGAGCACCATGCCGAACTGACTGTGAACGTTGCTTCTGGGAATGTCGGTTGTCGGAACGCCGTCGATGAGGATGGTCCCGCCCGTCGGCTCAAAGAACCGCATCAGCAGGTTGACCATGGTGGTCTTGCCTGCGCCGGTGGGGCCGACGATGGCTACCTTCTGCCCAGGCTTCACCCTGGCGCTGAAGTCGTGGATGATCTCCTTTTCCGGGGCATTGGGATAGGCAAACTTCACATGGCGGAACTCCACCTCGCCGTGTACGTCGTCAATCCGCTTCACCTTATCGGACTCGTCCTCCATTTCCTCCTCGGCCAGGAACTCAAAGACACGCTCGGACGCAGCCGCACAGGACTGCACCTGGGTCATGGCCTGAGAAATCTGCCGCAGAGGGGACTCAAACAGGCGGGTGTAGATCAGGAAGGCAGTGATGACGCCGAAGGTGATGTTGCCGTTGATGATCTGCCAGGCGCCCACCACGCAGACCGCCACATAGCCCAGATTGCCCACGAAGGTCATCAGGGGCTGCATCAGACCGGACAGGAACTGGGAGCGGAAGTTTGTGGTTTTGACCGCCTGGTTCATGGTGTCGAAGGTATCCCGCACCTCGTCCTCCGCGTTCAGGATACGGATGACGTCGTGGCCTGTGTACATCTCCTCGATGTAGCCGTTCAGGGTGCCCAGGCTCTCCTGCCGGGCGGTGAAGTACTTCTGAGAGCGGCTCATGATGACCACCATCAACACCAGGCCGATGAGGGTGGAAAGCACCGTGGTAGTTGCCAGCACCCAGTCTGTGTAGTACATCATAATGAGACAGCCCACGAGCTGTGCGATGGCTGTGACCAGATTGGACAGACTGTTGGACATGGCCTGCCCGATCATGTCCACATCGTTGGTCATACGGGAGAGCACGTCGCCTGCGGCGTTGCCGGAGAAATATTTCAGAGGCAGGCGGTTGATTTTGGTGTCGATGTCCCCACGGAGCCGCTTGGCCGTCCGCTGGGTCACGGTCTGCATGATGTAGTGCTGGACGAAATTGCAGACGGCGCTGGCCAGGTAAATGCCCACCAGCAGCACCACTACGCTCAGGATTCCGTCCATATCGATTTCAGTGGAAAGCCCATCGTAAATATAATCGGTCAGCCGGCTGAGCAGGTCCGGGCCGATGATGGTAAAGACTGCGGCCACGGCTGCCAGCACCAGCGCCAGGACGATGATGCCCACCTGCCCTTTTAAATAGGAGAGCAGGCTCAGCAGCGCGCCCTTCATATCCTTTGCCTTACCGCCGCCTCTGCCGCCCATGGGCCCGCGGCCCATGGGACCTCTTCTCATTGGCGCGGCAGCTCTGGCTTGTCTGGTTTCTGCCATAATAGACGCACCTCCTTACGCGTTCGCCGCAAGCTCTTCGGCTGAGAGCTGCGACAGGGCGATCTGCTGGTAGACAGAGCAGTTCTGCATCAATTCCTCATGGGTGCCGATCCCGGCGACTGCGCCGTCATCCAGCACCACGATTTTGTCCGCATTGCGGATGGTGCCGATACGCTGGGCCACGATGAGGCAGGTAGTCCCCTTCAGGTCGGTCTTGATTCTCTGCCGCAAAATGCGGTCGGTCTTGTAGTCCAGCGCCGAGAAGGAGTCGTCGAAAATCAGAATCTCCGGTTTTCTGGCGATAGCCCTTGCAATGGACAGCCGCTGCTTCTGGCCGCCGGAGACGTTGGAGCCGCTCTGGGCGATCCAGCCGTCCTTCCCGCCGTCCATCTCCTGAACGAACTCGGTGGCCTGGGCGATGTCCAGGGCGTTGTCCACGTCGGCGTCAGTCAGCGTGTGCCCGCTCTTACCAAAGGTGACGTTGCCCTCCACCGTGTTGGCAAACAGGGTCGCCTTCTGGGGGATATAGCCGATTTTGTCGTAGAGCGTTTCAAAGCTGTAGCTGGAGACGTCCTTGCCGTCTACCAGGACGGTCCCGTCTGTCACATCATAGAGCCTTGCGACCAGACCCGCCAGGGTGGATTTGCCGGAGCCGGTGGCGCCGATAAAGGCCACCGTTTCGCCCTTCTTCGCCGAGAAGGAGATGTGCTTCAGGCAGTCCTCGGAGGCGTCGGGGTAGCGGAAGGAGACATCTCGGAACTCGATGCTTCCGGTTTCCGCAGCGGCAGTTTCCGTCCCCTCCTGCACAGCGATGTCGCAGTCGATGACCTCGTTGATACGGTTGGCCGACACCTGAGCACGGGGCAGCATCATGAAGATCATCAGCAGCATGACAAAGGACATGATAACGTACAGCGCATAGGAGCTGAACGAAACGACTTCGCCCAGCATGACCGAACGGTCAGAGACAGCGGCCATTATTTCGGCCGCAGTCCCATTCAGCGGCACCTCAATGTCGTTGATGAGCCAGGCGCCCACATAATAGATGGCTACGCTGACACAGCTCTGAACGAACATCATAATGGGGGAAAGGAACGCCATCCCTCTGCCGGTGAACAGCTGGGTCCGCATCAGGTTGTCGTTGGCCGTCTCAAATTTGTCCTCCTGGTACTGCTCGGCGTTGAAGGCCCGGACAACCCGGATACCGCTCAGATTTTCATCTGTGAGCCGGTTCACATCGTCGATTTGCCGCTGGACAATACGGAACTTGGGAATCATGATCGCCAGCAGGACGATGAGGGATACCACCACGATTGCCACTGCCGCGGCTACCACGGCGGAGAGCTGCCAGCTCTTGCCGACGATTTTGATGATGGCCCAGATCGCCATGATAGGCGCGCGGAGCATCATTTGCAGGCCCATGGAGATGATCATCTGGATCTGGGTGATGTCGTTGGTGGTGCGGGTGATCAGGCTGGCGGTGGAAAACTTTTTGATTTCACCGCTGCCCATGGCCGCCACCTTGTTGAACAGCTTTGCCCGGACATCAAAGGAGAAGTCCGCTGCGATTATGGCCGCCAGATAGCCCACCACCACCGTCAGCAGAGCGCTGCACAGGGCGCAGGCCAGCATATTTCCACCTGCCACAAAGTACTGTGACAGGTCTGTGACCTCGCTGCTGATGAGCACCGTGATCTCCGCCGTATAATCCGGAAGGCGCAGATCAAAATACACCTGACCGCAGACCAGCAGCACACACAAAAGGGCCAGCCACCGGTCTTTGGTCTTCATATTACCGAAAATATGAATCATAGAAATGCCTCCTGTTATGGAATAAATACGTTGCCGGAATCCTGTCGGATTCCATGTGCGACATTTGTCGTACTGTCACTCTACCACGCTTTCTGCTAATTATCAAGTGTCAGATTACAACATATGTCGCACGATTAAATGAGGCTTCTTTTGAAAAGCAACCGGCCTAAAACCGTTTTCTCACGCTCTACATTTCGAGAAACGCAGAAATGAACGCCTTTGCGACATCTGTTGTGTTATCACTCTATCATCTTTAGTGCTAATTATCAAGCAACAATTTACAACAGATGTCGCATTGAGCAATTTTTTACTTGTTACTCTGCAACAACTGTTGTATAATATATCCACTGAGATGGAGCCATAGATCCATTTTTATATGCGCTCAGGAGAGGGATGTATCTATGAAAAAGCAGCCGGAAATCACAGACGCCACCAGAGAGTCCTTTGTCAATGCGTTCTTTCAGATAGCGAAGACGAAAAGCATCAATCGGATCACCATTCGGGAGATCGCTGCGCTTGCCGGATACAATCGCACGACCTTTTACCGCTACTTCGAGGACGTTTATGCGCTGGTGGAATACGCCGAGGATGCGTTCCTGGAAAGTGTACGGAAGGCGTTGGAAACACAGGGTACCCCGGAATCTATCAGCGAAGGTAAGTTTTTTGAGGTCATCATCAACTGTTTTCATGAAAGCAAGGATCGCATTGATATCCTGATGTCAGAGCAAAACCGCTCCCATTTTTTGCGGAGAATTGAGGAAAACATCACCGATCACCTGCACAGGGAGCAGAACGATGCCCCCAAAAAGCGTATCATTATGGATATTTATTTCTATGGGATTTTTCATGCCATATCTACTAATCTGCAGAGCAAGGATGCGCTGTCTGACGAAGATTTGCTGGACGTGATCCGAACCTTGTTCAACAGCTGGTATCGACCCGAGATGATGCGAGATGCTTGACCTTTTATTTGCGAGGCCGCTTCCACCAGGAAGCTGGTCTCGCATTTTTCCCCGTTGCATCATTCTTTTTTGAATTCAGGTGCGTTGAATGAAGGCGAGGTGGGTGCTGTATGATGCGACACTCGTCCGATTTTGTCTATTGATGAACTTCTCACAGGAGGGTACAATACAAATGGTGCGATATGTGTCACATGATAAATTGCTCCGGCCAGGGATATGCACCTGCGGAGCAGGCAAAGGGAACACGGCTATGATGGAACACGACAACCGATTGGAAAACGGCGTCAACGTCCTGTACTGTGGGGACAGGAACATAGAGGACGGCTTGATTCTGTCTGTCCTGTCTCTGCTGAAGCATACAACGGAGCCGCTGCATATCTTCGTGATGACGATGGAGCTGACTTTGGAGGAACGTCAGATTTTACCCGTCTCCCAGGGCACCGTCCAGTACCTGGATTCCTATGTCAAGCAGCAGAATAAGAACAGTAGCGTTATGCGAATTGACGCAACCAGGCGTTTCCAGGCGGAGCCGCCTGCGGCCAATCTGGGCACCCGATTCACCCCCTGCTGTATGCTGCGGCTGTATGCCGATCAGGTGCCTGAACTGCCGGAGCGCATCCTGTATCTGGACAACGATGTGTTGTGCCGGGGGGACTACAGCACGTTTTATCACCAGGACATGGAAAGGTGCGAGCTGGCCGGCGTGCTGGACTATTATGGGAAGTGGTTCTTCCGAAACCGCTTGCTCCATATGGACTATGTCAATTCCGGCGTGCTGCTGCTGAACCTGAGACAGATTCGGGAGACGGGCCTGTTCGCCCGGTGCAGGGCTATGTGCCGCGACAAACAGATGTTCATGCCGGATCAGTCTGCCATCAACAAGCTGGCCCATTCCAAAAGGCTCTGGGGCAGAGCCTACAACGAACAGCGTAAATTGCATCAAAACACCGTTTTCCAACATTTCACCACCAGCTTCCGCTTTTTTCCCTGGGTACACACCTTGACGGTAAAGCCCTGGCAGATCGAACAGGTGCATCAAAAGCTGAAGCTGCATGAATATGATGACATTTTTCAGGAATATACTGAGGTCACCACGACAATGAAAGGATACTCGCAATGAAACAGGATGAAATACCAATTTTCTTCACAGAGGACGAGAGCTATGCTCCTTATCTGGACTGCGCGATTCGCTCTATGATGGAAAACGCATCCAAGTCCCATGCCTATCAAATCATCGTCCTCCATGAGGACTTGACTGAGGAGAGCCAGGAAAAGCTCTCAGCCCATGTAAAGCCTCCCTTCCAGATACGCTTTCTTTCCATGAAGGATAAGCTGGCAGGCATCACGGACCGAGCCGAAAATAGGTTGCGGTGCGATTACTTTGCACTAACGATCTATTTTCGGCTCTTTATTGCCGATCTGTTTCCCGAATACGACAAGGGAATCTATCTGGACAGCGACATCGTGGTGCCGGGTGACATCTCCCGGCTGTTCCAGACCGAGCTGGGGGACAACGTCATCGCCGCCTGCCCTGACCGCTCCATCACGACTGTGCCCGAATTGGTGGAGTATGTGGAGAATGCCGTGGGCGTTCCCATCGACCGGTATATCAACTCCGGTATTCTGGTGATGAACCTGAAAAAAATGCGGGAGGTGTGCTTCTCCGGGCATTTCCTGCACCTGCTCCAAACGTATCACTTTGACTGTCTCGCTCCGGATCAGGATTACTTCAACGCCATGTGCAGCGGGAAAATCGTCTACCTGGACGAGAACTGGGACGCCATGCCGCCGGAGGGTGGCGGAACGGGTGCGATATTGGAGCATCCCGATCTGATCCACTACAACCTGTTTCAGAAGCCCTGGTGCTATGACAACATCCCCTATGAGGAATATTTCTGGCGCTACGCAAAGGACTCCCCCTTCTATGAGGACATCCTGCGGCACAAGGAGACTTATTCTGAGGAACAGAAGGCATCCGACCGTACCTGCCTGGGCAATATGGTGCGCAAGGGGCCGGAAGTGTGCAAACAGCCTGTCACCTTCCGCAAAATGAACGAAAAAGGAGAGCAAATTCGTGTATGTTGATCGGAGGCAACAAAGAGCAGGTAGTCGCCAATATGCGCGCTGCCACAGAGCGGGGCGACCTGAACTGTAAAGTCGAGGTGGACGACCCCGCCCTGTCCAAGGAGGAGCGGGAGGCCATTACCCAACATTTTCTGGACAATTACAAGACCTTTGGCTATCGGTTCTGCAACGTCTGCGCCAGGGCACTGACGGACACCGCTACCAGATACCTGAACCGGGACACCAAAATCGAGGGGATGGAAAATCTGGCCGGGGTTCACGGCGGCGTTGTCGTGACCAGCAATCACTTTAGCCCGCTGGACAATACTGCGGTGCGCAGAGCCATCAACAAGGCCGGCTGGCAGCGGCTTTTCATGGTCAGCCAGGAGACGAACCTGGCCATGAAGGGGTGGATCGGTTTTTTAATGAATCACGAGGACATCATCCCTCTGTCCAGTAATACCACCTATCTCCGCAAGCACTTTGGCCCCATGCTCCATGAGCGGCTGGAACAGGGACACGCCGTGTTGATCTATCCGGAGCAGGAGATGTGGTTCCACTATCGGAAGCCCCGGCCGCCCCAGCGGGGTGCCTATTACTACGCCGCTGTCAACCACGTCCCCATTGTCTCCTGCTTTGTGGAGATCCGGGACTTACCGGGGCTGGAGAACGATCAGCTCCACAAAACCCGGTACGTCATGCACATCCTCCCGCCCATCTATCCCGACCCGGCCAAAAGCGACCGGGAAAACAGCGAGGAAATGATGGTGCAGGACTACCAACAGAAGGTGGCCGCCTATGAACAGGCCTACGGAAAAAAACTGACCTACGACTTTGACGAGAGCGATATTG
Source organism: Clostridiales bacterium (assembly GCA_021201185.1). Taxonomy (GTDB): domain Bacteria; phylum Bacillota; class Clostridia; order Oscillospirales; family Oscillospiraceae; genus Onthomonas. Next base: position 22,765 of record JAJQFJ010000071.1, read on the forward strand.
CCGGTTGGATTCCACGGCCGCCAGAGGGCGAATAACCCCTGCAGAAAGGAAGTGTCGTTGTGGAAGAAACAGGAAAAGCCCTTCGTCTTGGGATAGACGTGGGTTCCACAACCGTCAAAGTAGTCGTCACTGACCAGGAGACTGGGAAAGTACTCCACGCGCGCTACGTGCGGCACAACGCCAGGCAGCAGGAGACAGTGAAGAAGCTGCTGTGGGAGGCGGCGGAGCAATTCCCCACAGCGCAGCTCCGGGCGGCGGTCTGCGGCTCCGGCGGCAGACCGATTGCACAAAAGCTGGGCGTTCCATACATACAGGAGGTGGTGGCCAATTCCGCCGCTGTTCGGGCGCTGTACCCCAACGTAAAAACTGCCGTGGAGCTGGGAGGACAGGACGCGAAGGTCATATTCTTCCACTACGACGAACAAAAGGGGCAGCTCCAAACCTCGGATATGCGAATGAACGGCAGCTGTGCCGGCGGCACCGGCGCATTCATCGACGAGGTGGCGGCGCTGCTGAACGTGGAGCCGGAGCAGTTTGAAGCTCTGGCGGAACGGGGAAACACGGTTTACGACATCTCCGGCCGGTGCGGTGTGTTCGCCAAGACAGACATCCAGCCGCTGCTCCTATCTGGAGCGAAGAAGGAGGACATTGCTCTCTCCACCTTCCACGCCATCGTGAAGCAGACCATCGGCGGGCTGGCTCAGGGGCTGGAGCTGAAAACCCCTATTATTTTTGAAGGCGGCCCCCTGACCTTCCACCCCACTCTGGTGCAGGTCTTTGCAGAGCGGCTGCACCTGACGGAAAACGACATTGTCTGCCCGGAGCACCCGGAGACCATCGTGGCCTACGGCACGGCCATCGCCATTGACCAGCTTTTCCCCAATGAGGAGGATGCAGTCACCCTGGCGGAGCTGCTGGCGCGGCTGGCGCAGTCAGAGGAGGCTTCCAACGCCGACGAGGATGTGCAGAAGCCCTTTTTCCCTTCTCTGGAGGAACAGCAACGGTTTCAGGCAAGGCATGACCGGGAGCTGAAGGACCTGTGCCCGCCGACGCCGGTGGACGGGGAGCTGCGGGTCTGGCTGGGCATCGACTCCGGCAGCACCACCTCCAAGTTCGTCCTGCTGGATGAGGAGGAGCGGGTCATTGACCGCTTTTACGCGAATAACAAAGGGGAGCCTTTGCTGGTGGTGCGGGACGGGCTGAACGCCATCAAGCGGAAATATGACGCCCAGGGCATCAAGCTCACCGTTCTGGGCCTGGGCACCACAGGCTACGGCGAGCAGCTGCTGGCTCAGGCATTTGGGGCAGACTACCACACCGTGGAGACGGTGGCCCACGCCATGGGCTGCACCCAGTACTACCCGGAGGCCACCTTCCTGCTGGACATCGGCGGACAGGACATGAAGGCCATCTGGCTGGAGGACGGCATCATCACCAACATCATGCTGAACGAAGCCTGCTCCTCCGGGTGCGGCTCCTTTCTGGAAAATTTCGCGGTGAACCTGAACCTCCCGGTGGAGGAGATCGCGGAGGCGGCGTTCCGCTCAAAGGCTCCGGCCAAACTGGGCAGCCGCTGCACCGTGTTTATGAACAGCACCATCATTAACGAGCAGCGGCGGGGCAAAGGCCCGGACGACATTATGGCTGGACTTTGCCGTTCCATCATTGAGAACGTGTTCACCAAGGTGGTGCGCATCTCCAACACCGCCCAGCTGGGGGACTGCATTGTGGTGCAGGGTGGCACCTTCCGCAACCGGGCGGTGCTGCGGGCGCTGGAGGAATATCTGGGCGCAGAGGTGAAGCTGGCTCCCTACCCAGGCGAAATGGGCGCCATCGGCGCGGCTCTGGCAGTGAAACGGCAGGTGGAGGAATCCGGCTATCAGAATGGCGTCTGTTCCTCCTTCATCGGCTTTGACGCGGTGGAACGCTTTACCTATGAGACGCAGACCGGCGTTCCCTGCTTGGGCTGCGGCAACCGGTGCAGCCGCACCATCGTCCGTTTCTCCACCGGCAGACAGTGGATCTCCGGCAACCGGTGCGAGAAGGGTGCGGCGGAGGCGCAGGACGGCTCCGCGCCGGAGAAACCGGCAAAGGAAAAAGCGGCGGACCTGTTCGTGGAACGGGAACGCCTGCTGTTTCAGGACTACCCGTATCATCAGGCCGCCCCGGACAAGGGCGAGGTCATCGGCCTGCCCAGAGTGCTGGAGTTCTGGGACAGTATGCCCTTCTGGAGCACCTTCTTCCGGGCGTTGGGCTACCGGGTGAGGTTCTCCCACAAGAGCTCCCGTAAAATGTATGAGCAGGGGCTGCAATATGTGGCCTCCGACACGGTCTGCTTCCCGGCCAAGCTGGTACACGGCCACATCATGGATTTGGCGCAGACGGGGGTTGACCGCATCTTTTTCCCCTACGTGATGCATATGCCCCCGGAGGGGGTGGACAAGCTCAGCCCCTATGTCTGTTCCGTCCTCCAAGGCTATCCCGTGGTGGTGCGGAACTCCCAGGACCCGGGGCGGGGCGGGAAGGTCGTCTTTGACACTCCGGTGTTTCACTGGTTTGCAGAGAAGGACCGAAAGAAGCAGATTTGCCGCTACGCCGAGGAGACCCTGGGCGTCACCAAAGAGGAGGCGGAGTCCGCCTTTCAGGATGGCGAACGGGCATTGCTCACCTTCCGAAATACGCTGACCGGGCGAGGGGAGGAAGTGCTGCGCCAGGTGCATGAAAACGGCTCCTATGCGGTGGTGCTGACGGGGCGGCCCTACCACACCGACCCCTTCATCTGCCACGACATCTTCAAGCGGTTCGAGGAGCGGGGCGTGCCGGTGCTGACCGTGGACAGCCTGCCCCATCTCAGCGAGCAGAACCTGAAAAACACCACCATCGAAATCACCAACAACTTCCACACCCGGATGCTGGAGGGCGCTATGGTGGCGGCGAAGGACCCGGTGCTGGAGTATGTGCAGATCGTCAGCTTCGGCTGCGGTCACGACGCCATTTTGTCCGACGAGATCAGCCGCATCCTCACCGAGAGCGGGGGCAAGTCCCCGCTGATCCTCAAGGTGGACGAGAGCGACGCCACCGGCTCCCTGGGGATTCGTATCCAGTCCTTCCTGGAGACCATTGAAATCAAGCGGAGAGACGCCCGACTGCGGGAGGCAATGCTGCACTGTTACAGAGCGTTGCCGGAACCCAGCCCGACCAAATTCTACAAGCAGGACAAGAAAACCCGCACCATCCTGGTCCCCAATATTTCCGGGGAGGTGTCCGTCCTGCTCTCCGCCATCATGGAGAAGGAGAACTATAAAGTTCAGACATTGCCTATCGGAGGCCGGGAGCAAATCGCGCTGGGAAAGAAGTATGTCCACAACGACATCTGCTTCCCCTGTCAGATGGTGATCGGGGAGCTGATCAGCGCCCTGCAGAAGGGCCACTACCGGCAGGACGAGGTGGCCGTGGCGATGGTGAAATTCCAGTGCGACTGCCGGATGTCCCACTATGCGGGATTGCTCCGCAAAGGGCTGGACAGAGCCGGGTTCACGGAGGTGCCCATCGTCACCACAGACATGGGCGATACGAAGGAGATGCACCCCGGCGTCGCCGTCCTTGGGGTCAGCGCAGTCTGGGAGGCGGTGTGGACGTTTATGATGCTGGACATCCTCACCGACCTCTGCCGGAAGATACGCCCCTATGAGCTGCATCCCGGCGAGACGGACGAGGTTTACCAGAACTGCGTTGAGCAGATCGCAGAGGGTATCCGCAGCGGCGTAGGAAATGCCAGGTGTGCCTTTGCCCGCTGCATTGACCGGATGGGGCAGATTCCCTACGACCGGAGCCACCTGAAACCAAAGGTGTTCGTCACCGGTGAGCTGCTGGTGACCTATCACCCCGGCTCCAACTTCAACATCGAGCGGTATTTGGAGGCCAACGGCATGGAGACGGCCTTCCCCCGAATCACCGATCAGCTGCGGAAGGATTTCCGGGCAACGGAGTGTGAAATCAAGGACTATCACGCCAACATCCCGCCCTATCCCCAGCTGGTGGAGGGCCTGTTTGACTATGTGCAAAGGCAGCTGGAGAAGGTCGCCATCCGGCACCCCCTCTATGAATATGCAAAGAAACCGAAGGAGCTGTATCAGGAGGTCAGTGAAATCATCCCGGAGACGCTGAGCTGCGGCGAGGGCTGGCTGATGGCGGCGGAGATCGCCCACAACGCCAAAGCGGGCGTGAAATCCTTCATCATTTTGCAGCCCTTCGGCTGTCTGCCCAACCACGTCTGTGGCCGGGGCGTCATCAAGCGGCTCAAGGAGGAGTACCCGGACATCTCCATCCTGCCGCTGGATTTGGACCCGGACACCAGCTACGCCAACGTGGAAAACCGTCTGCAAATGCTCATCATGAATCATGGGGCAGCGCAGACCGCCGTCCGTTGAGGAGGGAACTCCCTTCTGAGCTTCTACCCTTCCAGGCGAAAACGAACGAGCGAGAACTTTCTTCAAGGAAGTCCCCGCTCGTTTTCTTTTGTATTTCTCCAGACCGTACCGCAAAGCCTTTTCCTCATAAAAACAGCTTACATTCCTTCCGGTTGGCGCAGAGAACGCTAAGCGCTACTCCGCCCACGCTGGTGATAACACGGCCCAGCTTCTTTGCTTCAACGGGACATTTCTCGGCACAGAGGCCGCACTTGACGCAGGCATCCGATAGGCACGGTTCCCATAAACGCACACAAGGATTGATCTGGCCTTGTTCCAGGCTAAGGCACACAGCCGGTCAAGCGCAGTCTAGGGGACACGCCCATCGTAGGCGGGAACGGCGATCAGGGCAACATCGTCCTCTGCAAGTGCTATTTCTGAAAAAACAACATTCCGGTCATACAGGTCGATTTCTGCCGCCTATTCTGACAGACTGCGGCTCAAAATGTCGGCGGCTTTCTTCGTCCCTCCGGTTGGGCTGAAGGTGATTTCATAAAATTGCATGGTGAGACTTCCTTCATTGTTATAAACAGAGTATGTATTTTTTATCGTGCATATGGAAAGGAATGGAACTTGGGAGACGTTTACAGAAAGCAAAGCAACAGCATGACATGAAAATTTCCATTGGGATTAACCTATGTTAATGCAGAAATGACTTCCATTTGATATAATAAAATAAAATTTGACAGAAGACAAGGAGTTATATGATGACGCCCTATCAATTCTACACCGACATCTGTCAGATAAGATCGCCGGAGGTAATACAGACGCTGGTCGATGCGACGGAGGTCCGCCATATCAAAAAGGGTGGGTTCCTGATCCGTGCCGGGGAAAGTCAGCCGAACATCTCCTTCCTGATGGAGGGGCTGCTGCGGGGCTTTTTCCTGGACGCCGACGGAAAGGACGTCACCGACTGCTTTGGCTTCCGGTGCGGCACTCCGGCCATGGCCTTCTGTCGGCTCGGAGAGGAAAACATTTCCCCTATGACCATCGAGATGCTGGAGAACAGCGTATTTTACTGCGTCCCCATTTCGTTGATCCTCGAATTGCAGACGCGTTATCCCGAGGTGACGATGTTTTACAACTGTGTGCTCATCACCGCATTGGACGAGCACTGGCGAATGAAGCAGGTGCTCCACCAATACACCGCACTACAGCGCTACCAGTGGTTCCTGGAGACCTATCCGGGTCTGGTGGACCGGGTGAGCAACAAAAATATTGCGTCCTTCCTGGGAATGTCGCCGGTGACGCTGAGCCGCCTGCGCAGAACGATGCGGGAACAACAGGAGTGATCCTGAGTCCATATAGTACCAATAAACCAGTTTCAAAGGAGGAAATCTGATGAAACACCAATGGAAACGGCTGGCTGCACTGGCTATGGTCCTGTCCATGTGCCTGTCCCTGCTGTCCGCCAACGCCTGGGCGACGGAAGTCTCCGGGGGGGGGTACACTGAGGACAGTTTTGTAGCCGAGTCGGAGACAGCTGACGATTCGTCCGCCCCAGAGACGGAGGAGACCGGGGAAGCAGCCCCGGTAGAGGACGAGGCCGCAGAAGAGGCGGAATCCGCCGACACAGCGGATACGTCTGAGGCGGAAGAGCTCACCGAAGAAGAGGACCTCGCCTCTGTGGAGGAGACCGCAGAAGACGGGGAGTCCGACACAGAGGGAGAGATCGCTCTGACCGCTGGGGAGTCCGACGAGTCCGACGCCCTCGTCTCCGCCACGGCGGACGAGGAGGATGATTCCGTCCTGGACAGCGGCACCTGCGGCGACAACCTGACCTGGACGCTGAACAGCGACTATGTGCTGATCATCTCCGGCACCGGGGATATGACGGACTGGAGCAGCTCTTCCAGTATTCCCTGGTACAGCTACATCGAAAAAATTACTCAGGTTGTCATTGAGAGCGGCGTGACCAGCATTGGGCGCTATGCATTCTACAACTGCACCGGCCTGACCAGCGTTGTTATTCCTGACAGCGTGACCAGTATTGGGAACTATGCGTTCCGTGGTTGCACCGGCCTGATCAGCGTGTCAATCCCGGACAGTGTCACCTCCATCGGCGATGCTGCGTTCTACAGCTGCACGAGCCTGACCAGCGTGACCATCCCAGACGGTGTCACCAGAATCGGCAGTGAAACGTTCTACTGCTGCTACTCCCTCGCCAGCGTCACTATTCCCGACAGCGTCACCTCTATTAGCAGCTATGCGTTCTACTACTGCACGAGCCTGACCAGTGTGACCATTCCGGACGGCGTCACTAGCATCGGCGCGTATGCGTTCGAAGGCTGCTCAAAGCTCGCCAGCGTCACCATTCCCGACAGCGTTACCTATATCGGCAGTTCTGCGTTCCGGTACTGTGCAAGCCTGACCAGCGTGACCATCCCGGACGGCGTCACCACTATCGGCAGCTATGCGTTCTATAGTTGCGGGAAGCTGACCAGCGTGACCATCCCGGACAGTGTCACCTCTATTGGGGTGTATGCGTTCGATGGATGCTACAAACTGACCGACGTCTACTACGGCAGCACCGAGGACGATTGGAACACCATCGATATTGGCAGCGGCAACGAATATCTGACCTACGCCACCATCCACTACACCGAGTCCGGCGAGACTGGCGGCGATGCTGATCCGACCTATTATACACGATATGCCTATGCCAGCAAGGGCAGTTCCGTCACCCTCTCGGCCTATCTGCTGGACAAGAACGGCAACGAGGTCGATTTCTCTGCGGACAGCTCTTATACCTTCCGGTGGGTCAAGGTCACGGACGCCTTTGTCGTGTACGACGAAGATGAAGGGACCGGACTCTGGGAACAGACGGAGAGCGACGTTCTGGGAACCGACTCCACCTACACCATCGCCTCTGTGTCCGCCGACGACTACTTTGACGAGGGCTCCGATTCCTTGTATTACTACATCTGTTACATTTATCAGGACGGCGTTTTGGTGGCATTAGATTATGTGAATATTCTCGACCCGTCTGTCTGGTCTGGCACGTCCTCTAATATCTACGCCAACGTCGGCGATAGCGTCACCCTCAAGGCCTATCTGGAGAGCGCCAACGGCTTTGCCCTGGATTTTGACACATTCGACTACGACGACATCACCTTTGCGTGGGTCAAGGTCACGTGCTCGATGGATTCTGCCAGCGGGGACTGGGTCTGCAAGGCGGGGGATGTCCTGGGGACGGACGCCTCCTACACCATTGACGCACTGACTACCGGGGATTTCTATAACACAGACAGCGATACATACTATTACTATGTCTGCTACATCTATCAGTACGGCTACCAGATTGCGTCTGATACCGTGTACATCTCGGGGCATATCTGGGACGACGGCGTGGTCACCACGGAGCCCACCTGCACGGTCGAGGGCGTCATGACCTACACCTGCACCGTCTGCGGCGAGACCTACACGGTAGCGATTCCCGCCACCGGGACCTCTGATTCCGGCACTACAGACGACAGTTCCAACAGCTCTACGTCTGATTCCTCCAGCAGTAGTTCCTCCAGCAACAGTTCCTCCAGCAGCAGCGCCTCCGACGCTGAGGCCTCAGGGGTGGAGACCGGCGACAGTGCCAGCCTGACCCTGTGGGCAGCGCTGGCGGGGATCGCCCTGCTGGCCATGGCCACGATCCTGGCGACCAGACGCCGCGTTAGCCATAAAAAGTAACATGTCCGACTGACCGGATAAAAAACCGGGCGGGGCTGGGAGTTGACTCCCGGCCCCGCCTTTTTTCGCACGTGGTAAGGTCATTCATGATTCTGGAGAAGATAGATATGCCATAACGGTCAAAAACGATATTGATTCCATTCACCTGTCCAATCCTTTGGATTGCCCAGACAAAACCAGGCGGCACTGTTCTCATGGTTCAGCGCCGCGATTTTTGCGGCATTCGTCCCACGGGTCAGCCCATTGTCAATCAGCTTTCCCTGTGCGCAGCCAAAGGCTATTCCGCTGGGGCGGTACCCGCCGTGGCCGTACGGCATGGTATAAATAAAATCGCCGGTCGCCTCATCGCGGAGATAGGCCTGATTCCCCATGCGTCCCATGAACTGGCGTTCTCCGAAAGATGTTCTTTCTTCTTTCCCAAAGTGTAAGGTATGATGGACGAACCTACGCGGGCTCCCCTCTCATTTTGGGAATCCTCTTGCAATTTCTGCTCTGTTGTGCCATAATTTGGACATATAATGGGAAGCTGCTCATACGAATGGAACGGGCAGGAAGGAGGAGAGACGGGTGAACCAGAAGCTGAACCGCATCCTGGAGCCAAAGGGCAGGCTTTATCTGATCGTCCTGGCGATATTTGCCGGGATTACCTGTTATTTTCAGCTTCAGCTGGGCCTGATCGAGCTGGGCCTGGTGCTGCTGCTGTTTATCTACTATCTGATCGTCCGGAACCGCCGCCGGAAGGAGATGGCCAGCTATATTGCCCGGGTCACCAATCACATTGACGCCGCCAGCAAGGATACCATGGTCAATTCTCCTCTCCCCATGGTCATCTTCCAGCCGGATACCGGGGACGTCATCTGGTCCAACGACCGTTTTCTGAAAATCACCGGGGACCGGGAGCACCTGTTTGACACCAAGATCGACGCCGCCGTCCCCGGCTTTTCCACAAAATGGCTGCTGGACGGCAAGACCGAATGTCCCACCGAGTACAAAATCGACGGCAAGAGCTACATGGTCTTTGGCCATGTCTCCCGGTCGGGGGAGGGGAACCAGACCCTGCTGGCCACCACCTACTGGATCGACATCTCCTCCCTGGCCCGGATTCGGGAGCAGTTTTTCGCCACCAGGCCGGTGGTCTCCATCCTGCTCATCGACAACTATGAGGACCTGATCCGCAGCACCAGCGACAAGGACAGAAGCGCCCTCCGCTCCTCGGTGGAGGACGAGATCAACGCCTGGCTCCAGCCCTCCGGGGGACTGCTGTGCCGGTACGACCGGGATCGCTACCTCTGTATCTTTGAGGAGCAGTATCTGGAGCAGTTCCAGCAGGGAAAATTCTCCGTGCTGGACGCCGTTCATAAGGTGGTCAGCCCCAACGGAGTCAACGCCACCCTCTCCATCGGCATCGGCATGGATGCCAGCTTTGGAGAGATGATGGACTTTGCCAGTCTCGCCATCGAGATGGCTCTCTCCCGGGGCGGCGACCAGGCGGTCATCAAGAACCGCTTCAACTTTGAGTTCTATGGCGGACGGACCAAGGAGACGGAGCGGCACACCAAGGTCAAGAGCCGGGTCATGTCCAACGCCCTCAACGAGCTGCTGCATACCAGCTCGGAGGTGTTCGTCATGGGGCACCATTTTGCCGACCTGGACGCCGTGGGCGCCTCCATCGGCATCTGCTCCATCGCCCGGCACAAGGGCGTCCCGGCCTATATCATCGAGGAGCCCACCTATTACCCCGGCTCCATCATGAAAAAGCGGATTTCCCAGCTCCCGGAGTATGAGGGGCGGTTCATCACCAGCCAAGAGGCCATGCTACGGCTGAACAACAAATCCCTGCTGGTGGTGGTGGACACCAATCGTCCGGAGCAGGTCATCGCCAGGGACGTGCTGGAATCCGCCTCCAAGGTGGCGGTGATCGACCACCATCTCCGGGCGGCGGACTATATCTCCAATGCAGCCCTGAACTTCCATGAGCCCTACGCCTCCTCCGCCTGTGAGCTGGTGACCGAGATGATCCAGTATCTCATCGAGCCGTCCGATCTCCTCCGCACCGAGGCGGAGGCACTGCTGGCGGGCATCGTGCTGGACACCAAAAACTTCACCCTCCGCACCGGGGGCCGCACCTTCGAGGCGGCGGCCTTCCTCCGCCGCCGGGGGGCGGATACCACTGAGGTGAAAAAGCTGTTCCAGAACAATCTGGACGACACCATCGCCAAGTACGATGTGCTGCGCATGGCCAAGATGGTCCACGGGGATATCGCCGTGGCGGCGGTGCCCAACCAGGTGAGCCGGGTCATCGCAGCCCAGGCCGCCGACGAGCTGCTCAACGTGGCCGGGGCGGACGCCTCCTTTGTGCTGTACCCCGACGGGGACACGGTCATTATCAGCGGCCGCAGCGTGGGGGAGGTCAACGTCCAGTATATCCTGGAGATGCTGGGCGGCGGCGGAAACGCGGCGGCGGCCGGGGCGCAGGTGCACAACAGCACCCTCCAGGATACGCTCATGCGGCTGCTCCAGGCCATCGACAAATATTATGAAAGCTGAATCCCTGTAACAGGATACCAGAAAGGAACGAACGAAGCATGAAAGTCATACTGCAAAAGGATGTTGCCGGACAGGGCAAGAAGGGCCAGATGGTGGAGGTCTCCGACGGATACGCCCGGAACTTCCTCATTCCCCGGAAGCTGGCGGTGACCGCCACGGCGGACAATGTGAACACCATGAAGCAGCAGGAAAAGGCCCGGCTGGAGAAGGAGGCCCGGGAGCGGGCCGCCGCTCTGGAGCTGGCCGCAAAGCTGAAGGATATGCCGGTCCACGTCAAGGCCAAGGCAGGCTCCGGCGGGCGGCTGTTCGGCAGCGTCACCACCAAGGAGATCTCTGTGGCTCTGAAGGAGCAGTACGGGGTGGATGTGCCCAAGACCAGCCTCCAGTCCGATCCCATCAAGGCCTTTGGTGGATACCAGGTGAAGGCCAAGCTGGGCTATGAGGTCTCCGGCATTGTCTATGTGTTCGTGGAGGAGGCGTAAGGAGCCTCGCCAACCACACAACTGCCGAAAATGGGAGAACCAGCACTCCGCCGGAGGCCGGGAAAGCCTTCGTTTTCAAGGAAGTGATACCATTGCCCGAACTGGATGAACTGTTGAGCCGACAGATGCCCCATTCCGACGCCGCAGAGCAGGCGGTGCTGGGGGCTATGCTCATCGACAGCCGCTGTATCCCCCAGGTCATCGAAAAGCTGCGGCCGGAGGACTTTTACGTCAAGCAGCATTTAGAGGTCTATGAGGCCATCTACTCCATGTTCTCCCTGTCCAAAAAGATCGACCCGGTGACGGTTCAGGAGCAGATGCGCCAGGACGGGACCTATGTGGAGGGCACTACCCGGGCCTTTCTGCTCCAGCTGATGGAGGTGACCCCCACCGCCGCCAACGTCATGGAGTATGCGGAGATCGTCCGGGACAAGTCCCTGCTCCGCCGGGTGGCGGAGACGGCGGAGGAGATCACCGGACTGGTGAACGAGGGCACCGGCACCGGGTCGGACGTGCTGGAGGCGGCGGAGCAGAAGATTTATGCCGTCCGCCACGGCAGAGCCGCCCAGGGGCTGATCCCCATCTCCGCGGTGACGGCGGACGTGTATACCCGCATCGGGGAGCTGTCCGAGTCGGACAGCGAGGTCCCCGGCCTTTCCACCGGCCTGACCGACCTGGACCGGATGATCTCCGGCCTGGGCAACTCCGACCTGGTGCTGCTGGCAGGCCGCCCCGGTATGGGCAAAACCTCTCTGGGGCTGAACATCCTGCTGGAGGCGGGGAAGCACTCCGGCAAATCGGTGGTGTTTTTCTCCCTGGAGATGAGCCGGGAACAGCTGGTCATGCGCCTCATCTCCAGCGAGTCCTTTATCCCCAGTCAGAAGCTGATGACCGGCCAGCTGGAGGAGGAGGACTGGGAGAAGCTGACGCTGGCCTGCCGGAGCCTGAACGCCACCTCCATCCTCATCGACGACAACCCCATGCTGTCCGTGGCGGACATGAACGCCAAGTGCCGCCGGGTGGAAAATCTGGGCCTGGTGGTCATCGACTACCTCCAGCTCATGACCTCCTCCGGGGGAAAGCAGAACTATTCCGGGGAGAGCCGCCAACAGGTGGTCTCCGACATCTCCCGGGCGCTGAAGATCATGGCAAAGGAGCTGAACGTGCCGGTGCTCTGCCTGAGCCAGCTCTCCCGTGCCAACGAGAGCCGGGCGGACAAGCGCCCCATGCTCTCCGACCTCCGGGAGTCCGGCGCCATCGAGCAGGACGCCGACGAGGTCATGTTCATCTACCGGGATGACTATTACAACGAAAACAGTGAATACAAAAACCAGGCGGAGATCATCGTGGCCAAAAACCGTCATGGCGAGACGGGCAAGGTCATGGTGCAGTGGCTGCCGGAGTTCACCACCTTCGCCAACCGGGAATGGAAGCATCAGGAGTGAGCCTGGAGCGCCGGGTGGAGGTGTACTGCCGCCGGATGGGCTTTCCTCTGGAGCGGGGGGACGTCGTCCTCTGCGCCGTCTCCGGGGGCGTGGACTCCATGGCCCTGCTCCATCTGCTGTGGCGGTGGAGCCAGCGGGAGGGCTTCTCCCTGACGGCGGCCACCTTTGACCATGGCCTCCGGGAGACTGCGGCGGAGGACGTGGATTTCGTCTGCAACTGGTGCAGAGAACGGGACATCCCTGTCCGCACCGGACGGGGGGACGTGCCCGCCCGGGTCCGGGAGACGGGGGAGACCACTGAGGAGGCCGCCCGGTTCCTGCGCTATGCCTTTCTGGAGGACTGCGCCGGGGCGCTGGGGGCGGACTGGATCGCCACCGCTCACCAGGCGGAGGACAATGCCGAGACGGTGCTGCTCCACCTGCTCCGGGGCTCCGGCCTCCGGGGACTGGGGGGCATCCCGCCCAGACGGGGGAAGCTCATCCGCCCCCTGCTGGAGATCACTCGGCAGGAGCTGACCGCCTACGCCCGGGACAACGGCGTCCCCTGGCGGGAGGACGAGAGCAACAGCGACACCGCCTATACCCGCAACTTCATCCGGCATCAGGTGATGCCGTTATTGCAAGAGCGGAACCCCAATCTGGTCCCCACCCTGGGCCGGACGGCGGAGAGCCTGCGGCTGGACGAGGAATGTCTCTCTGGCCTGGCCCGGGAGCGGGGAGCGCAGCTGCTCCGGCAGGAGCCGGAGGGGGTGTCCGTCGCGGTGGATGACCTCCTGGCCCAGCCGGAGGCGGTCGCACTCCGACTGGTGCAGCAGATGGCGGAGACGGTGCGCCCCGGAGCGGTGCTGCCCTGGGAGCAGCGGCGGCGGCTGCTGGCGCTGGCGGTGGGGGAGAGCCCCTCGGCCCGGTGTGATTTGACCGCAGGGCTGCGAGGCCTGCGGGTCTATGACCGGCTGGTAATCACAGCGGAACAGCCGCCCCTTGACGGACCGGAGCCGGTAGAGCTGGCTCCAGGGGAAAAAACGGAGCTTCCGGCTCTTGGCCTGACCGTGATATGCCGGGAGCGCCTCAGTCCGGAGACGCCGGAGGCCGGGAGTCTTTACCTGCGGCCCCCGGAGGGAGCGCTGCTCCTCCGGCCAAGACAGCCGGGCGACCGGATACAGCTGCCCGGACAGTGCCGGAAGCGGCTGAAAAAACTGCTCATCGAGAAAAAAATTCCCCGGGAGCGCCGGGGACAGTGCCTGGTATTGGAGGCGGAGGGCCAGGTGGCCGCCGTCCTGGGCCTGGGCACAGATACAAACTGGATTCCCCAGCTGGGCAGCGGGGCCTGGCAGATCATGATAAAAAATCAAGACAGAAAGGAAAGAGACTGACATGGGTATGGATCAGGACATCGCCGAGGTGCTGTACAGCGAAAAGCAGCTCCAGCGCAGAGTGGCGGAGCTGGGCGCACAGATTTCCAAAGACTATGAGAACAAGGAGGATGTGGTGCTGGTGGGCATCCTCCGGGGCTGCTATGTGTTTATGGCCGACCTGAGCCGTTATATCACCATTCCCTGCCGGATGGACTTTATGTCCGTCTCCTCCTACGGAAAGGGGACCAGCTCCAGCGGCCAGATCGAGATCAAGAAGGACCTGTCCGACACCATCAACGGCGCCCACGTCATTCTGGTGGAGGACATCCTGGACTCCGGCAACACCATGGACTATCTGAAAAAGGTGCTCTCTGTCCGGAATGCGGCCTCTATCCGCATCTGTACCCTGCTGGACAAGCCGGAGCGGCGCACCAAACCGGTGACGGCAGACTATTACGGCTTCCTGGTGCCTGACGCCTTTGTGGTGGGCTACGGACTGGATTCCGCGGAGAAGTACCGCAATCTGCCCTATATCGGCATCCTGAAGCCGGAGATCTACGAGTAAAAATGCAGCGGGGCCGTTGCCCCATGAGGAAGTGAGCCCATGAACAGACCCTACCGCACCGCCCTGTCCTATCTGGTGCTGCTGTGCATCATCTTCTCCCTGGTCAGCGTGCTGTCCGACTGGGAGGAGCCGGAGGGGATCAGCTACAGCCGAATGGTCCAGCTGTTCCAGCAGGAACAGGTGGAGCAGTTCTCCGTCCGGGACAACGAGGTGGAGCTGACTCTGAAGGAGGCCGTCAACGGGGAGACCACCGTCACCTGCGAAATTCATGACTTTGATACCTTTTACCAGGACCTGAACGACCTGGTCAGGGAACAGACGGCAGAGGGGATCATCACCCAGTACTACTACTATCCCGACACCAGCACTCCCTGGTGGGTGACGATACTGCCCTCTCTGGTGACGGTGGGGGCGATCGTCCTGCTGTTCTGGCTGATGACCCGTCAGCAGGGGGGACAGGGGGCAGGGCCCGCCCAGTTCGGCAAGGCCCGGACGGTGAGCAACGACGACCCGGACGCCCCCAAGGTCACCTTTGAGGACGTGGCCGGTGCAGACGAGGAGAAGGCGGAGCTTCAGGAGGTGGTGGAGTTTCTCCGTGACCCGGAGAAGTTCAACCGCCTGGGAGCACGCATCCCCAAGGGCATCCTGCTGGTGGGACCTCCCGGCACCGGCAAGACCCTGCTGGCCAAGGCAGTGGCGGGAGAGGCGGAGGTGCGCTTCCTGTCCATCTCCGGCTCCGACTTTGTGGAGCTGTATGTGGGCGTAGGCGCCAGCCGTGTCCGTGACCTGTTCAGCGAGGCGAAGAAAACCGCCCCTGCCATCGTTTTTATCGACGAGATCGACGCCGTGGGCCGTCAGAGAGGCACCGGACTGGGCGGCGGCCACGACGAGCGGGAGCAGACTCTGAACCAGCTCCTGGTGGAGATGGACGGCTTTGCGGGCAACTCCGGCGTCATCGTCATGGCGGCCACTAACCGGCAGGACATCCTGGACCCGGCGCTGCTGCGCCCCGGCCGGTTCGACCGGCAGATCTATGTGGGTTATCCGGACATCCGGGGCCGGGAGAGCATTTTGAAGGTGCACTCCCGGAAAAAGCCCCTGGGGGAGGATGTGGACCTCAGCGTCATTGCCCGGGCCACCGGCGGCTTCACCGGGGCCGATCTGGAGAACCTGATGAATGAGGGGGCGCTCCTTGCCGCCCGCCGGGACAAGCCCTTTATCACCATGGCAGACCTCCACGAGGCTATGATCAAGGTCATTGCCGGGCCGGAGAAAAAGAGCCAGGTGGTCACCCCCCAGGCCCGGCGGCTCACCGCCTACCACGAGGCGGGCCATGCAGTGACCATGCGGTTCCTGCCTACCCAGGACCCGGTGCACCAAATCACCATCGTCCCCAGAGGACGTGCAGGGGGCATGACCATCTCCCTGCCCCAGGAGGACCGGCCCTACCAGAGCAAGCGGGCTCTGGAGGAGGAGATCGTGGGCCTGCTGGGCGGGCGCACGGCGGAGGAGCTGGTGCTGGGGGATGTGTCCACCGGGGCCTCCAGCGACCTCCAGCGGGCCACCCAGATCGCCCACAGCATGGTGGCAAGGTACGGCATGAGTCAGCGGCTGGGAGCTGCGGTCTACGGCTCCGCCAGCAACGAGGTCTTTTTGGGCCGCTCCATGGGCCAGGAGCGGAGCTACTCCGAGGAGAGCGCCGCCGCCATCGACCAGGAGGTCCGGAACATCCTGGACCAGGCGGAGCAGAGATGTCGCGCCATTCTGGAGGAGCACCGGGACGCCCTGGAGCAGACCGCCCAGTTCCTGCTGGAGCATGAGACCATGTCCGCCCTGGAGTTCGAGCGGGTGTTCCACCCGGAGGCGGAGCATGCCCCGGAGGGGGATGCGCTGTCCCGGTTTGGCGGGGAACAGCAGGAAAAAAGCGTTGAGTGACCGCCCTTCGCACTTGCCAGTATGAATCTGTGAATCTGCAATCTGCAAACTGTAAAGAGACTGTCAAAAAACGCTTGAGACTTCCGCGACAGAGCAGCGGGGGTGCGG